>CAZUZD010000540.1:0-3072 GCA_964624465.1 uncultured Isosphaeraceae bacterium
GTGGCGAGGCCGCGTGACACAGCCCAACAGACAGTCGGGTTCAGCGAGAAGTCTCTAAATTCTGGTCCACGTTTCCCCTCCCTGCCGTCCTCGTTGAGGATCACAATCGAAGCCCTTTCTTCTGATCCAGGACCTTCGACTGGACCAGCCAGGGTCGCCTGAGATCATTCGTCGCTTCGAGAATCCCGCACATCGGTTTCGTGACCCGGGCCTTGCGCCCGCTCTGGCGGCATTTGCAAACTCGGTCCGGAGTCAGGACTGCTGATCCCGCCCTGACCAGGTCACGAAATCTCGGAGTAAGGACGAATGCCGCCCGACAGTTCCTCTCAGACTCGCTCCCGATCGTTGATCGTGATTCGACCCGACGCCCCCGAGTACCTCATCGAGCCCGCCGCCGAGGCGCTGGGCGAGACGCCCGGCGGCCTGCCGCTGCCAGCGGTAATCCACCGCAACCGGCTCGTAGCCGGCGGGGCGACCTACCGGCTCTGCCAGGCCCGGGACCAAGCCTGCCCGGCCCTCGAGCTGGACGCGGCGCTGGAGCCGGCCGAGGCCCTCGCCGGCGTCGTCGAACGGGTCGACGCGCTGGCGCCGGATGCCCGCAGCCTGCTGGTGGCGACCCGCTGCCAGGCGGGTCGCGGCCGACCGCCCCGGGGGGCCGCCACAATCTCGCGGGCCCGGGCCGCCGAGCTCGCCGGGGTCACGCCCGCCGCCATCGCCGAGGCCCTGGTGGCGCTCGCGGATCCGGAGCGAGTCCAGCGGGTCTGGTGCCGGAGTTGTCCTGCGGCGGCGCAGGCCGGTCCCGCGGGTGGCGGGGAATCGGCGTCGGCCGACCGCTCCCCTCCGGCCCCGAAGACCCGCCGGAGCCGGACGCCATCGTCCGCCGGGTCCCCGCGGTCGGCTCGGGCTCGGGCCGACAGTCGCGGCGTGCCTGCTCGGACTCCGACCCCGGATCCGGCCCGAACGGCTCTCACGAGCGGCGGAACCGGCCAGCAGGGCAGCACCGGAGAGCTCGCCGGCCAGCCCGCGGAGAGCGAGGTCCTCTTGCGGCTGGCGGAGCTCCTGCGGCAGCAGTGCCAGATGATGATGGACTACGTCCACGAGGCATTCAAGTGCGTCCAGAAGGCCGTTGAGACCACCCACCTCACCCTTGGCCTGGTCGATGGGGCCGTCGCGCGGAACCGCGAGCTGAAGGGGCAGCTCGATCAGGTGCTGCTCCACGTGGGCACGGACCCCGAGACGCTCGAAGACCTGGACATCCTGGACGTCATGAACCCGACGACGCAGATCCTGCATTGAGCCGGACCCCTGCCGATCACGCGAGGGGAGGCGCCCGGTCGCACCCCTCCCTCGGCGCCGCCCGCGACCCTGCCGGCACGCGGGCAGCGGTCGTGGGCGGGGCCGTGTCGAGGGCGAGCGAGTGGTCGCGGGCTGGCGATGGTCTCCGACGCTCGGGCCGCCTCGTCCCGAGGACCCGGTGCAACCGAGCACTCGTGACTTTCCGACGTACCCGGGCGCGCGTCGGGTCGCACATCACTGCGACGGTCGCGGCACTCCCCGGGCCGGCTCGATCGAGGGCCGGGGCGGCCCGCACGCGGCCGTCGAACATCCTGACCCGGGCCGCCATCGCAGGCAGGACGACGGCCGTCACGGCGCCTCCTGCCGGCGAGAGCCGCGCACGCTCCGGGTTGGCCGGGGTGGCGGCGGGATTCGACCCTGCCCATCAGAAGAGGGAACGCACCGATGATCGACATCCGGACCGAGGAGCTGATCACGCTCGCGAAGGCGGCCAGCGAGCTGCCACCCCGGCGCCTGGGCCGCAGGGCCCACGTCTCGACCCTGTACCGCTGGGTGGGCCATGGCCTGCGCGGCGTGCGGCTCGAGGCGGTGCAGGTCGGCGGGACCCGTTGCACCAGCCGCGAGGCGCTGCAGCGCTTCTTCGACCGGCTGGATTACCCGCCCGACCCCGACGACGACCCGTACGAGGCCCAGCCGCTGGACCTCGACTCCCTGAGCTCGACCGCAGCGGGACAGCTCGGTCGGTGACCCTCGGGATGCCGACGGACACGGGCGGGTCCTGCTCCGGATCCGCGAGCAGGAGCGGCCGGCGCGGTGACCGCAAGGCGGTCCGGATGGGTCAACCCCAGGTCCCGTGCTCCGCTCCGGGCCGCCGGCGCACCCATGTGTGGCGCAGTTGCGCAAGCAGAAGTTGGCACAGCTGTGCCAACTTCTGCTTGCGCCAACGCGCATGAACTGCCGCGCTGCGATGATCAGGACCTGACCGGCGCGCCAGGAGCAGCGACTCAGGTCTCGGCCGGTCGCGGTGAATGGTGTTGTGGGCCCCGAGCGAACCCCGAGACCGGGCGTGGCTGCGTGCGGCGCCCGCGGCGAGCGGCAGCCGAGGGCTAGAAAAACGAGGGCGGTCCTGCAGGACCGCCCTCGTGGACTCACGGCCGGTAGAACCGGTGCTGCTCGGCGGTCAGCCCGCCGAGCCAGAGGCCGCCGGCCAGTCCGACCAGCGACCCCACCGGCCCCAGTACGACTGCGCCAGCCACCGAGCCGGCCAGGCCGGCCGAGGCGGCGGTCGCCAGCGCCATGCGGTTGAAGTGCTCGCGACGCTCACGCCCCTGGATCCCCGGCAGGGCCAGGTCCCAGAGCGGCCGGAAGCCCGGGGCCATGTAGCCGCGTGGTTTTGGACGTGACGCCGGCTGGGGGCGGCCCGGTCTCCGGCTGCCGGCCGCTGAGGGTCGGGCCCGGAATGGCCCGGTGGGTCGCTGTCGTCGTGCCATGCGCTCTCCTCGCCGACGCGGTCGGTCGGCAGACGGGGTGGGGAAGCCAGGGTACAGACTCGGCGTCAGGACGGGGCCGCCCCTTCAGGGCCGGGGCGCGGCGGTGAGCCGGTCGATCAGGCGACCGGCACTGGCGCGGGTCAGCTCCTCGAGCCGACCCGGCCCACTGTGATCGCGCAGGAGCTCGGCCGGGTCGATGCCGCGCCGCCCGGCCAGGGTCCGGATCAGCCGCAGCTGGGCCGGCGAGGCGGGCGTGTGGGCGGCCTCGGCCGGCGGCAGGGCGCGC
>CAZUZD010000541.1:0-3064 GCA_964624465.1 uncultured Isosphaeraceae bacterium
ATCACGCAGAAGGACTACTACTCGCTCTTCGCCTTCTTCAACTCCATCGACGGCAGCCCGATGGACGGCAACACCAAGGCGTGGGCGCCGGCCGTGCAGGTGCCCAGCGCGGAGCAGAAAACCAAGCTCGGCGAGTTTGACGCCCAGCTCGCCAGCGCCCGCCAGGCCCACACCGAGGCCGTCGCCGCCGCCGTGGCCGCCTACGACCGCAGCCGCGACGCCGACCAGCCCGAGTACGTGAAGCGCGACGACTACGTGTGGGTCGACGACGCCCTGCCCGCCGGCGCCAAGCCGACCGTCCAGGGCTCGGCCGACAACGCCTGGCCGTTCGTCAGCGGGCCGGACCATCCGGTGAAGTCGGGCGCCACGTCGTTCGGCATGACGGCCGAGGGCCTGTCGCAGCACTTCTTCACCGACGCCAGCCCGGCGCTCAAGGTCGGCGCCGGCGACCGGTTCTTCGTCGACGTGTTCCTCGACCCGGTGAACCCGCCGAAGTCGATCATGCTCCAGTTCCACAGTGGCGCCTGGAGCCACCGGGCGTACTGGGGCGAGAACGCGATCGCCTTCGGCACCGACGGCACCACCGAGAAGGTGGCCATGGGCGACCTGCCGATCACCGGCGAGTGGGTGCGGCTGGAGGTCGACGCGGCCAAGGTCGGCATCAAGCCGGGCACCCGCATCGGCGGCCTCGCGTTCACCCAGTTCGGCGGCAACGTGCACTGGGACCGCGCCGGGCTGGTGACCTACACGCCGCAGGATGGCCAGACGTACGCGAACCTGGCCGGGTTCGTCCGCGCCGTTCGGGCGGGCCGCGACGTGCCGGCGGACGTGCGCGACGTCGCCAAGCTCGAGCGCGGCAAGCGCACCGAGGAGCAGGTCGTCCGGCTGATCGGCCACTACCTGGAGACGGCCGCCGCCGGGCCGGCCGCCACCCTGGCGCCGCTGAAGGCCGAGCTGGCCGCGGCGCAGAAGCGTCGCGACGAGTACAACAGCACGATCCCGACGACGCTCGTCTTCAAGGAGCGCAAGGAGCCCCGGCCGGCGTTCGTGCTCGACCGCGGCGAGTACGACCGCCGCAAGGACGAGGTGAAGCGGGCCACGCCCGGGTTCCTGCCGCCGTTGCCGTCGGATGCCTCGCTCGACCGCCTCGGGTTCGCCCGCTGGCTGATCGCGCCCGAGCACCCGCTCACCGCCCGCGTGGCCGTGAACCGGTTCTGGCAGCAGCTCTTCGGCACCGGCCTGGTCAAGACCAGCGAGGACTTCGGGCGCCAGGGCGAGGCGCCCAGCCATCCCGAGCTGCTCGACTGGCTGGCCGTCGACTTCCGCGAGGGCGGCTGGGACGTCAAGCGGCTGATCAAGACGCTGGTCATGTCGTCGACGTATCGCCAGGTCGCGAAGGTCACGCCCGAGGCGCTGGCCAAGGACCCGTCGAACCGGCTCTACGCCCGCGGCCCGCGGTTCCGGATCGACGCCGAGATGCTCCGCGACCAGGCCCTGTACGTCTCGGGCCTGCTGGTCGAGCGTGAGGGCGGGCCGAGCGTGAAGCCGCCGCAGCCGGGCGGGCTCTGGGAGGCGGTCGGGTTCGTCGGCAGCGACACGGCGGTGTTCAGCCCCGACAGCGGGCACGAGAAGGTGCACCGCCGCAGCCTGTACACGTTCTGGAAGCGGACCAGCCCGCCGCCGCAGATGTCGACCTTCGACGCCCCCAGCCGCGAGGCCTGCACCGTGCGCCGCGAGCGCACGAACACGCCACTGCAGGCCCTGCAACTCATGAACGAGCCGCAGTTCGTCGAGGCCGCCCGCGGCCTGGCGCTGCGCGGCCTCAACGAGGGGGGCATCGACGACGACGCCCGCCTGGTCCGGATGTTCAAGATCGTCACCGGCCGGCCGCCCCGCGCCACCGAGCACCAGGCGCTGGCCGCCGCCCTGGCCGACCTGCGCGGGCACTACGCGGCGAACTCCGAGGCGGCCGCCGAGCTGGTCAAGGTCGGCACCGCGCCGATGCCGCTGGCCGGCGCCCCGGCGCCGGCCGAGCTGGCCGCCTGGACGATGATCGCCAGCACGCTCCTGAACCTCGACGAAGTGGTCACCAAGAACTGAACCGACCCGGCCTGGCCACGCGGGCCCAGGCTCCCCCCAGACCGGACGGAGAGAGTACCCGACCATGGACCCGATCCAGGACCGCATCGCCCAGATGACCCGGCGGCACTTCTTCGGCAGGGCCAGCCGCCTGTCGCTGGGCACCGCCGCCCTCTCGACCCTGATCCAGCAGGCCGGCGGCCTCGGCCTTGGCGGCGCCGCCTTCGGCCAGGATGCCGCGCAGTTCGGCGGCCTGCCGGGGCTACCGCACTTCGCCCCCAAGGCCAAGCGCGCCATCTACCTGCACATGAACGGCGGGCCGGCGCAGATGGACCTGCTCGACTACAAGCCGACCATGGCCGACTGGTTCGACAAGGACCTGCCCGAGTCCGTCCGCCAGGGCCAGCGCCTGACGACGATGACCAGCGGCCAGACCCGGTTCCCGATCGCGCCGTCGAAGTTCAAGTTCACGCAACACGGCCAGTCGGGCGCCTGGATCAGCGAGCTGTTGCCGTACACGGCGAAGATGGCCGACGACCTGGCGATCGTCAAAACCGTCTGGACCGAGGCGATCAACCACGACCCGGCCGTCACCTACATCTGCACCGGCAACCAGCTCCCCGGCCGCCCGAGCCTCGGCTCGTGGCTCAGCTACGGCCTGGGCAGCATGAACCAGAACCTGCCGGCGTTCGTGGTCATGACCTCGACGTGGTCCAGCAAGGCCAACGCCCAGGCGCTCTACAACCGGCTCTGGAGCTCGGGCAACCTGCCCACCAAGCACCAGGGGGTGGCCCTGCGCTCCCAGGGCGACCCGGTGCTGTTCCTGAGCAACCCGCCCGGCGTCGACAGCGGCACCCGCCGCCGCATGCTCGACACCCTCTCGCAGCTCAACCAGGAGGAGTTCGCCAGCCTGGCGGACCCCGAGACCCAGACCCGGATCGCCCAGTACGAGATGGCGGTCCGGATGCAGACGTCGATCCCCGAC
>CAZUZD010000542.1:0-3045 GCA_964624465.1 uncultured Isosphaeraceae bacterium
CCGGAAGGCGGCCCGGCGGTTCGACAGCCAGTGCATCGTGGTCAACATCGACCCGAAGCGGGTGCAGCACGACGGCCGGGAGCGCTGGGAGGTCTTCATCAACGGCGGCCGAGTGCCGACGGGGCTGGAGGCGGTGGCCTGGGCGCTGGAGGTCGAGCGGCTGGGGGCCGGCGAGATCGTGCTGACCTGCATGGACGCCGACGGCACCAAGACCGGGTATGATCTGGCGATGACCCGGGCAGTGGCCGACGCCGTCTCCGTGCCCGTGGTCGCCTCCGGCGGCGCCGGGAACCCCGAGCACCTGCGGGCCGCGCTGGTCGAGGGGCACGCCTCGGCGGCGCTGGCCGCCAGCATCTTCCATTACCGCGAATTCACGATCGCCCAGACCAAGCAGTACCTGGCCGAGCACGGCGTGCCCGTGCGACTGGTCGCCGGCGCCGAGCCGGTCGCCGCCGGCTGACCGCCACCGCCCCGGGCCACGGCCCGCCTCCGTCACGTGACCGCCGATCGCCACGCCCGACCGCACTTTCAGGGGTCCGACCATGTCGAGCGCCATCGAAGCCGGGACGATCGAGTCGTCCTACAGCGAGCCCGAGGCGAACAAGCTGTTCCGGATGACGATGAAGCACAAGGGGTCCGACCTGCACATGAAGGTCGGCCTCCCCCCGGCGATGCGGCTGGCGGGCGTGCTCCGCCAGATGCAGCTGCCGGCGCTGACGGGCGCCGACATGGAGCGGCTGATGTACCCGCTGCTGACCACCCGGCAGCGGGCGATCCTGGAGGACGAGGGCGGCGTCGACTTCGCGCACATCGTGGTCGACCCCGACGGCCTCGAGACCCGGTTCCGCGTGAACCTGTTCAAGAGCCGCGGCCGCCTGGCGCTGGTCGCCCGGCGCGTGAACAACACGATCCCGAGCTTCGAGGGCCTGGGCCTGCCGCCGGTGCTGGGCGAGATCGCCAGCCAGGACCAGGGCATCATCGTGCTGGCCGGCGTGACCGGCTCGGGCAAGAGCACGACGATCGCCTCCATGCTCAACTACGTCAACAGCCGCGAGCGCTGCCACATCGTCACGATCGAGGACCCGATCGAGTTCACGTTCAAGGACGACAAGTGCGTCATCAACCAGCGTGAGGTCGGCATCGACGTCATCAACTGGGAGGTGGCGCTGAAGCACGCCGTGCGGCAGGACCCGGACATCATCCTGGTCGGCGAGATGCGGGACCAGGAGACCTTCAGCGCCGCCCTGCACGCGGCCGAGACGGGCCACCTGGTCTTCGGAACCATCCACGCCTCCAGCGCCCCCTCGACGATCAGCCGCATCCTGGACCTGTTCCCGCGCGAGATGCACTCGGCGATGCGGCAGAACCTGGCGTTCAACCTCAAGGCGATCGTGGCCCAGAAGCTCCTGCCGACGACCAAGGAGTGGGCCGCGACCAAGGGGCAGACCCGGTTCCCGCTGGTCGAGATCATGCGGATGAACCCGATCGTCAAGAAGCTGATCCTCACCGAGGAGGACATCAAGCTCGGCCAGGCGATCCGGCTCGGCAAGGAGGAGGGCATGGTCGACTTCACCGAGAGCCTGCGACAGCTCGTGGTCAACGAGACCGTCGAGCGGTCGGTGGCCTTCGAGGTCGCGCCGAACCCCGACGCCTTGAGAATGGCCCTCAAGGGCATTACGCTGCCGGAGTCGGGCATCCTCTGATCGGACGCCCCCCGGGCCGCCCCCCCCGGCCCGACCCGGAGCGCCACGCCGCCGCCAGCCCGGCCGACCGGGCCGCCGACCTCCCTCTCGCCACGCGAAGCGAACGACCCACCGCGGAGCCTGTTGATGCACCGTCCGCGCCTGATCGGAGGGGCGACCCTCGCCCTGACCCTGCTCGGCCTGGCCCCGGCCGCCCTGGCGGCCGACGGCCCGTCGACCGACCTCGTCGGCCTGCTCGCCCAGCAGACCCCCGGCCTGGTGCGCGGCCCCGGCCTGTACCTGAACCTGTTCAAGTTCGTGCCGGTGGTGCTGCTGTACCTGATGTGGGTGTACACCACCCACTGGGTCGAGCGCGACACCCGCGACCTGAACAACCCACGGTTCGAGATGTGGAACTCGGCCGCGTTCGTGGGCGGCCTGCTCGGCTTCGGACTGCTGTTCGTGATCCCGCTTTACGTGGTCGGCCTGCTGGCGCTGCTGCTGAGCCTCTTCGGGCCACTGTTCGCCTACATCTACACCCGCAACGACACGGTGCCCGAGGAGGACAAGGTCCTCACGGCGTACCACCTGGGCGAGGTGGCCAACGGCCTGCTGCGGAAGCTGGGGGTGCGGAACCGGATCTTCAACAAGGCCGAGTCGCAGTACGACAGCGCCGGCCCGCCGATCAACTTCATCGGCAAGGGCATGGGCATGGCCAAGGAGGACCCGACGCGGGTCGAGAAGGCCGAGCAGTCGGCGCAGTACATGGGGGCCAAGGAGCTGGTCTACGACGCCATCCTCCGCCGCGCCACCGACATCCACCTCGAGCCCTCGCCCGAGCAGCTGGCCATCCGCTACCGCATCGACGGCATCCTGCACAACGCCGAGCCGTTCGACCGGCCCACCGGCGACGCCGTGATCAACATCTTCAAGATCCTGGCCGCCATGGACATCTCCGAGAAGCGCAAGCCGCAGGACGGCAGCTTCTCGGCCAAGCTCGAGGGCCGCGACATCGAGTTCCGCGTCGCCACCAGCGGCTCGAAGGGCGGCGAGAAGATGGTCATGCGACTGCTCGACAACGCCACCACCGTCGGCAAGCTCGAGGAGATCGGCCTGCGGCCCAAGATGGTCCAGACCCTGCGCCAGCTGATCAACCAGCCCAACGGCATGTTCCTGCTGGCCGGCCCCACCGGCTCGGGCAAGAGCACCACCCTCTACGCCTGCATGCGCGACCTCGACCGGTTCACCCGCAACATCATCACGGTCGAGGACCCGATCGAGTACCAGATCGACAACATCACCCAGATCGAGATCAACACCAAGGCGGGCCAGACCTTCGGCGGCAGCCTCCGGTCGATCCTCC
>CAZUZD010000543.1:0-3037 GCA_964624465.1 uncultured Isosphaeraceae bacterium
CGGGGTCGCGGCCGGAGTTCGTGACCGAGGGCGCCGCGCGTGGCGACGGCCCTTCGGCCGTGCAGCGGGTGCCGGTGGGCTGCGGCGATCGCCGGGTCGGCACGCTCGAGCTGGCGACGGCCGCGGTGCGGCGCGCGCCCTCGGCGCGGCTGCGGCGGCTGGAGGCGCTGGCGACCCTGGCGGCGGCCGTCGAGGTGACGCTGGACCTCCGCGACCGGCCGCAGCCGCCGGTCGTGCTGGTGCGCGACCCGGTCACCGGCCTGCACACCGGCGCCTTCCTCGACGCGTTCCTGGACCAGGCGGTGGCCCTGGCCCGCCGCCGGCGCGAGCCGCTGGCCCTGCTCGTGCTCGGGCTCGACCGGCTGGACGCCGTGGCCGAGGCCGACGGCCCCAGGCTGGTCAACGCGGCGCTGGCCATCGCCGCCCGCGCCCTGACCGGCACGCTCCGCTCCAGCGACCTGATCGCCCGGATCGAGGCCGACCGGTTCGCCGCCGTGCTGCCGGGGGCCGCCGGCGCCGATGCGGCGCGGGTGGCCGAGGTCGTGCGGCGGGCCCTGACCGAGGCGGGCATCACCTCGGGCGCCCGCGCGCCCCTGACCGCCTCGATCGGCCTGGCCACCCGGCCCGGCACGGCCGACGACGCCGACGGCCTGCGACGCGCCGCCACGGCCGCCCTGGCCCGCGCCCAGCGCCAGGGGGGCAACCGGGTCGAGCCCGCCTGAGCGCCGCCGCGGGGGTTCCGATCTGGACACCCCCGGACCGCCGGGGTATGGTCCCGCCGCACGTCCGACGCCCGCATCGATCTGCCGACGCGACGCACTCCCCTCGACGCACACCGACCCGTTCGTCCGACCGAAAATCGCAGGCGCCGGCCGTATGGCCGGGCTTCGCCGGAGCATGGAGGCTCCGCGGCCCGGGTTCCCCAGGCGCCCCGGACTCGTCGCAGCGCGACGGACCCGGGCACCCTCGGAATCGGTCGCGAGCGGCCCCGGCGTTGAGCCGAAATCGGAACGCTCGCCTGGCGGCGGAGGACGGACGGATGCCTGCCGACACGACGCCCGCCACTGCCAGCGGCCCCGGCTCCGGCTGGTCCCGCCTCAGCGGGTTCATCCTGCCGATCACGATCATCGGCGCCATCCTCGTCTTCGTGGTGCCGCTGCCGCCCGAGGTCCTCGACCTGCTGCTGGCCGGCAACATCACGCTCGGCGTGCTCGTCCTGCTCACCGTGCTGGCCATCCGCACGCCGCAGGAGTTCAGCATCTTCCCCACGGTGCTGCTGGCCACCACGCTCACCAGGCTCGTGCTGAACGTCGCCAGCACCCGGTTGATCCTCACCCGGGGCGGCACCGACGGCCTCGAGGCCGCCGGCGGCGTGATCCGGGCCTTCGGCGAGTTCGTCGCCGGCGACCAGATCGTCGTCGGCCTGATCCTGTTCCTGATCCTGGTCGTGATCCAGTTCGTGGTCATCACCAAGGGCTCGGGCCGGATCAGCGAGGTCGCCGCGCGGTTCATGCTCGACGGCCTGCCCGGCCGCCAGATGGCCATCGACGCCGACCTGCACGCCGGCCTGATCGACCAGGCCGAGGCCTCCCGCCGCCGCGACGGGGTTTATCGCCAGGCCGACTTCTTCGGCGCCATGGACGGGGCCGGCAAGTTCATCCGCGGCGACGCGATCGCCGGCGTGCTGATCACGGTCGTGAACATCGTCGGCGGCCTGTACCTGGGCGTGGTCCAGGACGGCATGGCGCTCACCGACGCGGTCGGCGTCTTCACCAAGCTGACCATCGGCGATGGCCTGGTCAGCCAGGTGCCCGCGTTCCTGATCTCGCTGGCCGCCGGCCTGATCGTGACCCGCTCCAGCTCCGAGACCGACCTGGGCCGCGACCTCACCGGCCAGCTCTTCGGCCGCCCCGACGTGCTCGGCTCGGCCGCCGTCTTCCTCACGCTGCTCGCCTTCACCGCCCTGCCCAAGGTCCCCCTGCTCACGCTCGCCGCCGCCCTGGCCGTCGGCGCCTACGTGCTCGGCAACCGCCAGCGCACCGCCGCCGCAGCGGCCGACGCCGCCACGGCCGAGACGAACGCCCCGCGCCCCGGCAGCCCGACGGTCGCGAACCCCGCTCGCTCCGGACCTGTGCCTTCCGCGTCGACGTCGACCCCGGCCCCGGCCGGGACGCCCGCCGCCCCGTCGCGGTCGGCGATCGCGGCGGCCCTGATGGGCGAGTCGCTGGCCGACCCGATGGACGAGCTCCTGCAGATCGACCCGCTGGAGCTGGGCATCGGCTACCGGCTGATCGGCCTGGCCGACCCGGGGCGTGGCGGCGACCTGCTGGAGCGCATTCGTGGCGTGCGGCAGCGGGTGGCCCGCGAGCTGGGCCTGATCGTGCCGCAGGTGCGGATCCGCGACGACATCGGCCTGGGCCCGCACGATTACCGGGTGCGCATCCGGGGCGCGGTCGTGGGCCAGGGCGTCGCCTACGCCGGCCGACTGCTGGCGGTGCCGCCGGCGGGGCTGATGGACCGGCCTGACGGCCGCGAGGGCGTCGACCCGGTCAGCGGCCACCCGTCGGTCTGGATCCACGCCGACGGCCGCGAGGTCGCCGAGCTGGCCGGCTGCCGGATCGTCGAGGCGCCCGGCGTGATCGCCGGCCACTTCGGCGAGATCATCCTGGACCACGCCGACGAGCTGATGACGCACGAGCAGATCCGCCGCCTGCTGGACCGCGCCCGCGCCTCGGCGCCCGGGCTGGTCGACGAGGTGGTGCCGCACCTGCTGCGGCCGGGCGAGGTGCGCCGCGTGCTCCAGAACCTGGTGCGAGAGCGGGTGAGCATCCGCGACCTGGAGGCGATCCTCGAGGCGCTGGCCGAGCACGCCGGCAAGACCCGCGACGTGGCCGCGCTCACCGAGCATGTCCGCCGCGCCCTGGGCCGGCAGATCACGCAGCCGTACCGCGAGGCCGACGGCCGCCTGCGGGTCGTCGCGCGGTCGCGCGGCGTCGAGACCCCGCGGGCGCAGGCCGGCCGCGCGGGGGAGACCGGG
>CAZUZD010000544.1:0-3015 GCA_964624465.1 uncultured Isosphaeraceae bacterium
GGTCCCAGACGCTGAGCTGATAGGCGTGCCACTGGCCGTCGGCGTTCTCGGAGGGGCGTCGGGCGTAGAACATCTCGTAGGAGACGTTGTTGTCGACGTCGTAGACGAGCAAGTGCGAGTCGCCGCGGTCGACGGGGTCGGGATTCGGCCGATCCTCGAAGTCGCCGCCGAGGACGGCGTTGGCGGGGATCGGCACGTCGACGAGGTCGCTCTCGGCCGGGTAGCCATCGACGACGACGGGGACCTTCGCCGCCGTGTTGCCGTGGACGATGTTGACCGGCATGCCGTAGAGGCGGCCGGTGCTGCCGGTGTACTGCACCCAGTCGGGCCAGAACTTGTTATCGCCGAAGGTGGAGACGATGTTGCCGATGATCGCCGTGGAGTTGCCCGCCACGGGGGCGTCGGTGATCTTCTGGTTCCAGGCGTTGTCGGCGGGGAAGATCTGGTTGCCCAGCAGGGTCAGGAGCTGGCGATCTTCGAGGGCCCCGACCTCGGGACGGAACCGCGGCGGCCGACGTTGGCCGGTGGGGTGGTGCGCGCTCATGGTGCCAGTCTCCTCGGTCCGGGTCCTCGTCGCGGCCGGAGCCAGGCCCTGGGGCTCCGGTCACCGGGCCCACCACGCAGCGCGGGGGGCCCGCTCTCTGCGGGCGCAGGGGGGCCGCCGGGCCGACCCCTCAGGGGTGACGGCCGGAGGCGGCCACGATCCGACGGGCCGGCGGGCTGCCGGCCGGGAAGACGGCCCGGACGTTCGGTGCTGGAGCGTCCCATCCACCCCGGCGCGGGGTGGTGGACGTCGACAGCGGTCATCCGCTGACGGCGACGGCCGGGGCCCTGGTCTGCGCCCCACGCGGTCGGCCTCCACAAGGCCGACCCCGGGCTGACAACGGTCCAAATTGTTGATTCGACCGTTCTGCCTGGTATCGTACCGCCCGACTCCGGCGAAGGGAAGGGGTTTCCCCTAGGGTGATACCGGGAGTCAACCGTCGGCGGCGGTGGCCCTCACGACGCCGGGCTCCCGGGCGCGGAGGGCGCCCGGGAGCCCGGGGAGGGGGAGCGGCGTGGGCCGGCCGGTGGAGCGGGCCCGGTTCAGCTCAGCGGGGCGCCCAGGAACAGGCCCGAGAGCACGGCGTTGGGGCCGCCCAGCAGGGTGAAGCGGAACCGCACCGCGCCGGTCACGCGCCAGGTCAGGTAGGTGCCGCCGGCGAAGCCGCTGACGGTGCGGGTGTCGAGCACGGCGCCGGTGGCGGCGTCGAGCACCTCGACCTTCTGGCTGCGGCTCTGGCGGTCGTAGTCCAGCAGGTACAGGCTCACGTTGCGGGCCTTGCCGTCGTTGAGCTTCAGGTCGACGGTGAACGTCGAGCCGAACCAGGTGGCGGCGATCCGATCCGTGGCGCTGGCCGGCTTGCGCAGCGCGC
Organism: uncultured Isosphaeraceae bacterium; assembly: GCA_964624465.1. Taxonomy (GTDB): domain Bacteria; phylum Planctomycetota; class Planctomycetia; order Isosphaerales; family Isosphaeraceae; genus CAZUZD01. The sequence continues at coordinate 1,416 of CAZUZD010000544.1, forward strand.
GGACGTCGGCCGTGCTGCCGGCCCACGACCAGGCGCCCTGGCCGGCGGGGGTGACGGTGGCGGCCGGCTGCTGCGCGGCGTCGTTGACGAGCGTGTAGCCGCCGGCGCCGTAGGTCGGCTGCCAGTTGCCCTGCGTGGTCGTGTCGGTGCCCACGAACTGGGCGCCGTTGACCGGTGGCGTCGACGGCGGCGGGGGCGGGGCGGTCGGGGCGCCGCCGAAGAAGACGCCCGAGACCACGGCGTTCCAGCCGCGCAGCGACGTGAGTCGGAACTGGACCGAGGTGCTCAGCGACCACGTCAGGTAGGTGCCGCCGGTGAACGCGCTGGCGCGGCGGGTGTCGAGCACCGCGCCCGTGGCCGGGTCGAGCACGTCGATCTGCTGGATCCGGCCCTGGCGGTCGTAGTCCAGCAGGTACAGGCTCACCGGGTGCGGCTGGCCGTCGCGGATCGCCACGTCGATCGTGAAGGTCTCGCCGTACCAGGTGGCCGCCACCCGGTCGCCCGTGCCGGCGGCCTTCTGGAGCGCGCGGGCGTCGGCGGTGCTGGCCGCCCAGGTCCACGAGTCCTGGCCGGCCGGCGTGGCCGCGCCGTAGGACGGGGCCCGGCTGGCGTCGCCGACGATCGTGACGCCGTCGGCGCCGTAGGCCGACTGCCAGTTGCCCTGCGTGCTCGTGTCGGCCCCCACGAACGTCACGCCGCTGCCAGGCGCCGCCGAGCGGGGCGCGCCGAAGAAGACGCCGGAGAGCACGGCGTTCGGGCCGGCCTGCCGGCTGATCCGGAACCGCACCGCGCCGGTGACGGTCCAGGTCAGGTACGTGCCGCCGGTGAAGTCGGCCAGCGTGCGGGTGTCGAGCACCGCGCCCGTGGCCGGGTCGATGGCCTCGACCTTCTGGCTGCGGCTCTGGCGGTCGTAGTCCAGCAGGTACAGGCTCACGGGGTGCGCCTGGCCGTCGTCGAGCGCCACGTCGACGGTGAAGCTCGATCCGAACCAGGTGGCCGCGACGCGATCGGTGGCGACGGCGGTCTTCCTGAGGGCGCGGGCGTCGCTGGTGCTGGCCGCCCAGGTCCAGGCCCCCTGGCTCGCCGGCGTGACCGTCGCGTAGGCCGGCCACTGCGTGGTCGCCCCGATCACGGCGAAGCCGTCGACGCCGTAGTTGTCCTGCCAGTTGCCCTGCGTCTTCGCGTCGGAGCCGGTGAAGCTCGCCGAGTTGGTCACCTTGTAGGTGAACCGGGCCCGCGAATTCGCGTCGGAGATGCCGTAGCCGAAGACCGGGGCGTTGAGGTTGTCCCAGTTGCCGCTGTCGACGCCCGACTGCACGAACACGTCGACGGTGCCGAAGCCCGGCGGCACCGCGACCTGCACGGCCGTGTCGCTGAGCACCGTCGCCGGCACCGGGTCGGAGTCGCCGAAGATCACCGACAGGCGGCCGGCGGCGCCCGAGAAGTTCTGGCCGTTGACGAGGATCACGTCGCCTGCGACCCCGGTGCCGGCGCTCAGGCCCGTGACGATGGGCCGCAGGTCCACGACCTCGAAGTCGTTGTAACGCAGGCTCTTGAGGCCGGTGGTCCAGTCGTGGATGTCGTCGTTGTCCCAGGTGTA
>CAZUZD010000545.1:0-3010 GCA_964624465.1 uncultured Isosphaeraceae bacterium
CCTGGCCCCAGCCCGTCGGATTTCGCTCCGCTCATCCGACCTACGGGAGGGGAACGGCCGGGGTGTTTGGGTTCCGGCCGCGGAGCTTGGTCGAGTGCGGTCCGGCTTGCCCGGCGGCGGGGCGGGGGGCTACGATGACGGTTGTCATCGGCGGGCCGGGCCTCAAGGGCACGGCCCGCTGCGGCGGCGGATGCGCGGGGTGAAGTCCCGCGGTTCGGCGGCTGGCGCCGGGGATCACGGAATCAAGGACCCTGGGTTCGGAGGGGCGTTGCCCATGTCGAGTCGGAAACTGCTGGCCGGAGCCTGCGTCGGGCTGGTCTCGCTGGTGTGCTGGCAGAGCACCCAGGGGGCCCGCTCGCGTGACGAGATGATGGACCTCTACGGCACGTTCGTCGACGCCGTCGAGCAGGTGCAGGCCAACTACGTCCGGCCCGTCGACCGCAAGACGCTCCTGGAGGCCGCCCTCCGCGGCATGCTCACCGAGCTCGACCCGCACTCGACCTACTTCAACGACACCGACTGGCAGTCGTTCCAGAAGCAGATCGAGGGCTCGTTCACCGGCATCGGCGTGCGGATCGACCTCGACCGCCGCAGCAAGCGTCCGGTGGTGGTGGCGCCGCTGGTCAACTCGCCGGCGTACGCCGCGGGCATCCTGGCCGGCGACCAGATCCTCGACGTCAACGGGGAATCGACCGAGAACTGGAACAGCGACAAGGTCGTCGAGAAGCTCTCGGGCCGCCCCGGCACCGACGTGACGCTCACCGTCCTGCACGCCGGCAGCCAGAAGACCGAGACGTTCACCGTCACGCGCAAGATCATCGAGCTCGACAGCGTGATGGGCGACCGCCGCAAGCCCGACGACACCTGGGACTTCCTGATCGACAAGGACCAGAAGGTCGGCTACGTCCGGATCGCCAACTTCATCGGCGACACCCCCGCTGACCTCAAGAAGGCGCTCGAGGAGCTGAAGGGCCAGGGCATGAAGGGCCTGATCCTCGACCTCCGCGATGACCCGGGCGGCCTGCTGAGCGCCGCCGTCGAGGTCTCGGACCTGTTCATCGGCGACGGCAAGATCGTGACCACCCGCGGCCGCAACACCCGCGAGAAGGTGTACGAGGGGGAGCAGGCCGGCTCGTTCGACGACTTCCCGATGGTCGTCCTGATCAACAACCACTCGGCCTCGGCCTCCGAGATCGTGGCGGCCTGCCTCCAGGACTACAAGCGGGCGAAGATCGTCGGCCAGCGCAGCTTCGGCAAGGGCTCGGTCCAGAACATCCTGCCGCTGGACAACGGCGACAGCCGCCTGAAGCTCACCGTGGCGACCTACTGGCGGCCCTCGGGCAAGAACATCCACCGGTTCAAGGACGCCAAGACGTCCGACGAGTGGGGCGTCTCGCCCGACGACGGCCTGGAGGTCAAGTTCAGCGACGACCAGTACGTCCTCTGGTACCAGGCCCGCGCCGAGCGCGACCTGCTCTCGAAGGCCAACAAGCCCGCCGACGAGAAGGCCGCCGCCGACCCCGTCGCCAAGGACCCGCAGCTGGCCAAGGCCCTGGAGGTCATCCGCGCCGACGTCGCCGCCGGCGTGAAGCCGGCCGCCGCCGACCCCGCCGCGGCCGCCGACAAGGCGAAGATCGAGGCGCCCGCCGCCAAGGACGCCGACAAGCCGAAGGCGGCCGACGACGACAACGACGACGACGATCCGACCGCCGGTCGCTGACCGACGCCGGGAACCGTGACGAACCCCCGGGCCCCGCCCGCCGCGAGGAAGGATGCCGATTCGGTGAGCGAGCCCGGGGACCGTCTGCTGCTGCTGGCCATCGAGACCACGTGTGACGAGACCGGCGCCGCCGTGCTGGAGGGCCCGCGTCCGCCCGCCACCGGCGTGCCGACGGTGCGCTCCAGCGTGGTCGCCTCGCAGATCGACCTGCACCTGCGATTCGGCGGCGTGGTGCCCGAGATCGCCGCGCGGGCCCACGTCGAGCAGATCCTGCCCGTGATCGACGAGGCCCTCCGCCGCGCCGACGTGACCCTCGACCAGCTCGGGGCGATCGCCGTGGCCACCCGGCCCGGCCTGGTCGGCTCCCTGGTCGTCGGGCTCACGGCCGCCAAGGCCCTGGCCCTGGCGCTCGACGTCCCGCTGGTGGCGGTCGACCACCTGGAGGGGCATCTGTACGCGTGCCAGCTCGCGAACCCCGAGCGGACTGTGTACCCGTGCGTGGGGATGGTCGTCTCGGGCGGGCACACGAGCCTGTACCACTGCCGGGGCCCGATCGACGCCGAACCGCTGGGCGGCACCATCGACGACGCCGTGGGCGAGGCGTTCGACAAGGTGGCCACCCTGCTCGGCCTGGGCTACCCCGGCGGCCCCGAGATCGAGCGGGTCGCCCGCGCCGGCAACCCCCGGGCGTACAAGTTTCCGAGGTCGTTCCTCCACGACGAGCGGCTCGACTTCAGCTTCTCCGGCCTCAAGACCGCCGTGCTCTACGCCCTGCGGGGCCAGGACGTGCGCGGGGTGGCCGTCGCCGCCGGGGTGGAGCCGATCGACCCGGCGCGGCAGGCCGACCTGGCGGCGAGCTTCGAGGAGGCGGCCGTCGAGATCCTCGGCGCCAAGGCCCGCCAGGCCCTGAAGCGCACCGGGCTGAACCGCCTGGGCGTCGGCGGCGGCGTGGCGGCCAACACGCGGTTCCGCGAGCGGATGACGGCTGCGGAAACCGTGGAATACATCCGAACGCGCTTGCAACGTTCCGAGGTCGAAGAAGAAGTCGTTGCGAAATTTGACGATGCGCTTTTGGCCCGAATCCAGCGCGAAACGGGCGGCATTCCCGGTTTGGTCAATGCGGCGGGCGAGGCCGTGCTCTTTGCGGCGCGCCATGAGATGGAATTGCCCGAAGAAGATTTTTCTGCCGATGCGGGAGAGCGTCACGAGGAAGTGTCGGGCGAAGGGTCCGCCGGCTTCAAACTCGATTGGCCGCCCGAGGAAGATGATTTCGCAGCAGCGCGGCTTGGT
>CAZUZD010000546.1:0-3007 GCA_964624465.1 uncultured Isosphaeraceae bacterium
CGTGCTCCTCGTCGATGACGATCAGCCCGAGCTTCCGCGTCGGGGCGAACACCGCCGAGCGGGCGCCCACCACGACCTGGATCTCCCCCTGGGCGATCGACCGCCAGTGCCGGTGCCGCTCGGCGTCGGTCAGGTGGCTGTGCAGGACCGCGACCTTCGGGAACCGGCGGCGGAAGCGGCGGATCGTCTGGGGCGTGAGGCTGATCTCGGGCACCAGCACGATCGCCTCGCGCCCGCGCGCCACCACCCGCTCGATGGCGGACAGGTACACCTCGGTCTTGCCGCTGCCGGTGACGCCGTGCACCAGGTACACGCCGAAGCCGTCGCCGTCGAGCGCCGGCGCCAGGGCGTCGAGCACGGTCGTCTGCTCGCCGGTCAGGGCGGCGGGCTTCTGGCCGGCGTCGGCTGGCGGCTCCTCGGCGGGCACGCCCTTGGCGGCGCGGCGGCGGACGGTGTGCACCAGGCCCGCCTTGCGGAGCGCCGCCACCGGCGCGGGCGTGCAGCGAGCCAGGCGGCAGACGTCGTCGACGGTCAAGGGCTCGGGCGCGCGGCAGAGCAGGGCGAGGACCTCGGCCTGCTTGGTGGGCAGCTTGAGGGTGTCGCGGACCAGGAACGTCTCCTCGGGCACCGTCAGGTACGTGCGCACGGCGGTGCCGGCGGCCTTCTTGACCCCGGCGGGCACCACCGCGTCGAGCGCCTGGCCCCACGAGCAGGCGTAGTAGCCGGCCATCCAGCGGGTCAGCTCGAGCATCGGCGCATCGATCAGGGGTGGGTCGTCGAGCACCGCCCGCAGGTCCTTGACCTTCGCCAGCGGCACGTCGGGCCCGGCGGTGTCGGCCAGCGACACGCAGTAGCCGACGGCCGGCTGGTTGCCGCGTCCCAGCGGGATCTGCACCCGGGCCCCCGGCTGCACCCGCCCGGCCAGCCCCGGCGGCACCCGGTAGGTGAAGACCTGGTCGACGGGCCGGTTCAGCACCACGCCGGCATAGGGCCCGCCGGGGTCGGCGCCGTCGGGCCCGGACCCGACCGGCTCGGTGGGCGGCTCGGGGCCGAGGCCCCCCTCGAAGAGGGCCTCCTGCCGCGCCGGGCCTTTCGGATTGACACCGCTCATGCGCGGACCCTATCGTCGGTCGGTCGCCGGGCCGGCCGGGGCGCCCCCGACCCCGCCAGGGTCGAGCCTGGGGCTCGCCCCGCACCAGTCGAACCGATTTCTGCACGCCTGTCCACCTCAATCGGGGGGCCGCCCGCAGCGGGGGCCGCAACACCGCGATGCGCCTGGGCCTCTTCGGCGGCACGTTCGATCCGATCCACCTCGGTCACCTGATCCTGGCCGAGAGCTGCCGCGAGGCCCTGGCCCTGGACCGGGTCTGGCTGGTCGTCGCCGGCGTGCCCCCCCACAAGCGCGGCGAGCGGACGGCGGTCGGCGACCGCCTGGAGATGGCCCGGCTGGCGACCGCCGGCCACGGCGGCTTCGCGGTCTCGGAGCTCGAGGCCCGGGACCCGGGACCCCACTACTCGTACCGCACCGTCGAGGCGATCGCCGCCGAGCGGCCCGGCGACGAGCTGTTCTTCCTGATCGGCGCCGACAGCCTGGTCGACCTGCCCGGCTGGCGCGAGCCCGGGCGGATCGCCGCCGCCGCCACCATCGTGGTCGTGAACCGCCCCGGGGTCGCCCCGCCGCCGACGCCCGACCTGGGCCCCTCGGCGCGGCCGATCGTGCACGTCGAGAGCCCGCTGATCGAGCTGGCCAGCTCCGACCTCCGCCGCCGCGTCGCCGACGGCCGCTCGATCCGGTTCCGGGTCCCGCGCGCCGTGGAAGCTTACATCGCCGAGCGCGGCCTGTATCGCCAGCCGGTCTGAGCGCGCCGCCATCCAGGTCCCCGCGAACCCCGCCGTCGGCAGCGTCCGGAGCCGGGTCCCGGAAAAACTTCCGGATTCGGCGACCCGGCACGGGTATGGTGGTCGGGTCGTCCGTATGAGCAGATGCGGTCCAACGGATAGCTGCGCGGGCGAGTGCCCCGGTCGCTGTCCCGATCGGGTTCCAGTCGGGGCGACGTGGCCCCCGCCTGAGAGCGAAGTCCGGGGGCCTGGGGAGAGCGCTGCGATGGCCGAGCCGCTGATGCCGAGACTCGAACTGGTGCCGATCCGGCCGGCCGTCTGCGCCGACGCGGGGATCACCCTTGACCTGCTGATCCGGGTCGTGCCGCCGCCGCCGCCCGAGCCCAGGCCCGGCGAGCGTGCCCGGCCGCCGCTGAACCTGGGCCTGGTGCTCGACCGCTCCGGGTCGATGGCCGGCGCCGACAAGATGCCGTACGCGATCGAGGCGGCCTGCTTCGCCGTGCGCCAGCTCGGGCCGGCCGACCGGCTGGCGGTGACGCTCTTCGACGACGAGGTGACCACCCTGGTGCCGGCGGCCCCGGTCACCGACCCCGAGGCCGTCGTCCGCCAGCTCCGCGGCATCGAGCCCCGCGGGGCCACCGACCTGCTCGCCGGCTGGGCCGACGGCGCCCGCGAGGTCGGCCGGAACCGCCGCTCCGGGGCCCTGAACCGGGTGCTGCTGCTGACCGACGGCCAGACCAACCGCGGCGTCGTCGAGTCCGAGATGATCGCCAACGCCGTGCGGGACGCGGCCGCCGGCGGCGTGAGCACGAGCTGCCTGGGCCTGGGCCGCGACTACAACGAGAGCCTGCTGGAGGCGATGGCCGACGCCGGCGACGGCAACTACTACTTCATCGAGAGCCCGGTGCAGCTGCCCGACCTGTTCGCCACCGAGCTGCAAGGGCTGATGGCGACCGTGGGCCAGAAGGTGAGCCTGGGCGTGACCGTCGGCGGCGGCGGCCGGGTGCTGGAGGTCCTCAACGACCTGCCGGGCCTGGCCACCGGCCGGCTGGCGCTGCCGCCGATGGTCGTCGGCACGCCGGTGCCCGTGGTCGTGCGGCTGAAGCTGCCGGCCTGGCCGGGGCCCGACGCCGGCCCGGTGGCCTCGGTGCGGCTGGCCTGGACCCCC
>CAZUZD010000547.1:0-2997 GCA_964624465.1 uncultured Isosphaeraceae bacterium
AGTTCAGTCCGGACGCTCGCCACCCCCGGGCGGCCGCCGCTCACCGGCGCCACCCGGCCCACCGCCGGGGCCACCCGTGCCACCACGGCCGCCGCCCGGGCCACCGCGACCCCCGCCGGCACCGCCGCGCGAACGGGCCACGGCGGTCAGCTCGGCGCGGTCGAGGGCGCCGTCGCCGTTCGTATCGCCGCGCGGGAGCAGGTTCCGCATCCGCTGCGGGATCTCGTCGCCGGCGAGCTTGCCGTCACCGTTCTTGTCGAAGCTCATGAGCTGCGTGACCAGCTCCTCCGGGTTCGCCCCCGCCCCGGGTCCCCCGGGCCCGCCGGGCCCACCCGGACCGCCGGGGCCGAAGCTCGGGCGGATCTCGGTCGCGCTGAGCGTGCCGTCGCCGTCCTTGTCCAGGGCCTTGAGCGCGGCCGAGGCGCCGGCGATCTCGTCGGCCGAGAGCTCGCCGTTGCCGTCCCGGTCGATCGCCTGCACGACCGGGTTGGGCGGCATCCGGAACGGCCGGCCCTCGGGCCCCTCCCGGCGCGGGCGGCCCTCGGGCTCCTGGGCGGTGGCGCGACCGGGGCCGCCCGGGTTCAGGCAGAACAGCACGAGCAATCCAGCGGCGATCGACCTCATGGCCAGCTCCTCGTGACGGGAGGACCCGGGCCCGACCCGCAGCGGGGCGGAGGCGGGGCCGGGGCCAGGTCCGGGTTCTGTGGATGGGAGGCGGCGGGTCGGACGATCGACGGTGACCGTCCGGTGTCAGGCCTTCGAGGCGGGTCCGGGCCCCATCCGTCACACCGGTCCCCTGAGTTGGCGCCGGCAGGCCGCCGGTCGGCCGCAAATTCTCGGGATTCCGGGATCAGGGGTGGCCGGGGCCGGCGGCGCCCCCGCTGGGCTCGGAACGGGCACTGGCGGCCGCGGCGCGGCGATCCAGCGCCGCGGCCGTCTCGGGCTGGCCCAGGGCCCGGAAGTCCTCGGCGAGCAGGGTGTAGCGGTCGGAGAGCAGCGGCGCGAGGGCCGCCGGCGCGGAGAGGGCGGCCAGATCCTCGGCAGCCGCCTGGAGCTGCGCCAGCGCGCCCGGCCGGTCGCCGGCGGCCGAGCGCAGCATGCCGAGGGCCTCGCGGACGTCGGCGCGGTCGATGCGGACCCGGTCGTCGTCGGGGTGCCGCTCCAGGGACCGACCGGCGGCGTCGAGGGCGCGGCGGTAGGCGACCTCGGCCTCCTCGCGGCGCCCGAGCCGTTCGAGCACCACGCCGAGCTTGGCCTCGACGTGCACCGCGTCCTGAAGGTAGGCGCGGACGTCGGGCGCGGCGATCACCAGGTGGTCGACCAGCTCGCGGGCCCGCCGGAGCCGGCCCTCCAGCCGGCCCAGGCTCGCCGGGTCGACGCCCCAGGGGTTCGCCAGGATCACCAGCTCGACCAGCCGGTACTGGTAATCCAGCACCTCGGGGTGACCGGTGGCCAGGTCGTCGAGCAGCTCGTAGGCGCGGGCCGTGGCGCGTTCGGCCTCGTCGGTCCGGCCCAGACGATCGTAGAGCGCCCCGACGCGAACATACGCCCGCGCCGCCTCGCCCTGGAGCCTCGGGTTCGTCTCGTTCTCGCGGGCGAAGCGGTCGTAGAAGCCGAGCACGTTGGCGATCAGGTCGGAGCTGGGGGCCGCCACGCCGCCGGGAGGCCGTCCCGGGGGTCCCGGTCCGGGCCCGCCCGGACCGTCCGACGGGAGCGGGCCCCCGTCCGGCCGCCGGTCGGCCAGCCGGGGCCCCTCCCCCGGCGGGAACCCTGGCGCGCCCGGCTCATCGTCGGGCGGGATGGCGGCCGGCGTCGGAGCGTCGGGACCAGGACCAGGACCAGGTCCAGCGCCAGGGCCAGGGCCACCGCGGCCGGGCTGGGCGCGGCCAGGGGCGGGCGGGAACGGGTCGCGGCCCCGGTTCAGGTCGTCGAACAGCGAGCCGAAGACGTCCAGGGCCAGGGCGACAGTCCGGTCGGCGCGCCGGGTGGCGCTCTCGGCCTCCTGACGGCGCAGCGACTCGCGCCCCAGCGCCTGGCGGGTGGAGGCGTAGCCGATCCAGCCCGCCACGGCCGCCGCGAGCAGCGACACCGCCGCGATCGCCAGCAGGGCCGCCAGCAGGCGGTTGCGGCGGGCCCAGCGCCAGGCCCGCTCGGGCGCCGAGACCCGCCGCGCGCGGATCGGCTGGTCGTCGAGGAACCGCCGCAGGTCGTCGGCCAGCGCCGCAGCGGTCGGGTAGCGGTGGGCCGGGTCACGGGCGATCGCCGTGAGCACGATCGTCTCCAGATCGGCCGGGATCCCAGGGCGCACCTGGCCCGGTCGCGGCAGGTGCCCCTCGCTGACCTGCCGCAGCAGCACGTTGCCCGAGACGTCGCCGAACGGGGCCGCCAGGGTCAGAAGCTCGTACAGGGCCAGGCCCAGGCTGTACACGTCGGAGCGCGCATCGGTCTGGCCCCGCAGGGTCTCGGGGGCCAGGTAGCGCAGGGTGCCGATCACGTCGCCCGACTCAGTCAGGTCCTCCTGGTCGGCGAGCTTGGCCAGGCCGAAGTCGGTGACCCAGACGACCCCGTGCGCATCGAGCAGCAGGTTGGCCGGCTTGATGTCGCGGTGCAGCACGCCCTGCTCGTGGGCGTATTGCAGGGCCTCGGCGACCTGGAGCCCGATGCGGGCCGTGCGCCTCGGCGCGTCGGGCTCGACGGTCGCGGCGGCCCGCTGCTCGTCGAGGAGGACGTCCAGACCCCGGCCGTCGATGAACTGCATCGCGAAGTACGGCAGGCCGTCGTGGTCGCCGACGGCGAAGATCGGCACGATGTTCGTGTGGTGCAGCCGGGCCACGGCCTGGGCCTCGCGGCGGAACCGCTCCAGGCGGCGGCGGTCGAGGTGCGAGCGATGGACCACCTTGAGCGCCACGTGCCGGCCCAGCGACTCCTGCACGGCCTCGTAGACGACCCCCATCCCGCCCCGGCCCAGCTCGCGCACGATCCGGAACTCGCCCATCC
>CAZUZD010000548.1:0-2989 GCA_964624465.1 uncultured Isosphaeraceae bacterium
AGAACGCGCAGCCGGGCACGCGGGACTGGATGACGACGACCGTCCGGGTCGACCCGGCCACGAAGTACCGGTCGCCCGCTATCGAGGGCTATACGTCGCGGACGAGCGTGCGCCCGGGGGAGTCGCTCACGATCCACGTGAGCACGAACCCCGCGTCGCCTTTCGTCATCGACGTGTATCGCCTGGGCTATTACCAGGGTCACGGCGGCCGGCACCGGGCGCGGCTGGGTCCGTTCCCCGGGGTCGTCCAGCCCGACCCGGCGGTGGGCGCGAAGCGGCTGCGGGAGTGCCAGTGGGAGCCCTGCACCACGCTGACGATCCCCGACGACTGGACCAGCGGCGTGTACCTCGGCAAGCTCACGGCCGAGCGCGAGGGGGTGCAGAGCTACGTCGTGTTCATCGTGCGCGACGACCGCCGGGCCGACTTCCTGTTCCAGTGCAGCGACAACACCTGGAACGCCTACAACCGCTGGCCCAGCCAGTTTTCCCTCTACGACGACGGCGCCAAGCAGTGGGCCTGGGGCGATGCGGCGGCCGTGAGCTTCGACCGGCCGTACGGCAAGTACTGCCAGATCTTCGACGCCCCGCTCTCGGTCGGCTCGGGCGAGTTCCTGCTCTGGGAGTTCCCCGTCGCCTACTGGATGGAGCAGCACGGCTACGACCTGACGTACATCTCGAACACCGACACGCACTTCGACCCCGACACCCTGAAGCGGGCGAAGGCGTTCCTCTCGGTCGGCCACGACGAGTACTGGTCCGTCGCGATGTACGACCATCTGAAGCAGGCGGTCGCCGACGGCCTGAACGTCGCGTTCCTCTCGGGCAACGCCCTGTGCGGCGTGGTGCCGATGCTGCCGTCGAGCGACGGGCGGCCGGGCCGGATCCTCACGCGGGTCGGGCTCTTCGGCGGCACGGACGACACGGCGAAGGGGTTCCCCGAGATGGCGACCCTGGGCCAGCCCGGCCCCGACGAGGGCCTGCTCATCGGCGCCCGCAACATGTACCCGGTCACCGGCGGCGGGGCCTGGGTCTGCCGCAAGCCGGAGCACTGGCTCTTCGAAGGGACCGGCATGAAGGCCGGCGACGGCATCCCCGGCCTGGTGGGCTGGGAGTGGCACGGCGACCCGGCGGCGATCCCCGGTCTGGAGGTGGTCGCCAGCGGCCCGACCGAGAACGGCACCGTGCAGGGCCAGTACGCCTCGACCATCTATCCCGGTCCGAAGGGGAACTTCGTCTTCAACGCCTCGACGATCTGGTGGGGCGACGGCCTGTCGGAGCCTCCCGGCTACGTGCGCCCGGCCGTCTACACGAAACCGCAGGGGCCCGACCCGCGGGTGCAGCGGATCACGGCCAACCTGCTCGACCGCTTCCGGGGCGCCTGAGCCCGCCCCCTCGGGGTCCCTCCTCTCCCCTCCCCTTGCGAGTTCCCGACCGATGACGCGACACCGCCTGCTGCTCTGTTCCGTGGCGCTGGGCCTGATCGGCCTGGCCGCCGCCCCGGTTCCCGCCGACGACCCGAAGCCGGTCCCCGGCCGCGGGCTTTCGATTTACTTCATCGACGTGATGGGCGGCGCGGCCACGCTGGTCGTGACCCCGGCCGGCGAGAGTGTCCTGATTGACTCCGGCTGGCCCGGCCAGGGCGACCGCGACCCGAAGCGGATCGCGCACGTGCTGAAGGACGTGGCGGGGCTCGATCACCTCGACCACCTGGTGACGACCCACTGGCACACCGACCATTACGGCGGCGTCGAGGGGCTGGCGAAGCTGGTGCGCATCGACCACTTCTGGGACCGCGGCCTGCCCGAGGACCCGGCCACCGGCCTGGACTTCCCCGACGGCCCGAAGGCCGATGACCCGCTCGGCATCGCATACCGCAAGGCGAGCGCCGGCAAGCGGAAGGCGCTCAAGCCGGGGGACAGGCTGCCGCTGAAGGATGTGGAGGCGGTGGTGCTGGCCTCGGGCGGCCGGGTGATCGAGGGCGGCCAGGCCAACCCGCTGTGCGCCGACGTGCCGGCCGATCGCGAGGCCGACGGCAGCGACAACGCCCGCAGTCTGGCCCTGCGGTTCCGGGTCGGGGCGTTCGACTTCCTGGACTGTGGCGACCTGACCTGGAACATCGAGAAGCAGCTGGTCTGCCCGCTCGACCGGGTCGGGCCGATCGACGCCTATCAGGTGACGCACCACGGCATGGACATCTCGAACCACCCGGGCCTGCTGAGGACCGTGGCCCCGACGGTCACGATCATGAACAACGGCCCGCGCAAGGGAGGCTCGGCCGGGGTGGTGAAGCTGCTCAAGACGCTCCCCTCGGTGAAGGCGGCGTATCAGCTCCACAAGAATGCCGCGACCGGGCCCGACGAGAACACGGACCCGGCCCTGATCGCCAACACCGACCCGGCCGGCGGCCAGTTCCTCGCGCTGCATGTGGCGCCCGACGGGGCGCAGTATGTGGTGCGGGTGGGCACCGACGGCCCGGTTCGCACGTTCCAGTCGCGCTGAGTGCGATCGCGCGGGCCGGCCGGCGCCCGGCGCCGGCCGGCCCCGCTCGCTCCTGGAGAATCGGATGAAGATCGCCACCTACAACGTCAACAGCGTCGGCGCCCGGCTGCCGGTGGTGCTGGACTGGCTCGCGACCTCACGGCCCGACGTCGCCTGCCTGCAGGAGCTGAAGGCGCCCGACGAGCGGTTCCCCGTGGACGCCTTCCGCGAGGCGGGGTACGAGGCGATCTGGCACGGCCAGAAGAGCTGGAACGGGGTGGCCATCCTCGCCCGCGGCGCGCTCCCGAAGGAGACCGGTCGCGGCCTGCCCGGCGACCCCGAGGACGTGCAGAGCCGCTACCTGGAGGCCGAGGTCGGCGGCCTGACCATTGGCTGCCTGTACCTGCCCAACGGCAACCCGGCGCCCGGGCCGAAGTTCGATTACAAGCTGCGCTGGATGGAGCGGTTCCGGGAGCACGCGGCGGGCCTGCTGGCGGCGGGCCGTCCGGTG
>CAZUZD010000549.1:0-2981 GCA_964624465.1 uncultured Isosphaeraceae bacterium
GTCGACGTCGCGCAGCACGGCCTCGAGGATCCCGGCGGTCTCCCGATGGGCGTGGCGGAGCAGGCTATGCTTGAGCCGCTCGCGGCCGAATGGCTCATCCTGGTCGTTCCAGGCCTCGGTGATCCCGTCCGTGCACAGGGCCAGGACCAGCCCCGGCGAGCGGAACGGGGCGTGATGCTCGCGGAACCCGACGTCCGGGTCGACGCCGAGGACCGGCCCATCGCCCTCCAGGTCGCTGACCGTCCCGGATCCGGGGTCCACGAGCAGGGCGGCCTCGTGGCCGGCGCTCACCCAGGTCACGGCATCCTCCCGGACGTTGAGCAGGTAGAAGGTCATGAACCGCTCGACGTCGCCCAGGTCGGCCTCCAGGTGTCGGTTCAGGTCGGACACGACCTCGCCGAGGTTCCCGGGGCGGGCGGCCCGCATCCGCAGGCAGGCCCTGGCCGCGGTCATGAGCAGGGCCGCGGCCGGACCGTGTCCCGCCACATCGCCCACGGCCACCCCGAAGCCGCGCCCCGCAAACTCATCGCCCGTCAGGAAGTCGAGGTAATCGCCCCCCACGGCCTCGCAGGGGGTCATCCGGCTCGCCACCTCGAGGCCGGGCAGGGACCGAGGGGCCCTGGGCAGCAGGCTGCGCTGCACCTGGGCGGCCATGGTCAGCGACTCGCGCAGCACCTGGTTCCGGGCGGCCAGCGTCCGGCGGGCCAGCGCCAGTTCGAGCTGCGCGGCCACCCGGGCCTGCACGATCGGCGGCCGGATCGGCTTGGTGATGTAGTCGACCGCGCCCAGCGCGAATCCCCGGGTCTCGTCGTCGACCTCGCTCATCGCGGTGACGAAGATGACCGGAACATCGCGGGTGTGCGGGTCGGCCTTGAGGCGCCGGCAGACCTCGTACCCGTCCATCTCGGGCATCATGATGTCGAGCAGCACGAGGTCGGGCCGGTCCTCGGACGTGGCGATCTCCAGGGCATCGGCCCCGCTCGTGGCCACGCTCAGGAGGTAATCCTTCCGGAGCAGGTCGGCGAGGATCTTGATGTTGGCCGGCGTATCGTCGACGACCAGGATGCGGGATTTCTCGGAACTCATGAGACCCTTTCGGTGAACGAGCGGTCCGGCGATCCACGTCACGGACCCGTGGCGATGCCTTCGGCCTCGGCGAGCGAGGTGAGGGCCTTCGCCGCCCCCCGGAAGTCGAACAGGTCAAGCGCCTGGGCGATCCGTCCCACCTCTTTGGCCCGTGAACCGTTGAGCGCGGCCCGGAGCGGCTCCAGCGCGTTCTCGGCCTCGGGGTCGCTCTTGCGGATGAGCTGCGCCAGCGCCCGGATCGCCGCCTCGAGCGCGGGCCGGTCGATCACCGCGCCGGGCGTGGCCGCCGATGCCCCGGCGCGGGCCGCCCCGGCGCGGCGCGCCAGGGGCTCCAGGCCGGCGATGACCCGGGTCAACTCACGCTCGACCGCGGGCAGCAGCGATTCGACCCGCTCGAGGTCCCCGAGCCGCAAGGCCGAATCGAGCTCCTGGGCGGCCGAGTGCAGCTCCATCGCGCCGATGTTCCCGGCGACCCCCTTGAGCGTGTGGACCAGGCGATCGGCGTCCGTCCGCCGATCCTCCTCCAACGCCGCCCGCACCCGTTCGAGGGTGGTCGCGTAGTCGCGGTGGAAGTCCAGGAGGAGCTTGCCGTAGAGGGCCTGGTTGCCGGCGACCCGCCGGAGGCCCGTGGCCCGATCGATGCCCGGCCAGACCTCGGGACGTTCTCCGGCGTCCCCGCTCGGGGCGGTCGCGGCGGGCGGCTGCGGGGGCCGGGGGGCGGCTCGCTCGCCGGGGCGCACCCAGCGGAGCAGGACGGCGAAGACGAGGTCGGGGTCGATCGGCTTGGTGATGTGGTCGTTCATGCCGGCGGCGAGGCTCTGCTCGCGGTCGCCGGCCATGGCGTGGGCGGTCATCGCGATGATCGGCAGGTCGGCGAAGCGGGGATCCCGCCGCAGCGCCTCGGTCGCCTGCAGTCCGTCCATCTCCGGCATCTGGATGTCCATGAGCACCGCGTCGTACGGGCCGGCGGTCCGCACCCTCTCGACGGCCTCCACTCCGTTGCCGGCGATCTCCACGACGAGCCCGGCGGACTCCAGGATCTCCCGGGCCACCTGCTGATTGATCTCGTTGTCCTCGGCCACCAGCAGGCGGGCGCCCCGGATCGAGGCGATCGCCTGGGCGGAGGTGGCGTGCGCCTCCAGCGGCTGGAGCTCGCCGTGCCCGCCGCGGCCGAACACCTCCATGATCGTGTTCAGGAGCACGGACTGGTTGACCGGCTTGATGAGGAACCCCTCGAGGCCGGCGGACTCGGCCTGCTGCATCACCTCCTCGCGGCCGTGGGCGGTCACCATGACGACGGTGGGAGTCTTGCGGGGGCCTGCCCCCTTCTTGATGCGCCGGCTCGCCTCGATCCCGTCCATGCCGGGCATCTTGTAGTCCATCAGGACGAGGTCGTAGGGACGTCCCTCGTCGGCCGCGCGGTCCAGCGCCACCAGGGCCTCCGCGCCGCCGGCCGCGAGCCCGACGTCGAACGTCATCGACGCGAGGGTCTCGGAGAGGATCTCGCGCGAGGTCTCGCTGTCGTCCACGACGAGCACCCGCAAGCCGCGGAGATCGCCCACCAGGCTGGCCAGACGGGCCCTCGGCCGGTCGGTCCGCCCGAAGGTCGCCGTGAACCGGAAGACGCTCCCCTTGCCGGGCTCGCTCTCGACCGAGATCGCGCCGCCCATCATCTCGACGAGCCGCTTGCAGATGGAGAGGCCGAGCCCGGTGCCGCCGAACTGGCGGGTGGTCGAGGTGTCGGCCTGCGAGAACGGGCGGAAGAGCTTGGCGGCCTGCTCGGGCGTCATCCCGATGCCGGTGTCGCGGACCGTGAACTCCAGGATGGCCCGGTCGTCCCGCACCTCCAGGGCGCGCGTCGTGACGACGATCTCGCCTTCGCGGGTGAACTTGAC
>CAZUZD010000550.1:0-2973 GCA_964624465.1 uncultured Isosphaeraceae bacterium
CCGACCTCGGCCCGGGACCGGCCGACCCGGTGGCCGCCCTGCGGGCGCTGCCGGGCATGGCCACACCCGACGGTGCGGCCCTGCTCGTCCTCCGCAACCCCCACCGCCTGCTCGGCTCCCCGGAGCTGATCCAGGCCCTGGACACCGCACTGGCAGCTGCCAAGCCGGCTCGCCTCTGCGTCGTCATCCTGGCCCCGGTGTGCTCCTTGCCCCCGGAGCTGGAGCGGCAGTTCGTCCTGGTCGAGCACGAGCTGCCCGGCCGCGATGCCCTGCTCGGGATCGCCCGCGGCGTCGCCACCGAAGTCGGCGAGCTGCCCACCGGCACCGAGCTCGACGCCGTTCTGGAGGCCGCCGCAGGGTTGACCCGGCTAGAGGCCGAGGGGGCGTTCGCGCTGTCCCTGGTCCGGTATGGCCGGCTGGAGCCGCCGGCGCTCTGGGAGCTGAAGGCCCAGGCGCTCAAGCGCTCGGGCCTGCTGAGCCTGCACCGGGGCGGCGAGAGCTTCGCCGACCTGGGCGGCCTGCAGGCGCTCAAGGCCTTCTGCTCCCGCGCCCTGCGGCCGGGGCGGCGGGCTGATGTCCTGGCCCGGGGGCTGCTGCTGCTGGGCGTGCCCGGCACGGGCAAGAGCGCGCTGGCGAAGGCCATCGGCACCGAGACCGGCCGGCCCACCATCGGGCTCGACGTTGGCGCGCTCATGGGCTCGCTGGTGGGCGAGACCGAGAGCCGCGTCCGCCAGGCACTGCAGCAGATCGACGCCATGGCCCCGTGCGTGGTGCTGATCGACGAGGTCGAGAAGGCCCTCGCTGGCGGTGCCGACGGCGGCCGGGGCGACTCGGGCGTCGGGGCTCGGCTCTTCGGAACGCTTCTGACTTGGTTGAACGATCGGCAGAGCGACTCGTTCGTCGTCTGCACGGCCAACGACATCAGCCGGCTCCCACCCGAGATGGCCCGGGCGGAACGCTTCGACGCCATCTACTTCCTCGACCTGCCCGGATCCGACGGGCGCGAGGCGATCTGGCGGCAGTACCTGGCCCGCTACGGCCTCGACCCGATGCAGGCCCGGCCCGACTGCGCGGGCTGGACCGGCGCCGAGATCCAGGCGTGCTGCCGGCTGGCGGCGCTGCTGGACGAGCCGCTGCGGGTGGCCGCCCGCCAGGTCGTGCCGGTGGCCCACACGGCCGCCGAGTCGATCGAGCGGCTGCGGGCCTGGGCGGCGGGGCGCTGCCTCGACGCCGATCGGCCCGGGCTCTACACCCGCGGCCCCGAGCCGAAGTCGTCCCGACCCGGCCGCGGCCTGCGGGCCCGGCCCTCCGAGAACTGAGCGGACCGGCAGCGCCCGGTCACCACTGACGCACCCCATCGCGGCGGGGCGATCGACCCACCCGGGTCCGTCGCACCGCCGAATCGTTTCCCCACCCCTGGAGCCTCACCCCGGATGACCACCCTCATGAACGCCCCCACCTCGATCGCCGACCGCCCCCGTGGCGGCGACACGGACCGCGACCACCGTACGGCCTCCGAGCCCGCCGAGCGGCTGCGCACCACCATGGCCGCCTGCCGGGTCCGGTTCCGCTGGCCGGGCACCAGCCGCGCCCTCTCCGCCGGCCAGCGGGCCCTCGCCGCCGAGGCCTTCGACGCCGACGCCCAGCGGCTCTCGGCGGCCAAGAAGCTGCTCGACACCGGCCACGACGCGTACAGGGCCGTCACCGCCGTCCGCAGCCGCGTCCAGGACTACTGGCGCGCCGGCTCGCTGCCGTACCCCGAGCCCGGCGTGCGGCTGCTGCCCCGCGACCGCCTGGAGGAGTTCGCCGCCCGCATGACCGGCCTGCGGGCCGAGCTCGAGCTGGCCGCCGCGGCGCTGGACCGTCAGTACGCCGCCCTGAGGGACGACGCCCGCGCCCGGCTGGGCTCGCTCTACAGCGAGGCCGATTACCCGCCCAGACTGGCGGCGCTGTTCGGCCTGACCTGGGACTTTCCCTCGGTCGAGCCGCCGGCGTACCTCATGGCGCTCAGCCCGGGCCTCTACGAGCGCGAGCAGGCCCGCGTGCGGGGCCGGTTCGAGCAGGCCGTCACGCTGGCCGAGCAGGCCTTCACCGAGGAGCTGACCGGCCTGGTCGAGCACCTCGCCGGTCGGCTTTCGGGCACCGGTCCCGAGGGCCAGGTGCTCGTGTTCCGCGACTCGGCGGTCGGGCACATCCAGGAGTTCCTCACCCGGTTCCGGGCGCTGAGCGTGCGGTCGGACCCGGAGCTGGAGGCGCTGGTGGACCGGGCGGGCCGGCTGGTGCGTGGCGTGACCGCACGCGAGCTCCGGGACAGCCCGCCGCTGCGGCAGCGGGTGGCCGAGGGGCTGGAGCGAGTGCGAGCCGGCCTGGACGGGTTGCTCGTCGAGCGGCCCCGGCGGCGGGTCCTCCGCGACGTGCCCGACCTGGAAGGCCGGTCGTGAGCGAGTCCACCCTGCACATCGCCCCCGACGGCACGATCCGGTTCGTGTATGCCGAGGCCCTGGACCCGCACGCCCTGGGCCCCCCGATGATCACGCGAGCGAGTCACGTCGAGCCCGACGCAGCCGGCCGCTGGCACGCCGACCTGACGCCCGTCTCCGGTCCCGTGCTGGGCCCGTACCCGAGCCGCAGCGCGGCGCTGGCCGCCGAGCTCTCCTGGCTGGCCGCGCACTGGCCAACCCGGGACAGAGCCCGGTCGCCTCGGGCCCCTGATCAGCGCCCTGAAAAACTCCCCGGTCCTGGGGCGTTTCCCAGACCGTTGCTCCCGACACCGCATCCTCCGCGGCGTGGCTCCGGCTGCGCCGCGGTAGGTGCGGTGCTGCGTTTCCACCCGACCCGAACCCGCACCCACTGCCAAGGAGCCGCCCCCCATGACCCAGTCCCAGCTGGAGCGGGCAATCGCCCGCCGCACCGGCGAAAGCCTGCAGACGATCCGCCACCTCGGCTTCCGCCCCCTGGTGCCCGGCCCGCCGA
>CAZUZD010000551.1:0-2951 GCA_964624465.1 uncultured Isosphaeraceae bacterium
GCCGTTCGGCCAGGGCGACCCGGCAAGCCCCAAGGGCCGCGACCACTTCGGCCGCGCCTACTCGTGGTGGCTCGCCGGCGGCGGCATCAAGCCGGGCACCGTCCACGGCCAGACCGACGACTTCGCCTGGAACATCACCGCCGACCCGGTGCACATCCACGACATGCAGGCCACCATCCTGCACCTCTGCGGCATCGACCACACCAAGCTGACCTTCCGCTACCAGGGCCGCCAGTACCGCCTCACCGACGTCCACGGCAACGTCGTCCGCGGCATCCTCGCCTGAGCCGATCGCGGCGCCCGGGCACCCCGGTTTCTGCCGGTCCCGTAGGTCGGATCAGCGGAGCGAAATCCGACGGGCGGGGGCGATGACCGGCTGCAAGCTTGCTGCAGGGGCTGGATCGGCTGGCCGACAGGCGGGCGCCTCCGAGACCGTCGGATTTCGCTCCGCTGATCCGACCTACGGGAACTCGTAGGGCGGATCAGCGCCAGCGTCATCCGCCGGGCCGGGTCGGAGGCCGTCGCCCAGACCAGGCCGATGGGCCAATCGTAAGGTCTCTCCTCCGGGCGCGGCGGATGACGCTGCGCTGATCCGCCCTACGAATACCTTTCAGTGGGGAGATGGCTCAGGGTCGGGGTCGATCGACCCGGGTGCCGGTGGCCTCGGGCGGGGTGACGTCGGGGACCTTGAGCTCGGCGCGAAGGCGGGCGAGCTCGGGCTTGAGCTGCGCGACGATGGGGGCGTAGGTGGGGTCGGCGTAGACGTCGCGGAGCTCGCTGGGATCGGTCTGGAGGTCGAACAGCTCCCAGGCGTCGAGGTCGTCGGCGGTGAAGCGCACGAGCTTGTAGCGGTCGGTGACGACGCCGTGGTGCGGGCGGACGTGGTGGGGGGCGGGGTACTCGTAATACTCGTAGTAGAACGATCGCCGCCAGTCGGCCGGCGTCTGGCCGCGGAGCACGGGGACCAGGCTGCGCCCCTGCATGTCGGCGGGGATCGGCAGGCCGGCGGCCTCGAGGAAGGTCTGGGCGAAGTCGACGTTCGAGACGATGTCGGCGCTGGTGCTACCCGGCTTCGTCACGCCCGGCCAGCGGACGAGCAGGGGCGTGCGGAGCGACTCCTCGAAGATCCAGCGCTTGTCGAACCAGCCATGTTCCCCCAGGTAGAACCCCTGGTCGGAGGCGTAGACGACGATCGTGTTCTCGGCCAGGCCGTGGTCGTCGAGGTACCGGAGCATCCGGCCCACGCTCTCGTCGACGCTCTGGAGGCAGCCAAGGTAGTCGTGCAGGTACCGGTTGTACTTCCAGCGCACCAGGTCGGCGCCCTGCGGGGTCGCCTTCCGGAACGCCTCGTTGCGAGGGCCGTAGTACGCGTCCCAGGCGGTGCGCTGGTCGGGCGTCAGGCCGGTCGGCTCGTCGAGCTTGAGGTCGTGGGCGTTGAGCGTGCGGGCGATGGTCATGTCCTGGTCGCGCTCGGCTAGGCCGCGGCCGGAGTACTGGTCGAACAGGGTGGCGGGCTCGGGGTACACGCGGTCGCCGTCGTGCCCCAGGTGCCGCAGCGCGGGGGCCCATTCGCGGTGCGGGGCCTTGTGCTGCATCATCAGGAGGAACGGCTTCTCGGGGTCGCGGCGTTCGAGCCACTCCAGGCTGAAGTCGGTGATCAGGTCGGTGACGTAGCCGGGGTGCTTCACCTTCACGCCGTTGTGAATCATCGGCGGGTTGTAGTACACCCCCTGGCCGGGCAGGATGTGCCACTCGTCGAACCCCGTCGGCTCGCTCACCAGGTGCCACTTGCCGATGACCGCCGTCTGGTAGCCGGCCGCTTGCAGCATCCTGGGGAACGTCGGCTGCGAGCCGTCGAACTTGCTCGTGTTGTTGTTGTAGAAGCCGTTGCGGTGCGAGTACTTGCCGGTGAGCACCGTCGCCCGGCTCGGACCGCAGATCGAGTTCGGCACCAGGCAGCGGTCGAACCGCATCCCCTCCTTCGCGAGGCGATCGAGCTGCGGCGTCGCCATCAGCTGGCGCGGGTCGTTGTACGCGCCGATGGCCTGGTACGCGTGATCGTCGCTGAAGATGAAGACGATGTTCGGCCGCTTCGGGTCCTGGGCCGATGCCGGCCGCGCCGCCAGGGCGCCCAGCAGGCCCAGGGCGAGCAGGAGCAGGGGAACAGTTCGTCGTCGGATGGCGTCGCGAGATCGCATGGTCCTGCTCCTGCTGCGGGCCCGGTCGGGTGGGGGGGAGGCGGCTCGGTCGAGCACCACTCAGTCCAGCGGCTTGACCTTGATGCTGCGGAACTCGATCTTGAACCCCTCGGCCTCGACGCCCACGAAACCGCGGGGCACGTCGCAGTCGGTGAGCGTGCTGGTCGGCTCGCCGTTGACGGTCAGGGCCATCTCCTTGCCCTTGCAGGTGATCTCGAAGGTGTTCCACTCGCCGACGGGCTTCACCGGCTTGCCCTTGACCTGCTTGTCGAGGCTGAAGAACTGCTTCTTGCCCCCCTTCTCGGTCTCGCCGAACAGGTAGCCGCCCGAGGCCGGGCCGGTCTGGCCCTGGTGCCAGATCACGCCGTCGGCCGAGTTGCGGGCGTAGATGCCCGAGTTGTAGCCGCTCTTGCCCTCGACGGGCACGAACCGCCACTCGACGTGGTACACGCAGTCGCCGAACTGGTCATCCCAGCGGAGCCACTCGTGGCCGCCGGTGCCGTCGCAGACGAGCATGTGCGACTTCGGGTCGATCGACCACTGCTGGACCGGCTTGAGCGGGTCGGTCGGCGGGATCGCGACCCGGGTCCAGCCCTTGAGCTCGGGTCCGGTCTTCGCGATCAGGTCGATCCACTCGTCGGCCGCCCGCGCGGCGGACGGGGCGAGGGCGAGCACGCTCAGGGCAAACGTCGCGGCCAGGTGGGTGGCTCGTCGCATGGGAGCGGGTCCTGGGGAGGCAGGCCGGGGTGGGGG
>CAZUZD010000552.1:0-2946 GCA_964624465.1 uncultured Isosphaeraceae bacterium
CGAGCCGGGGCACCCCGCGGCGGCGGGCGGCCCGCACCAGGCCGTTGGCCTGTGAGCCGCGGGCCACCAGGCGCACGTCGAGCCGCCCCGGCGGCGGGCTGCCGCCGAGCGCCACGGCGAGTCCGTCGGGGCCGGTCAGGATCACGACGGCCTCCTGGAGGGCCTGCGACGGGTCGGCCAGCCACGAGCGGGCGAGCTTCACGCGCCTGGCCCGCACGGCCGGGTCGCCGTCGAGGCTCTTGAGCTCCTCGCGGGCCTGGTCGGGCGACTGCCGGAGCATGGCCTCGACCCGCCGCCACTGGAGCGCGTAGTCGAGGACGCCCAGGACCAGGAGCGTCAGGCCGGCGGTGAGCGCAAACCGCCGCAGCAGCGCCGCGACGCCGGCCAGCAGGGCCGGGCCTTCGAGCCGGTCGAGCCGCGCCAGGTCGGGCAGCGCCTGACGGAGGGCGAGGGCGGCGACGGCCGCGAGCACGACGGCCCGCGTCAGGTTCCAGCCCCCCCGGGCCAGGCGATCGGTCAGGTCCCCGCCGCCCCCGCCGGTCAGGCCGCGGGCCAGGCGGTTGAGGTCGGCGGCGATCAGGCCGGGGGCCCAGAGACCGCCGGTCTGGAGGCCGTGGGCCAGGGTCATGGCGGCGGCCACGCCCAGCAGGAGCGCCGCCATCGGCGCCAGCACGGCGACGGCGGCCAGGCGGAGCCGGCCGGCGACCCCGGCGACGTCGAGGGGTCCGGCGTCGGTCGTCAGGGGCGCCCGCATCAGGGCCTCGAGCGCGGCGGCCAGCGAGCCGCCCCAGCCGCCGAGCAGGACCACGGCCGCCAGCACCCCGGCGGCGGCCGTCAGCTCGGGGCTGCGCGCGACGAGCCCGCGCTCGCGGGCCAGCTGCCGGCGGTGCTTCGACGGGGCCTGCGAGCGGTCCTCGGCGTCGGACATGGGCGGTGCGGCTCCTCGGGTCGTGAGAGCGTCGGGTCAGGCGGCGAAGATCCGGCGGGCCCAGTCGGCCCAGACGCCGCCGAGGGTCGCCACCAGCGCGGCCATCCCGAGCCAGACCAGGGCCAGGCCGAGCATCGACCGCAGCGGCCAGGCCAGCCCCGCCACCGGCGAGGCCGGCGTCGAGCGCAGGATCAGCGCCACCGCCAGGCCGGCGAGCATCAGGGCCACCGCCACCGGCGCGGCGATCCGCGCCGCCAGCTCGGTCGCCCGCCCCACCCTCGCGAAGACCCAGCGCACGGCCGCGGCCGGCGGCGACACGGGAGCATCGGTCGCCACGGCCGGCCCCTTCGGATCGATCAGGCCGCCGCCGACGGGGACGACCTGATAGCTCTCGGCCAGGGTGTCGACGAGCGTCAGCGGGCCATCCAGGGCCAGGAACAGGACCAGGGCGACCAGGCCGTACAGGTGCCCGGCGGGGGTCAGGCCGCCGTCGGCGAGGCTGTCGGGGTCGAAGACGGCGGCGGGGGTCAGGCCCGCCTGGATGCCGACCAGCTCGCCGGCCTGGCGGGCGCCGGCGAGGATCAAGCCGGTGGCCAGTCCCAGGCCGGCGCCGACGAGCAGCTCGACGATCCCGCAGCCGGCCAGGCGGATCCAGGCCAGGACGACCGTCGGGTCGTTGCCGTCGGGCACGGCCAGGCCGATCGGCCGGCCGGCGGGCGCGAGCACAGGGCCGATCACGACGGCGAGCATCAGGGCCAGGCCGAGCCGGAGCCGGGCGCCCAGCGCGGGGGTGCTCCACGCCGGCGCGGTCCAGGCCAGGCCGAAGGCGCGCGCGGCGGTGAGGAGCCAGGACGCCCCCTCGGCGAGCAGCCAGGCGGTCGGGACCAGAGACCAGGCGGTCACGGGCGGGGCCTCACAGGGCCATCACGTTGGGCAGCGACTGGAACAGGCTGGTGGCGTACGAGACCCAGCAGTTGAGCATCCACGGCAGCGCCGCCAGCACGACCACCAGCACCACCGCCAGCCGCGCCACCTGGGCGATCACCGGCTCGTGCAGCTGCGTCATGGTCTGGAGCGCGCCGACGACCAGGCCCACGAGCAAGGCCGCCAGCAGCGGCGGGCCGCCCAGCAGCAGGGCCATCCGCAGCGCCTCGCGGGACCAGTCGACCACGTGGCTCGTCGCATCCATGCCGGGCCTCCCGGGGAGATCCAAAGGGTGTGGGGGATTTGCGGGCCGGCGGTCAGCCCGCGGGCGATCCGAAGCTGCGCAGGAGCATGTCGGCGGTGAGCACCCAGCCGTCGGCGAGCACGAACAGGACGAGCTTCAGGGGCATGGCGACCAGCGTCGGAGGCAGCATGAACAGGCCCATCGCCGAGAGCACGGCCGCCACCACCAGGTCGACGACCAGGAACGGCAGGTACACGGCGAAGCCCAGGAACAGCGCCGTCGTCAGCTCGCTGAGCAGGAACGCCGGGGCGATCACGCGGAGCGGAAACTCCTCGCAGGTCGTCGGCTCGGGCACGCCGGCGGAGCGCGGGACGTGGGCGTGGAGGGCGACCAGGTAGCGCTCGTGGCGGGCCCGGCAGATCTGCTCGATCATGAACGCCTTGATCGGCGCGCTGCCGGCCTCCAGGGCGGCCGCCGGGGCCAGCCGGCCCTCGGCGTAGGGGGCCAGGGCCTGCGAGTACACCCGCTCGCCGGCCGGCCACATGACCAGCGCGGTGAGCATCAGCGACAGGCCCATCATGACCTGGTTGCCCGGCACCTGCGGGCTCCCCAGCGCCTGCCGCAGCAGCGAGAGCACGACGCTGATCCGCACGAACGCCGAGACGAGCAGCACCCCCACCGGCACCAGCGAGACCAGGCCGAACAGGAGCATCGTCTGCACCGAGCCGACGACCGTCCGGGGCGCCATCGCCCCGCCCGGCAGCGCCAGCGCGGTCTCGGTCGTCGCCGTGGGGTCGGGCGCCGTCACCGCCGGGGCCGCAGCCGGGGCGGGCCGGGCGGCGGGCGCGGG
>CAZUZD010000553.1:0-2893 GCA_964624465.1 uncultured Isosphaeraceae bacterium
CGCGGCGCCCCGGGACGCCGCCGACGAGGAGCGCACGATTGCCGAGGTGCGGGCCCTGGCCGAGCGGCTGGGTCTGGGGCCGGTCGGGGTGTCCCGCACCCCGGGGTACCTGGGGCTGGGCGACGCGCCCGAGGCGTTCCGCAAGGCGGCGCTGGAGCTCTGCGAGGGGCTGGCGAAGGACTACCTCAAGCACTTCACCGACCGCAAGTTCGCCGTGCAGGCCCCGGCCGGCCGCCTGGTGGTGATCGTGGTGGCCGACCCGGCGGAGTTCGCGAAGGTCCTGGGCGTGGCCGACGCCGGCCCGGTGCGCGGGACGTACGACCTCGACACCAACCGGCTGGTCCTCTGCGACAGCCGGGGCGCCGCCGGCAACCCGATGGCCGAGCGGGCGAACACGGTGACACTGTTCCACGAGGCGATGCACCAGCTCACCTTCAACACCGGCCTGCTCGACCGCGACGGCGACGTGCCGCGCGCCATCAGCGAGGGCCTGGGCATGTACGGTGAGACCCGCCGGCCGAAGGGCCAGGTCAAGATCGGCGCCAGCAACCCGGAGCGGATCGCGGTGCTGACCGACGCCGCCCGCCGCGGCGCGCGCCGGTTCACGGCCACCGAGCTGATCGTCGATGACGCCGCGTTCAACGACCCGGCGCTGCAACAACTCGCCTACGCGCAGGCCTGGGAGCTGGTGCACCACCTGATCCAGCCGCCCGCCCGCCTACCCGGCTTCCGCACCTACCTGGACGCCATCCGCCCCCGCCGCACGGCCGAGCACCGCCGGGCCGACGCCGAGGCCCACCTGGGCGACCTGGCCGCGATCGACCGCGAACTCGAACGCGCCGCGACCCGGCGCCGGGGGGCGTCGGGTCGCCCATGAGCCGGGTGCCATCGGGCGATGGCCCCGACCTGGATCCGCGACACGACAGTCGCGCTGGCGAATCGGGCCTGGCCGAGATGGAATTGCCGGATTGATGGCCCAACTCAAGGGTGGCTGGGGGCTCGTGCCGCGAGCCCCCGGAGCGCCCTTGCGATCGGAGGCCGAGGCGGCGTACCCCCCTCGCAGGATCGTGTGCTGGCGGGCCGTCGGCCGTGGTCTCGAAGACGAGACCCACAGCCACCCACAAATGCACCAGCCGTCCCGGCAGCAGCATCCGCCCGCGCGACGCCGGGGCGTGGCTGGGGCTTTCGAATCGGAGGGGTCAGGGCGAGGTTCCCGGCCCCGATCAGCCGAGGACGGGGTTCAGGCCCATGTTCTTGCGCATCTCGGCCCGCTGCTTCTCGTAGTGCATCAGGAGGCGGCGGTCCTTGCGGTGCTGCCGCTCCTTCTTCTGCTGAGCCCGCACGAAGACCCGGCGCCAGGCGGCGGTGGTGAGCTCGCCCTTGCCGTTGTAGCGGGCGCGGAGCCGCTTGGCCGGCTTCTCGCCGTAGGCCTGGATGATCTCGTCCTCGAGCGAGACGAAGAACTGAGCGTGGCCGGGGTCGCCCTGGCGAGCGCAGCGGCCGACGAGCTGGCGGTCGATGCGGAGCGACTCGTGGCGCTCGGTGCCGATGACGTGCAGGCCGCCCTTCTGGGTGACCTCGGGCGTGAGCTTGATGTCGGTGCCGCGACCGGCCATGTTCGTGGCCACCGTCACCCGCCCGGCGTGGCCGGCCTGCGCCACGATCTGGGCCTCGATGGCGTGGTTCTTGGCGTTGAGGATCTGGTGCTCGATGCCCGCCTGGTGCAGCAGGTGGCTCAGGTACTCCGACCGCTCGATCGAGCGGGTGCCGATCAGCACGGGCACCTGCGAGTGGTTGAGCTCGATGATCCGGTCGGCCACGGCGCGGAACTTCTCCATCTCGGTGGAGAAGACGCGGTCGGCGTCCCAGGCGCGGCGGCTCGGGCGGTTGGTGGGCACCTGGAAGACGCGGGCCTTGTAGATCTTCTGGATCTCGGCGGCGTCGCTGAGGATCGTGCCCGTCATGCCGGCGAGCTTCTTGTAGAGCTTGAAGAAGTCCTGCACCGTGATCCGGGCGGCGGTGATCGTCTCCAGGGTGATCTCCAGCCGCTCCTTGGCCTGGATCGCCTGGTGCAGGCCGTCCTGCCACTGGCGGCCCGGCATCATGCGGCCGGTGAACTCGTCGACGATGACGATCTCGTTGTCATGGACGACGTATTCCTTGTCGCGGTTGTACGCGATCTGCGCCCGCAGGGCCCGCTCGACGTACTCGTAGAGCTGGTCGACGGTCAGGGCCCGGAACGCGGCGCGGCCGGCCTTGGCCTGCACCTTGCGGCGGCCGGCGGCGTTCAGCTCGGCCTTCTTCTCGGCCGGGTCGTACTTGAAGTCCTTGATCCGGACCAGCGTGGCGGCGATCTCGTCGGCCCCGACGTACGCCTCGGCCTCCTCGGGGGTGGGCTGGTTGTTGGCGCCGATGATCAGCGGGGTACGGGCCTCGTCGATCAGGATGCTGTCGGCCTCGTCCACGATGCAGAAGTTGTGGCCGCGCTGCACGGGCATGGCGCTGTCGGGGCTCTCGCCGCGGCCCAGGAACGCCTGCTCGAAGGTCTTGCGCTGGGCGTCGCCGCCCATCTGGTGCCGCTTCAGCTCGTCGCGGAGGTAGTCGAACCCCAGCTCCTTGGAGGTGCCGTAGGTGATGTCGCAGCCGTAGGCGCGCCGGCGGTCGGGGTCGGACTGGCCGGTCTGGATGCAGCCGCAGGACAGGCCCAGGAACCGGTACACCTCGCCCATTGTCTGGGCGTCACGCTCGGCCAGGTAGTCGTTGACCGTGACGACATGCACCCCTTTGCCCGTGAGCGCATTGAGGTACGCCGGCAAGGTGGCGACCAGGGTCTTGCCCTCGCCGGTCTCCATCTCGGCGACCGAACGATTGTGGATGGCCGCGCCGCCGATGA
>CAZUZD010000554.1:0-2887 GCA_964624465.1 uncultured Isosphaeraceae bacterium
CCTTGGCCTCGGCGGCGGCAGCGGCCGAGATCTTCGGCACCCGCTCCTTGAGGCGGACGGCCTTGCCCGAGAGGTCGCGGAGGTAGTACAGCTTGGCGCGACGGACCTTGCCCGAGCGCTTCACGACCACGTCGGCGATCCGGGGGGAGTGCAGCGGGAACTTGCGCTCGACGCCCTCACCCTGGACGATCCGGCGGACGACGAACATCTCGCGGGGGCCGGCGCCCGAGCGGGCGATGACGACGCCGTTGAAGAGCTGGATCCGCTCCTTCTCACCTTCGAGAATCCGGACGTGCACGTCGACCGTGTCGCCGATCTCGAAGTTGGGCACCTTCTCCTTGAGCGTGGAGCGTTCGACCAGCTCCATCAGCTTGCTCTGCATGGCAGGGCGTTCCTTTCGGGTCAGGCCACCGGCGGCACGGGGCCGCGGGGGCTGCGGGATTCGGAGTTGTGGGAATTCGGCTGCGAGACCGGGTGAGCGGGCTGCCGCATGCTCCGCCGCCAGCGGGCGATCGCGGCGTGGTCGCCGCTCAGGAGCACCTCGGGCACGCTCAGGCCCCGGTAGTCGCGGGGCCGGGTGTAATGCGGGTATTCCAGGCCGCCGTCGGCCCCGAATGATTCGTCCTCGGCGCTCAGCTCGTCGCCCAGCACCCCGGGGATCAGTCGCATCACGGCGTCGATGACCACCATCGCGGGCACCTCGCCGCCGGACAGGACGAAATCGCCGATCGAGAGCAGCTCGGGCTGGAGCACGTCGAAGATCCGTTCGTCGAAGCCCTCGTACCGACCGCAGAGCAGCACGAGCCGGGGCTCTTGCGCCAGGGCCCGCACGTGGTCCTGGTCGAGCCGACGCCCGCGGGGGCTGAGGGCGATCAGGCGGCCGGGCCGCTCCCCCATCGCCTGCACGGCCTCGACGGCCGCCACCACGGGCGGCGCCATCAGGACCATGCCGGGTCCGCCTCCGAAGGGCCGGTCGTCGACCTGAAGGTGCCTCCCCTCGGCCCAGTCGCGGAGGTTCCAGCGATGCACATCCACCAGGCCGCGAGCGATCGCGCGCTTGAGGATGCTCTCGTCCAGGAACCCTTCGAAGAGGCCGGGAAAGAGGGTCAGCAGGTCGAACCGGACCGCGGGAGGCATGGGCAGATCACCTCAGACTCGCTCGGGCCGGCCGCCGGACGGGCGGCGCGGGCGCGTCGCGAATCGGCTCGTCGGCTCAGGCCTGCTTCGGGACGACGGCGGGCTCGGCGGCCGGCTTCGGCTCCTCCGGCAGCTGCCAGGGCTCGCCGGGGCCGGGCTTGGTGATGCCGTGGCGCTTCAGGATCGCGGCGACCTTGTCCGAGGGCTGGGCGCCGACGGAGAGCCAGTAGCGGCAGCGGCTCTTGTCGAGGTGCTCGCGGGCCTCGGGGTTGCGCACGAGCGGATCGTACCACCCCAGCTCCTCGATGGTGCGACCATCGCGGGGCGAACGGGCGTCCATGGCGCAGATGCGGAAGAACGGGCGGTGACGGCGGCCCATCGACTTCATGCGGATGCGGACCATACGGTCAAAACTCCTCAACACACAGGACACGGCTCGGACGCATGACAAGACCAGCGGGTTTTCGCGAATGCAGCCCAACCCCCGATTGAAGTGGGGGACGAGGTCGGTCCCGAGCCCACGGCGACCTCGTGTGCCGGCACGTGCCGGCACAAACCCTATCGAAACGGCCCAATCAGCCTTGCGGCCCTGCTCCGGTACGGGCCCCGGTCTCCCGGGGCCGGATGAATCGTATCGCCCTGGACGGCGGGCGTGGGGTTCAGGAACTCCGCGACGCGCCCGCGCCGGGCACCTCGATGATCGTGATCGGGGTGGGTGCCGCCGTCGGCTCGGCCGCGGGGGGCGCTGTGGCCGTCGGAGCGCCAGTTTGGCGGATCTCGATCGGGCGGTTCTCACCGTCGAGGAGCCGGCCGTCGCTGATCCAGGCGCCGAGCTGCTCCAGCCGCTGGCCCAGGGTCTGCGGCGCAGCGCCGTCAACCGGGGCGGGCAGGGGGGTGTCCAGGCTCACGCCCTGGGGCAGGGCCCCGACCAGGGCGCTCCGGCGCGACTGCTCGGCGAACCACGACATCGTCCAGGCGATCGGGGGTGCCGAGAGGGCCAGCAGCAGGAAGAATGCCTTGCGCCGGGCGCCGGCGACGATCTCCGCGGTCGAGCGCGGGTCGGCGTCGCTGGTGTACTGCGCCTCGGACGGCTTCGGGGCCGGGCTCAGGGTGGGGTGGTTGCGGCGGCCCATGTCAGAGGGGCCCCCCGGGGCTGGCGTCGTCGGGGCGCGGGGCCCGGCCTTCGCGACGGGCCTTGCGCTCCTCCTTCTCGCGGAGCTTCTTGAGCTTCTCGCGCTCCTTGGGGCTGAGCCGCTTGCCGGTGCCCTGCTTGGCCGACATCAGGCGGGCGCCGGGGTTGAAGGCGCCCATCTTCCCCATGCCGGTGATGGCCCGGAGCTTGTCCATCATCGTCATCTGGGCCATCTGCTTCATGAACGACGCCATGGCGTCGAACTGCTTGACCAGGCCCGAGACGTCCGACGGCTCGACGCCGGCACCGGCCGCGATGCGGCGGCGGCGGCTGATGTCGATGGCGTTCGGGTTGGCCCGCTCGGCGGCCGTCATGCTGTCGATGATGCCCTTGAGCCGCTTGACCTCGCCGTCGGCGTCCACGCCTTCGAGCTGGTCCTGGAACTGCGACATCCCGGGGATCTTCTTGACGAGGTCGGTCATCGACCCCATCTTCCGCATCATGTCGATCTGGCTGCGGAAGTCGTTCAGGTCGAACTTGCCCTGCGCCAGCTTCTCGTGCTGCTCGCGGGCCTGCTCCTCGCTCACCGCCTGCTGGGCGGCCTCGACCAGGCCGACG
>CAZUZD010000555.1:0-2857 GCA_964624465.1 uncultured Isosphaeraceae bacterium
CTGGCTGCTGGTCATGGGCTGCGGTATGGCGCCGCCGTGGCGCCTGGCCCGGCCTCGTGGCGTGGCCACCCCGCCCCGGGGCCTGGTCCCGGCCGACGGCGACCTGTCCGACGGGGGCTTCGGCGGCGATCGGGACTACCGGTCGCTCTTCGAGGAGGCGGGCATCGGCCACGTCGAGCTCGAGCTGGGCACCGGCCGGTTCCTGCGGGTCAACCGCACGTATTGCCGCATGGTCGGCTACGACGCCGCCGAGCTGCTCGGCGGCCTGACGTACCTGGACATCACGCACCCCGACGACCGGCCCTCGAACCTGGAGCAGATGACGCCCCGGCTCCAGGGCGAGCCGGGCGCGTACCGGATCGACAAGCGCTACATCCGCAAGGACGGCTCGGCCATCTGGGTCCAGATCCACGGCAGCGTGCTCCGCGACGTCACGGGCCGGCCGCTGCGGCTGCTGGGGGTGGTGCTGGAGATCACCGAGCGGGTCCAGGTCGAGGCGGCGCTGCGGCAGAGCGAGCATCGGCTGGCGCTGGCGCTCGAGGCCGGCCGGCTCGGGTTCTGGGACTGGAACCTGCCGAGCGGCCGGGTGCGGTACGGCGGCTGCTGGGCGACGATGCTCGGCTACGAGTCCAGCGACCTGGAGCCGCACGTGCGGTCGTGGGAGCGGCTGGTGCACCCCGAGGACCGCACCCTCGTCGAGGCGGCGCTGACCGAGCACTTCGCGGGCCGCACGCCGTTCTACGAGTGCGAGCACCGGCTCCGGCACGCCGACGGCTCGTACCGCTGGATCCTCACCCACGGCCAGGTCGTCGAGCGCGCCGCCGACGGCCGGCCGCTGCGGGCCGTCGGCACCCACACCGACGTCACCGACCGCCACCGCACCGAGGAGGCGCTGCGGGCCGAGGAGCAGCGGTACCGGCTCATGGCCGAGGGGTTCCCGATCGGGATGACCCAGAGCACCACCGACGGCCGGGTGATCTACTGCAACCCCGCCTTCTGCGCCATCACCGGCTACCGCCGCGAGGACCTCGAGTCGGGCCGGGTCGGCTGGATCGAGATCACGCCGCCGGAGTGGCTGAGCCGCGACGAGGCGGCGATCGCCGAGGCCCGCGCCGGCGGGGGGTGCACCCCGTACGAGAAGGAGTTCCTCCGCCCCGACGGCTCGCGGGTGCCGGTGCTCATCGGATTCGCCCTGCTCGACCCCGAGCAGTCGCAGGCGGCGGCCTTCGTCGTCGACCTGACGGCGCAGCGGCGGGCCGAGGAGCAGTTCCGCACCCTGGCCGACCACATCTCGCAGCTCGCCTGGATGGCCGAGCCCGACGGCCGGATCACCTGGTACAACCGCCGCTGGTTCGAGTACACCGGCATCGCCGCCGGCGGCCGGCCCGACGCCGGCTGGCGCGACGTGCTGCACCCGGACTTCGCCGAGCGGGTCGCCGTCGGCTACGAGCGCGCCGTGGCCGCCGGCGTCGCCTGGGAGGACACCTTCCCGCTCCGGGGCCGCGACGGCTCGTACCGCTGGTTCCTGTCGCGGGCCCTGCCGATCCGCGACGACCACGGCCGGATCGTCCGCTGGTTCGGCACCAACACCGACGTCAGCGAGCAGCGCGACGCCGCCGAGGAGCGCGAGCAGCTCCTGGCCGACGCCCAGGCCGCCAACCGCGCCAAGGACGAGTTCCTGGCGATCCTGAGCCACGAGCTCCGCACGCCGCTGACGGCGATCGTCGGCTGGGCCAAGCTCCTCTGTACTGGCCCCGTCGAGCCCGAGGACCTGGCCGAGGGGATCGCGGCCATCGAGCGCAACGCCGTGGCCCAGACCCGGCTGGTCGACGACCTGCTGGACGTCTCGCGGATCATCAGCGGCAAGCTCCGGCTCGAGCTCCGGCCGCTGGAGCCGCTCGGGCCGATCGAGGGGGCCCTGGCCGCCGTGACCCCGGCGGCCGCCGCCAAGGGGATCAGCCTGGAGGCCGACCTCAGCGACCACGCCGGCGTGGTCCTGGCCGACCCCGACCGGCTCCAGCAGATCGTTTGGAACCTCCTGAGCAACGCCGTGAAGTTCACCCCCGCCGGCGGCCGCGCCACGGTGCGGCTGGGCCGCGCCCCCGGCGGCGTCGCCATCGAGGTCCGCGACACCGGCCCGGGCGTGCCGCCGGCGTTCCAGCCGCACGTCTTCGAGCCGTTCCGCCAGGCCGACGGCAGCCCCACCCGGCGCCACGGCGGCCTGGGCCTGGGGCTGGCGATCGTCAAGCAGCTGGTCGAGCTCCACGGCGGCACGGTCGGCGTCGAGAGCCCGCCGGCCGGCGGCTCGTGCTTCCGGGTCACGCTGCCGCTGCTGTCACGGTCGCCGGCCACCGGCGAGCCCCAGCCCCCGACGGTCGCCGCCGGCCGGCTGGCCGGCCTGCGGGTGCTGGTCGTCGACGACGAGGCCGACGCCCGCAGCCTGGTCCGCCGGGTCCTGAGCCGCCACGGCGCCTGGGTCGAGCTGGCCAGCTCGGTGCCCGAGGCCCTGGAGCGGCTGGCCACCAGCGCCCCCGACGTGCTCCTGAGCGACATCAGCATGCCCGGCGCCGACGGCTATGAGCTGCTGCGGCGCGTCCGCGCCACCACCTCGCCCGCCGCCCTGCCGGCCGCCGCCCTGACCGCCTTCGCCCGCGGCGAGGACCGCCAGCGCGCCCTCAGCGCCGGCTTCCAGGTGCACCTGCCCAAGCCCCTTGACCCCGCCCGCCTCGTCGAGATCGTCGCCGACCTCGCCGGCCGCCCCGAGGTGCCGGCCTCCTGAGGCCCGGCGCGCGGGCCACCCCGCCCGCCGGGGTCGCCCTTGTGGGCCCGGGCGGCCCGGGGTTAGGCTGGGGCCATC
>CAZUZD010000556.1:0-1344 GCA_964624465.1 uncultured Isosphaeraceae bacterium
GACCCCGGGGCCGGGCACGGCGCCGACGATCACGCCCGGGGGGGGCCGTCGGTCCGCGCGCCCGCACGGGCGACGGCGACGGCCACTCCCGGACCCGACCTGTCGGAGAAACCACCCGCGACCCGCGAGCCCACCGCCCGCCGCGGCGGCCGGAGCCGTCACGTCGGTCGATCGCCCGGGGCCAGGCCTGGCATCCGTACCGGAGGCAGCGCCGCCTCGGACCGCAGGCCGGGACCGGAGGGTGTGGCCCCCGGGCCCGGTCGACCGCCGTCGGCCGCCACCTCGCCGCAGGGTCACCGGCGCCGCGACGCACCCGTCGGCCACACGCCAGCGACATCCCCGCCACGGCCCGGGGCAGTCGCCCACCCCGGCCCCGGCAGGGGCACCGCCGGGCGTCCGCCCCGGACCCGCCCCACGACACCCGCCCCACAGCCCACCTGAGCCCTCATTCTAGCCCGCAAAACAATCCGAAGTAAATCAAAAACGTTCTGATCGTGCCTTTTTAGCACCAATCGCGCATCGATGGCGGGAACGGTCAGGGGTGGGCGGGCTCGAGCGGGGGGGCGGTGGCGGCGGCGGCGGGGGCGCCGGCGGCAGGGCCGACGATGTGGGAGGCGTCGTGGGCGAGTTCCTCGGCCTCGTGGGTCAGGAAGAAGAAGGCGACCATGAGGATGGCGTAGACCATCAGGAGCATGGCGCCTTCGAGCCAGTTGGCCTCGCCGTCCTCGGCGACGAACCGGGCGGCCAAGACGGCCAGGATCACGGCCACGACCTCCAGGGTGGTGAACAGCAGGTCCATCGGCTCGGAGCGCAGGTAGCTGGCGAAGACGAGCACCGGCGCGACGAACAGGGCGATCTGGAGCGCCGATCCCAGCGCGATGCCCAGGGCGAGGTCGCCCTGGCGGCGGATGGCGACGAGGATGGCGGTGGAGTGCTCGGCGGCGTTGCCGACCAGGGCCACCACGCCGACGCCGACGAACGTCTCGGTCCAGCCGAGCTGCTTGCTGGTGGCCTCGAGGGTGCCGACGAGGATCTCGCTGATCAGGGCGATGAACGCGGTGGCGCCCAGCAGCAGGGCCAGGGCCTTGCGGGTGCTCCAGACCAGGTCGTGCGACCCGGGCGCGGCGTGCTCGTGGCCGATGCCCTCGGGCTCGGGGTTGTAGAGGTCGCGGTGGGTGACCAGGCTGAAGACCAGGTGCAGCAGGTAGGTGAACATGAGGATGACGCAGACGCCCAGGCTGAGCCGGTGCTCGACGTCGGCGTCCTGGGCGTCGATACCGGGCAGGCCGTGGAAGATGGCCGGGATCAGCAGGCCCATGGCGGCCAGGCACATCATGGTCGCGC
>CAZUZD010000556.1:1354-2845 GCA_964624465.1 uncultured Isosphaeraceae bacterium
TTGAACCGCAGCGCCGGGGCCCGGAGGCCGCCGGCGACGACCGCTGCGCCCAGGACCAGCAGCAGGTTGCCGATGATCGAGCCGGTCAGCGACGCCTTGACGACGCCGTCGAACTGCGGGCCCTTGGAGAGGGCGATCAGGGCGATGATCAGCTCGGCGGCGTTGCCGAAGGTGGCGTTCATAAGGCCGCCCAGCCCGGGCCCGAGCCGTCGCGAGACCTGCTCGGTCGCCTCGCCCAGCAGGCCGGCCAGCGGCAGCACGGCGGCGCCCGAGACCAGGAACAGGACCGTCGAGGAGACGCCCAGCAGCCGCAGCACCAGCGCCAGCGGCACGAACACCAGCAGCAGTCGCAGCCAGTGCCCGCGCGGGTCGACCCAGTCGAACCAGGGTTCCGGGGCCGGCGGCGCGGCGGTGGCGGTCGTGGGGTCGAGGTTCGGATCGGCCACGGCTTCCCCGCTTTCGGGTCGAGACTGGATGGGCGGCGGCCGGAGGCAGGGCGCCCCGCGACCGAGCGGCAGGGCGGGCCTGCGCGCCGGTGGAGCTTACCAGCGAGTCGCGTGCCCCGGAAGTGCGCCGGCCACTCGGGCCCGCCGCCCGGCCGCGTGCCGGTTCTCCGGGCACCGGGCGGGCGATGGCTGCGCGGTCGGTTGACTCGGGGACCGGCCACTTTATAATGTCACGTCGCGGCCCCCACCCTGGGGGCTGTCTTCGTCTGTGCCTCGACCGTTTTCGCTTGGCAGCGGGGGGATTCGTCCCATGGCCGGCAGTGCTCATGTCTCGGAGTTCACCGACGCGAACTTCCAGTCGGACGTCCTCAACTCGACGGTGCCCGTGCTGGTCGACTTCTGGGCCCCCTGGTGTGGCCCCTGTCGCATGCTGGCCCCGACGATCGAGAAGATCGCCGCCGCCTACGAGGGCAAGATCAAGGTCGGCAAGATGGACACCGACCAGAACCCCGAGACCCCCGGCGGCCTGGCGATCTCGTCGATCCCGACGGTGATCATCTTCCAGGGCGGCAAGCCGGTCGAGCGGTTCGTCGGGGTCAACCCCGAGACCAAGTACAAGGCCGCCATCGACGCCCTGATCGGCTGATCCCGATCGGGCCGATCTGCCACCGACCACGCCAATCCCGTCAGGGCCGTCGCCCGCCGCTCCCCAGCCGGCCGGGCCGACGGCCCTGCCCCGTTTGGCGACCCCAGGAGTCGCGTCGATGACCGCCGCCACCGGGCCCGTACGCGTCAAGGTCTGCGGGCTGACGAGTGTCGCCGAGGCGCTGGCCACGGCCGCCGCCGGGGCCGACTGGATCGGCCTGAACTTCCATCCGCCCTCGCCCCGCTTCATCGAGCCGACGGCGGCGCGGGAGCTGGTCGCGGCCCTCGAAGGCACACCAGCCCGCGCGGTGGGGCTGTTCGTCGACCGGCCGGGCGACGAGGTGGTGGCCACTGCGCGGGCCGCCGGGGTCCGCATCGTGCAGCTTCACGGCGCCGAGCC
>CAZUZD010000557.1:0-2824 GCA_964624465.1 uncultured Isosphaeraceae bacterium
CGGGCTTCAACCGCTGCAACATCACGACCAACGAGGGTGGCACGATCGCCGAGGAGAATCTGGTCGGCTACACCCGCGACCGGACCGAGACCTTTTCCCAGGTCTGGCTGGGTCTGACCACCAACTGCGCCGTGTGCCACGATCACAAGTTTGATCCGATCTCGCAGAAGGAGTTCTACGAGCTCTCGGCCTTCTTCAACAACACGACGCAGGGCGCCTTCGACGGCAACATCAAGGACACCGCGCCGATCGCCTTCGTGCCGCCGCCCGACGATGAGATGCGCTGGAACGCCCTCACCGCCGAGGTCGAGTCGACCCGAGCCGCCCTGGCCAGTCGCCGCGAGGCCGCGCGACCGGTCTTCGATCAGTGGCTTGGCGCCCAGAACGTCGATACCCTGACGGCCATGATCCCGACCGAAGGTCAGAAGTTCCGAGCCCAGCTCGGCGACCGCCTGGCGCCTGGCGTGCCGACGATCGTGAAGGGCTCGGCCCCGCTGGAGAGCGCCGATCTGGGCGACTTCGAGAAGGACCAGCCGTTCAGCGTGGCCGCGTGGGTCAAACCTTCGAAGTCCGACCTCGTCGGCTCGATCGTCGCCCGCATGGCCGACAAGGATGGCTTCCGTGGCTGGGACCTCTGGCTCGACGGCGGCCGGATCGGCACCCACCTGGTGAACCAGTGGCCCGACGACGCCTTCAAGGTCCTCACCAATGACGCGATCAAGCCCGACGTCTGGACCCACGTCGTGCTCGCCTACGACGGCAGCGGCAAGCCCGAGGGCGTGGCGATCTACTTCGACGGCGACCGCAAGGCCGTGTCGATCCCGACGAACAAGCTCAAGTCGTCGATCCGCACCACGGTCCCCTTCAAGGTCGGCCAGCGCGACAGCACCGACCGCGTCGAGGGCCTGGCCATCCAGGACCTGCGCCTGCTGGCCCGTGGCCTGAACCCTGAGGAGGCCGAGCGACTGGCCGGTGGCGCCCGGGCGCTCAGCCTGGTGGCGCTCGCCGCCGAGGGTCGCCCGGCCGAAGAGGTCAACGCCCTGTACGACTGGTGGCTTCGAACCCAGGATGCCCCGACCCGCGAAACGCGCACGAAGCTGGCCACCCTCGAGGCCGAGCAGGGTGCGATCCGGGCCCGTGGCACCGTGGCGCACGTGATGGCGGAGAAGTCGGAGCCGGCGATGGCCTTCGTGCTGTTCCGCGGCGATTACGACAAGCGCCGGGACCCCGTCACCGCCAAGACGCCCGAGGTGCTGCCGCCGTTCCCGGCCGATCAGCCCCGCAACCGCCTCGGCCTGGCGGATTGGCTGTTCCGGCCCGAGCACCCGCTGACGGCCCGGGTGGCTGTGAACCGCTTCTGGCAGGACGTCTTCGGCACCGGCCTGGTCCGCACCGCGGGCGACTTCGGCGTGACCGGCGAGCAGCCGAGCCATCCCGAGCTGCTCGACTGGCTCGCCGTGGAGTTCCGCGAGGGCGGCTGGGACGTGAAGGGTCTGTTCCGTCAGTTCGTGACCTCGGCGGCCTACCGGCAGTCGGCGGCCGCGCCGGCGGCGACCTGGGAGAAGGATCCCCAGAATCGGCTCCTGAGCCATGGCCCCCGGTTCCGGATGGATGCCGAGATGGTCCGCGACTACGCCCTGGCCGCCAGCGGCCTGCTCGTCGACCGCGTCGGCGGGCCGAGCGTCCGCCCCTACCAGCCCGAAGGGGTCTGGGAGGCGGTCGCCATGCCCGAGAGCAACACCAAGCGCTACGAGCGTGACAAGGGCGACTCGCTGTACCGCCGCTCGCTCTACACCTTCTGGAAGCGGGCCGCCCCGCCCGCCTCCCTGGAAGTCTTCAACGCGCCGAGCCGCGAGGTGTGCACCGTGCGCCGCGAGCGGACGAACACGCCGCTGCAGGCCCTGGTGACCTTGAATGACCCGCAGTTCATCGAGGCCGCTCGCGGCCTGGCAACCCTGACGCTCCAGAAGGCCGGCACCGACGATGAGTCCGGGATCGCCTTCCTGGCCGCCCGGGTGCTCACCCGCCCGCTGCGGGCCGAGGAGCGCGAGCCGGTCGCGGCCAGCCTCCAGGCGCTCCGCGAATTCTTCCAGGCCAACCCCGACCGCGCCGCCGAGCTCCTGGCGGTCGGCGAGCTGCCCGTCGAGCGTTCGATCGATCCGGCCACCCTGGCGGCCTGGACGATGCTGGCCAACGAGCTGCTGAACCTGGACGAGGCGCTCAACAAGTAAGGCGGATCGTCGATGGACCCCGGGGCGGCTCGAACCGACGCCGCCCCGGCCCTCCCGATCTCTCCGGGGATACCTGACCGATGCGCGAGTACAACGACTACCTCCGCTCCGAATCCCGCCGCCAGTTCCTGGGCCGCGGGGTCAACGCCGTCGGCTGGGCCGCCCTGGCCTCGCTGATGGGCCGGGCCGGCGTGGGCCAGTCGGCGCTGGCGGCGGCCGCGGACGGCCATGGCGAGCTGCCGACGCTGCCGTTTGCCCCCAGGGCCAAGCACGTCATCTACCTGCACATGGTCGGTGGCCCGTCGCAGCTCGACCTCTACGACTACAAGCCGACCCTCGGCGAGTGGTTCGACAAGGACCTGCCCGACTCGGTGCGCATGGGCCAGCGGCTCACGACGATGACCTCGGGCCAGAAGCGGTTCCCGATCGCGCCGTCGAAGTACAAATTTGCTCAGCACGGCAAGTCGGGCATGTGGGTCAGCGAGTTGCTGCCGAACACGGCGAAGATGGTCGACGACCTCTGCTTCATCCGCTCGATGCAGACCGAGGCGATCAACCACGAGCCGGCGATCAGCTTCATCCAGACCGGCAAC
>CAZUZD010000558.1:0-2820 GCA_964624465.1 uncultured Isosphaeraceae bacterium
GTGCGGGCCCGGTCGAGCTGCCAGCGGGCGCC
The DNA here is from genome assembly GCA_964624465.1 of uncultured Isosphaeraceae bacterium. Taxonomy (GTDB): domain Bacteria; phylum Planctomycetota; class Planctomycetia; order Isosphaerales; family Isosphaeraceae; genus CAZUZD01. Next base: position 33 of record CAZUZD010000558.1, read on the forward strand.
CAGATACTGGAGGAAGTCGGGGTCGAGCTGCTCCATGCGGAAGACGAGGTCGGTGACCCGGTCGCCCACGCCGCCCCACATCTCCTCGAAGATCTTCATGCCCTCGCGCTTGTACTCGACCTTGGGGTCGACCTGGGCGTAGCCCCGCAGCCCGACCGAGCTGCGGAGGTGGTCCATGGCGCGGAGGTGCTCCATCCAGCTCGAGTCGAGGATCTGCAGCAGCAGGATCTTCTCGAGCTCGCGCATCTCGGGCCGGTGCCGGGCGTCGAGCGCCGCGGCCAGCCGGGAGCGGGTCTCCTCGCGGCCCAGGCCCCGGAGCTCGTCAGGGGTCGTCTCGGCGCCGAAGGACTGGCGGGCCCAGGCGGTCAGGTCGGCCAGGGCGGCGGCGTTGGGGGCCGGGGCCGGGCGGCCGTCGCGGGGGGCGGGGCCGAAGGCGGCGTCGAGCTTCTGCTCGAGCTCTTCCCAGAGCCGGTCGCCGTGGTAGCGGTCGCGGGCCAGGCCCTTGAGGTTCGCCTCGATCTCGGGCCGCATCAACGGGGCCAGCTCGGCCGGGTCGATCGGCACGCCGTAGCGGTCGGTGAACCAGGCGGCCAGGCCCTCGCGGTCGTACTGTGGGGCTGCGCCGGCGGTGCGCTCGGCGAGGTAGCGGGCCAGGGCGACCTGGACCGGGAACTCGGCCTCCTTGCGGGCGTAGAGCTGCCGCACGGCGGCCCGGAGCCGGGCGCCGATCTCGTTGCGGCTGAGGCTCGTCCACTCGGCCGGATCGACCGTCAGGCCGCACTTCTGGTGCACCCAGCCGGCCAGGCTGCGGCGGCCGAAGTCCTCGCGGAGCAGCTCGGCGGCCGGGCTCAGGTCCACCTTGGCGATCGCCTGCGAGGCCGCCTCGACGAGCATGGCGTCCAGGCCGCGGCGGTCGAGGGTGGCGTCGGGCCCGGCCCCCTGCTGGAACTTCTTGAGGTCGCGGTCCTTGAGGTTCACGCCGAAGCGGTTGTTGACCCACTGCGTCAGGGTCGCCCAGTTCCACTCGGTGGGGTCGGCGTCGGAGGAGAGGTTCTCCTCGATGGCGTCGCGGACCAGGTCGGCCGTCTGCGCCTCGGCGTCGCGGCGGGCGACGTCGACGGCGTCCTCGAATTTGAGGCCCTTGAAGTCCTTGGCGTTGAGCTCGACGCCCAGCTTGGCGCCGGCCTCGGCGGCGAAGTTGGCCGCCGGGTAGTCGTCGGCCAGGAACAGGTTCGTCGCCTTGCGGATCTGCTCGTCGATCATCGCGAGCATGGCGTCCTTGGTCGGGGCGCCGTCGAGCAGCGACTGGCGGAACGAGTACACGCGCTTGCGCTGCTCGTCCATCACCTCGTCGTACTCGAGGAGGTTCTTGCGCATGTCGAAGTTGCGCTCTTCGACCTTCTTCTGCGCCCCCTCGATGCGGCGGCTGACCATCTTGCTCTCGATGGCCTCGCCCTCCTGCATGCCCAGGCGGGTGAGCACGTTCTTGACCCAGTCGCCGGCGAACTTGCGCATCAGGTCGTCTTCGAGCGCCAGGAAGAACCGGGAGCTGCCCGGGTCGCCCTGGCGGCCGGAGCGGCCGCGGAGCTGGTTGTCGATCCGGCGGGACTCGTGGCGCTCGGTGCCGATGATGTGCAGGCCGCCCTGCTCGGCGACCTCGCGGCCCTCGGCACGCATCGTCGGCTCGTACTTGTCGACGGCGGCCTTCCAGACCTGCGGCGGCACTTCCAGCCGGGTCGGGTACTTCGGCCGGCCGTCCTCGTCGACCTCGCGCTTCAGGTCGGCCCAGGCCATGAACTCGGGGTTGCCGCCCAGGATGATGTCGGTGCCGCGGCCCGCCATGTTGGTGGCGATCGTGACCATGGCCTTGCGCCCGGCCTGGGCGACGATCTCGGCCTCGCGCTCGTGGTACTTGGCGTTCAGCACCTGGTGCGGGATGCCGTACTTGGCCAGCACGTCGGCGATCTGCTCCGACTTCTCGATCGAGGTGGTGCCGACCAGGATCGGGCGGCCGGTGGCGTGCACCTCGCGAATCTCGTCGATGATCGCCTTGAGCTTCTCGTTCTCGGTCAGGTAGATGACGTCGGCCGCGTTGATGCGCTGGAGGCCGCGGTTGGTGGGGATGGCCACCACGTCGAGCTTGTAGACCTTGAAGAACTCGTCGGCCTCGGTCATGGCCGTGCCGGTCATGCCCGAGAGCTTCTTGTAGAGCTTGAAGAAGTTCTGGAGGGTGATCGTCGCGAGGGTCTGGTTCTCCTCCTTGATCTTCACCCGCTCCTTGGCCTCGACGGCCTGGTGCAGGCCGTCGGACCACTGCCGGCCGGTCATGAGCCGGCCGGTGAACTCGTCGACGATGACGATCTCGCCCTGGGGGCTGACGACGTACTCGCGGTCGCGGCGATACAGGTGGTGCGCCTTGAGCGAGTTGTCGATCAGGTGCGGCCACTCCATGTTGCCGGGCGTGTAGAAGCTCTCGACGCCGATGATCCGCTCGGCCTCGCGGACGCCGTCGTCGGTCAGGTGCGCGGTGCGCTCCTTCTCCTTGACCTCGAAGTGCTCGCCGGCCTTGAGCAGCCGGGCGACGCGGTCGGCCTCGGCGTACTTGCGGACGTCGTCGAAGGCCGGGCCCGAGATGATCAGCGGGGTGCGGGCCTCGTCGATCAGGATGCTGTCGACCTCGTCGATGATCGCGTAGTTCAGCCGGCCCTGGCACTGCTGCTCGCGGGTCGGCTTCATGTTGTCGCGGAGGTAGTCGAAGCCGAACTCGTTGTTGGTGCCGTAGGTGATG
>CAZUZD010000559.1:0-2774 GCA_964624465.1 uncultured Isosphaeraceae bacterium
GGCCTGGATGCGGTCAACAACTGTGCCGCGAAAGTGCGCGCCGGTTTTGAAGAGCTGGTGATGGCCGGTGGCGTGGAATCCATGTCGCGTCTTGGCATCGGTGCTTCCGGTGCTGCTGCAGGTGAACACCAGCGACGAGCCGTCCAGGGCCGTGTCGAGCAGGAACGTGACCGGGTCGGCGGCCTCGGCCTCGGGGGTCAGCAGGCCGACCGCCTTGAGGTATGGCCGCTGGCCGGCGGCCAGGCCGATCAGGTCGCCGATGCCCTCGTGGAACGCGCGGTTGGCCCCGCCGCGCAGCAGGTACGGCACCTCGGGCGTGCTGTAGGCCAGGTCGTAGTAGATGTGGCCCAGCTCGTGGTGCGCGGTGGTGAACCAGCGCGAGTCGGGCACGATCGACATCAGGCTCCGCACGTCCTGCTTCAGGTCGATGTGCCAGGCGCTGGCGTGGCTGTTCTTCTTGCGGCCGCTGGCGGGGTCGGCCGGGTACAGGTCGGAACGCTCGTAGAACGATTTCGGCAGCGCGGGGAACCCGAGCGAGACGTAGAACTTCTCGGCCTGCTCGGTGATGAACTCGCGGCTCTTGCCGGCGAAGGGGACGTCCATGTCGACGCCGCCGACGAGGCTCGGCCAGTTCTGGCCCCAGCGGTTCGGCAGCCAGTGCGCGGGGATCGGCCCCTGAGGGGCATCGGCGCCGTAGCGGCCGGCCAGCTCGTGGCGGGCCCAGGTGTGCAGGTGGAGGTACAGCTCCTTGGTGCTGGCCAGGAACCCCTCGCAGAGCTCGATCATCTGCGGCACGGTCAGGCCGTAGTCGGCGACCTGCAGGGCGAAGAAGTCGGCGAAGCCCAGCTCGCGGGCGACCGTGTTCCGCAGGTCGCGGAGCTTCAGCAGGCCGTCCCGCAGCGGGGTGCCGATGGTCTTCGACGCCTCCCAGACCGCCTGCCGCTCGTCGAGCTTCCTGGATCCCACCAGCACGGCGTCGATGCCGTTGGCGTCGATCGGCCGCTCGGGGTGCGCCGGGTCGGGCAGGGTGAAGGCGAAGCCGTTCTGGGCGGCGCCCTGGGCGGCCTCGGCCTGGGCGCGGGCGGTGACGACCTCGGGCACCGTGCCGGGTGCCTCGGCGGCCATCAGCCGCACCTTCTCGAGCTGGCGGACGGTCAGGGGCTGGAGCTGGTCCTTCAGGCCGATCAGCCGCTTGACGGTCGTGATCACCTTCGGGTCGCCGACGTAGCGGTCGTGCGCCAGCGCGGCCTCGACCTGCTTCGCCGTGTGCTCGGGCGAGACGTCGGTGGCCGCCGCCCAGGCGGCCTCGCTGCTGGCGGTGTAGCGCGGGAGCCAGCCGGCGACGAAGTCGGCCAGGAACGCGTCGGCCTCCTGCTGCGCCGTCGCCACCCCGGCCGCCACCGCCGCCCGCGCCCCCGGCAGGCTCGCCGCCAGCGGGGCGAGCCCCGCGGCCAGCGCCCGGCCCAGGAAGCCCCGGCGGTCCAGGGTCGCCCTCGCGGCCGGTGCCGGGCTCGGAATCGGGTTCGCCATCGGGTCCGGATCGGCAGTGCGGGGCAGGTCGAACGCCATGGACGGGGCTCCGCGAGGGACGTGAGTCGCAGCCGGGTAGAGCGGCCTCCATCATAGACCGCCACGCGCCGGGCGGGCAGGGGGGGCGTGGAGGCTCCCCGCCAGGCGAACCCCGGTCCTCGACGGCCTCCGCAGCGTCGTCGTGGCCACGCGGACGCTCAGGCCACGGCACACCGGACCGAGCCTCCGTCGAAGGCTCCCGGATCCGGGCTCCGCACGCGGAACCCGCGCACCCCGATCTCGGGATGTCGTAGGGCGGATCAGCGGAGCGTCATCCGCCGGGCCGGGTCGGCGGCCTCCGAATCGTCGGCATGGCCACGCGGACGCTCAGGCCACGCCACACGGCCCGACCGTCCGAGGCCTCTGGATCCGGGCTCCGCTCTGCGGAACCCGGGCATCCCGCCGTTCCCCACCCGTCGGTCGGATGAGCGGAGCGAAATCCGACGGGCTGGAGCAACGGCCGGCCGCAAAACCCGCCACATGAGCGGAATCGACCGCCAGACCCATCGAGCGCCTCCGAAGCCGTCAGATTTCGCTCCGCTCATCCGACCGACGGGCGCGTCGTCACGGTCCGGTGTGGCGTGGCGTGGCGTGGCGTGGCGTGGCGTGGCGTGGCGTGGCGTGGGGGGGGGGGGGCGGGGGGGGGGGGGGCCCTGGGGGGGGGGGGGCCCCGCGGGGGGGGGGGGCCCACCCCCCCCCCCCCCCCCGCCACACGGCAACACCGCACACCACACGGCGACACAGGCGGAGGCTGGCGATCCGGGCGCCGACGCCAGGGCCGGCGGCGGTCGCGATCAGTCGCCAAGGTGTCCCGGTTCGGGGGCGGGGCGGGGGAGCCTGTTGGATCGTGGCGGGGGGCTCGCCGGGCCGTGATACAATCCCCTGAGACGCTTGTCGATCGGGCCGAGGGGCTCGGGCAGGCACGCACACGGCGGACGGGCCAGGATCAGCACGGGCAGGGTGGCCGGAGGGCTCGGCAATGCGCAGCGGACGACGAGGCGCGACCGGGGCGGCCCTGGCCGCCACCCTGTTCGGCACCCTGGGCCTGGGTCTGGGTCCGAGGACCGGCCCGGTCGCCACCCCCCTGGCCCGGGCTGCGGCCGCGCCCCAGGACGCCCCGAAGGCCAACCCACCGCAGGACGCTCCCAAGGCCAACCCGCCCCAGGACGCCCCCAAGGCCCCCGCGGCCAAGGCGCCGGCGCCCC
>CAZUZD010000560.1:0-2768 GCA_964624465.1 uncultured Isosphaeraceae bacterium
CCAGGCCCCGGCCCCGCCGCCGGCCCAGCTCGAGGGCGAGGCCGTCCCCGCCCCGCCCCGACCGGGCGCGGCCGAGCCGATCCTCAAGCCGCCGGGCACGCCCCTGGGCGAGGTCCAGGGCGGGCCGGTGCCCCGCTGACCCGCCGGATCAGCCCGCCACCCGGCCCTTGATCTCACGGCATCGGCCGCAAGAATCCCCCTGGAACGACCACGACGCCACGGGCCCACCGGCCGGAGACCGCCATGCGACGACTTCTGGCCCTGGCGGCACTCATGCTCACCACCCTCGCCGGCGGGACCGCCCTGCCCGCCTCGCTCTCGAACGCGGCCGGCGAGGTCATCCGCAAGGTCGCGGCCGACCGGTTCACCGAGGCGGCGAAGCGGCACGTCTCCGAGGCCCAGAACCTCCGGCCCGGCGACGACCTCAAGGTCGTCCTGCCCCGGCTCTTCGCCGGCCACATCTGGAAGCGGCAGCTCGACGATCAGCCGGACGGCTGCCTCAAGTTCGTCAAGGATGACCAGTTCTACGAGAGCGACAACGTCCGCCCCGGCGAGGTCTCCTACGTCGCCTACATCTTCCACGCCGAGGCCAAGGGCCGCGTGAAGCTGGAGTTCCGCCACCTCCGCCCCCGCGAGAAGTTCGACGCTGAGGGCCCCAGCTTCGTCCTCGAGCTGAACATCGCGCCCTGAGCCCCGCCCTCGCCCTCCGGGGGCTTCCGGAGGGCGGATCAGCGGAGCGTCATCCGCCGGGCCTGAACGAGGACCCTTCGAGTCGACATTGGTGACGGTCCAGAGCCCGGCGTCCGACCCGTCGTGGCGGATCTCGCTCCGCTCATCCGCCCGACCAAACTCATCGTGGGTGACGCGGCCAGACCGGAGCGTGGCCACGTGGCGGCGGCGGTTGCCACGGGGCCGGGTGCCGGCCTCTCTAAATCCGGATCACGGCGGCGGGCGAACGCTCAGCCGTCGTTGCCCTCGCCGGGCAGCAGGGGGCCGTCGTCGCGGCGCTGCACGTCGGCGGGGGGCAGGACGGGCTGGGCCGGGGTCGGCGTCACGGGCTCGGTGGCCGGCGTAACGTCGGGGGCCGGCGCAGGCGGGTCATTCGGCACCGGCGGCTGAGTCGGCTTGACGGCGGGCACCGGCTGGAGGTCGGGCTCGGCGGCGGGGGTCGGAGTCGGGGGCAGGCTCGGAGTCGAGGCGATGGTGCCCTGGACCTCGATCCGATCGATCACCAGGTAGCCGCTGGCCTGGATCGGGATCACCCGCCGACCGCCGGGGGCCGGAGCGGGAGCGGGAGCGGGAGCGGGACCGGCGGCCGGGGCGGGGTTCGCGTTCGGGCGCGGGCCGACGGCGGGGCGGGTCGGGGCGGTGTCCGCCGCCGGTCCGCTGGTGGTGGCCGTGTCGACCTGGTCGTCGACGATCTGGGAGACGAGCGTGCGGACGATCGGCACCCAGTGCACCAGGTCCACATGCAGCTCGTCGCGGGCGAACTCCAGGGCCGAGTCGGTCAGCAGCCGCACCAGGGCGCGACGTCGGGGGTGCTGGCCGCCGGCGGTCTGCTCGTCGATCACCGCGGTGAGATGGTCCTTGATCTTCTGGAGGTTCGCGCCGCCCAGGGCCTGGCCGAGCTGGACCTCGGGGTCGGGACTCGCGCCCGCCGCCGCCCCCAGCGTGGGACCGCCGGAGCCGGTCGCGGCGGCGGCCGGGGCCAGGCTGTAGCCGACCATCTGGTACGCCTGGGGCGCGGCGCCCAGCATGGCCGTGGGCGTGGCCGTCGGCACGAGCGTGTACGCCGTCCCCAGGCTCGGGGCCGTCGCCGCCGGGGCGGTGGTGGCGGGCACGAGCGTGTAGCCCGCGCCCAGGGTCTGGGGCGCCACCGGGGCCAGGCCCAGGGTGGTGGTCCCGGACGGAGCCATCACGCCGAGGCTCAGCGGGGCGGACCCCATCACGGGGGCGGCGATGCCGACGCCGACGACCTGGGTGTGGTGCCCGAGCTTGCCGTGCCGGCCGCCAGCGTGGGCGAGCCCGGCTCCCGGTCCGGCCGGGCCCAGCAGGGTCGCGAGGGCAGAGGCCCAGAGCAGGGTGTGACGACGGTCCGACATGGTCGCCTCTCGGTGGCCCGCCAGGGGCGGGGCAATGGCGACGTCGGCACCCTCCCTGTCGCACGACGCGGCACGCGTTGCGGATCGCGGGGCATTCCGGCGCCCCAACCACTCGCAGTCTACCACACCGATCGCTGGATCCCGCCTCCGGGTCACCGCGATCGGCATTTCGCCCCCAGACCGCCCCGGCGCCCGGGCGCCGGGTCCCGGTCAGTCGTGGTGGAACAGGCCCTTCTTCTTCGCCGGTGCCTGCGGCGACGGCAGCGGCGGCTCGGGCGGCTGACCCACCGCCGGCGGCGGCTGCGGCGCGGCGGGCGGGGCCATCACGACGGGCGGGGCGGTGGTCGTGGGGAGCGAGACCTGAGCGAACTCGGGCGTGGTCGCCATCCGGATGCGCGGGTTGCCCAGCGAGGCCAGCTCGCGCCCCAGCGCCGCCAGCATCCGCCGGCCGGGGCCCGGGCGGTCGAGCACCAGGCCGACCACGTACGGCTGCGCCGGCGCGGCCGGGGCGGCGCCCAGGGTGGGGGCTGCCGCCAGCGTCATCGTCGGGGCCGGTGCGGGGGCCGCGCCCAGGGTGGGCGCGGCGGTCATCATCGGGGCGCCCAGGGGGGGGGCGGCGGCCAGCGGGGTGCCGACCGGGCTGGCATAGACGACGTGGGCGGCGGT
>CAZUZD010000561.1:0-2738 GCA_964624465.1 uncultured Isosphaeraceae bacterium
GACCAGGCGGCGGGCGATCAGGCAGGCGCTGGCGAACTGGCCTTCGCCGTAGCGCTCGCGCAGGGCGGTCGGCTCGCGGCCCAGGTCGAACGCCTCACGGGCCTCGAACTGCATCCGGAAGGCGATCTCCATGGCGGCGATGCGCGCCTCCAGCGGCTCGTCGCGGCCGCGCGACTCCAGATGCTCGGCGTTCAGGCTCCGCAGCAGGTCGAGCTGCTGGCGCTGGGCGGCCGGGGCCAGGTGGGCGTTGCGGATGTCGCGGATGATCTTCTCGGGGTCGATCGTGGCGTTGTTGATGTGCGTGCCCTGGTAGATCCCCGGCAGGAAGCTGTTGCTCCAGAGCTGGGGGCCGACCACCGGCTTGCCCGGGCAGAGCACCATGTACCCCGGCAGGTTCTGGTTCTCCGAGCCCAGGCCGTAGGTGAGCCACGACCCCAGGCTGGGCCGGATCGGCTGCATGTTCCCCGAGTTCATCATGAGCAGCGACGGCTCATGGTTCGGGTTGTCGGTGTACATCGACCGCAGCACGCAGATGTCGTCGATCCGCTCGCCGACCTTCGGGTACAGCTCCGAGACCGCGATGCCGCTCTGCCCCTTCGGCTCGAAGGCGAACGGCGAGGGCAGGAACTTGCCCGAGATCTTGCGGCCCGTCTTGACCGACTCGGGCGGCGCCTGGCCGGCGCGGGCCAGCAGCTCGGGCTTGGGGTCGAAGGTGTCGACGTGCGATGGCCCGCCGTTCATGAACAGGAAGATGACCCGCGTGGCCCGGGGCGTGAAGTGCGGGGCCCGGGGCGCCAGCGGGTCGGTCGGGATCGCCCCCTCCTGCGCCCAGGCGGAGCGGCCGGCCAGGCCGGCGTCGGAGAGCATGCTGGCCAGCCCCAGGGCGCCGAAGCCGCCGCCCATCCGGCCCAGCAGCGCCCGCCGTGAGATCGCCGCTCGCATCGGATCGTTCATGGTCGGGACCTCTCCGCTCGGGCCGGGCGATTCGGGATCGGGGTCGGGGGCGTTTGACGCGGTGCCGGTCGGGGCAGCGGCGGGGGCGTCAGTCGAGGTAGGCGAACTCGTTGGTGCCGAGCAGCACCTGGGCATAGCGCTCCCAGCGGCTGAGCTTCGCCTCGCCGTCGGCGGCCGGCTCGGGGGCCGCCAGGTAGGCCAGGCCGATCCGGCGCTCGGCGTCGGTCGGGGGCCGGCCGAACAGGATCCGGTACGCCGCGTCGATCCGGGCCGGGTCGTCGTCGCCGACGGTGGCCAGCCGCTCGACCAGGGCCTTCGCGGTGCGGACCATCAGCTCGTCGTTCAGGACGAAGAGCTGCTGGAGCGGCACGGTGGTGCGGGTCCGCTCGCCGCTGGTGATGTTCGGCTCGGGGAAGTCGAACAGCCGCAGGAGCGGGGCCAGGTCGTGCCGGCTGATGGTCGCGTACACGGTGCGCCGGGCGTTGGCCGGGTCGTCGAGCGACTGCGAGGGACCGCCGATCTGGCCGCGGAGCCGGCCCGAGACGCTCAGGAGCGCATCGCGCCAGGGCTCGACCTCCAGCCGCTGGCGGTTCATCCGCCCCAGCAGCCGGTTCTCGGGGTCCGACTCGGCGGTGCCCGGGGCCGGCGTGCTCGACTGCTGGTACGTGGCCGAGAGCAGGATCAGGCGGTGCAGGGCCTTCAGCGACTGGCCCGAGGCGCGGAAGCGGGTGGCCAGGTCGTCGAGCAGCTCGGGGTGGCTGGGCCGGTCGCCCAGGGTGCCGAAGTTGCTCGGGGTCGCCACCAGGCCGCGGCCGAAGTGGTGCTGCCAGACGCGGTTGACGATCACCCGGGCCGTCAGCGGGTTCTCGGGGGCCGTCACGGCGCGGGCGAGCTGCAACCGGCCGCTGCCGGCGTCGAGCGGAGCGCCGCCGAGCGCGGCCGGGAACCGCCGGGGCACCTCGGGGCCGGCGGTGGCCGGGTTGCCGCGGTGCAGGAGCGTCACGTTGGTCGGCTTGCCGTCCTTCAGCGCGTGCGCCACCGGGTACTTCGGCGGGATGGTCGCCTTGACCCGATCGCGCTCGGCCTTCAGGGCCTGCAACCGCTCGCGGGCGTCGGCGGCGAGCCGCTCCTCGGGCTTGTCCTTCGGGAGGCGGTACAGACCCTGGTCGCCGACCAGCTCGCCGGCCAGGACCTCGCTCGCCTTGTCGCCGCCAGCCGCCTTGCGGCCCGCCGCCTGGGCCGCGAGCCGGCCGCCGATCAGGTCGAGCGCCTGGCTCTCCAGCCCCTCGGCGAAGGCGATCACCTCGGTCCGTAGCGCGGCCAGGTCCGACTCCGGGGCGGCCCAGGTGCGGGCCTCCAGCCGCCGCCAGGCGCGGCGGTGGGGCAGGTCGGGCTCGGCCTTGCCCAGGTGCTCGGACCACCGCGTCAGGTCGCGTGGCTCCAGGCCCTCCTCGCGGGCGATCTGCTCCAGCGTGACGGCCGGGTTCGTGAGCTGCCGCCGGCGCCACTTCCAGGTGGCCAGCACGTGCGGGGCGATGGCCCGCGCCTGCGAGTGGGCCCGCGCCAGCGTCTCGGCGGCCAGGAAGGCGTCGATGGCCGCCGCGGCCGCCTTGAGCTGGGCCTGGCCCTGGTCGTAGGCCTCGACGACCTCGCGGGGCACCAGCGGCTCCTCGACGTACTCGGTGCTCTTGTACACGCCGGCCAGCGCGTAGTAGTCGGCCTGGCTGATCGGGTCGTACTTGTGGTCGTGGCAGCGGGCGCAGGCAATCGTGAGCCCCAGCACG
>CAZUZD010000562.1:0-2729 GCA_964624465.1 uncultured Isosphaeraceae bacterium
GGCCGATCGCCGGCGCCGACGCGATCCGCAGCGTCGCGTTCCTCGGCGACGGCCGCACCCTGGCCGTCGCCGGCCGGGGCGGCTCGCCGGTGCTGCTGCTCGACGCCGCCACCGGCCGCACCCTCCGCCGGCTCTGGCCGGCCCCCTGACCGTCGGCTCAGGGCCGGCGCCTGGTCGGCCGTTCGGTTGACTTGGGGGAGGGGGCTCCTTAGCCTGAACCGATCGCGACGGCTGCCGTCGCGGTCCCTCTCCACCCACCCCGCCGCCGCCCGGAGGCCCTCGCCATGGCCCAGGACCCTTCGCCGCTCGATCCGCACCGCGCGCTCTCGCGCCGCGACCTGATCCGCACCGCCGGCAGCGCGGCCCTGACCGTGGCCGGCCTGCCCCTGATCGGAACCGGCCGCGCCCTGGCCGCGGGCGCCCCGCAGCAGCCCGTGGGCCCGACCCCCAAGGCGCCCGCCGAGACGGCCGTGAGCCGCTTCTACGCCACGCTCAGCGATGCCCAGAAGAAGGACATCTGCTTCCCATTCGATCACCCCAAGCGCAAGCAGATCAACAACAACTGGGCGATCGTGCCGCAGAAGATCGACGACCTGAAGCCCGAGCAGCAGGCGCTCTGCAAGGAGATCTTCAAGGGCCTGACCTCCGAGGACGGCTACGAGCGGTTCCTCCGCCAGATGGAGGAGGACTACGGCGGCTTCGACCAGTACCACGTCGCCGTCTTCGGCGAGCCGGGTACCGACCAGCCGTTCGAGTGGGTGCTCTCGGGCCGGCACGACACCCTGCGGGCCGACGGCAACAGCGTCGAGGGCGCCGCCTTCGGCGGCCCGATCTTCTACGGCCACGCCTCGAAGACCGCCAACGAGGACGCCGCCCACACCGGCAACGTCTGGTGGTACCAGGGCCAGCAGGCCAACGCGATCTTCAAGACCCTCGACGACAAGCAGCAGGCGCAGGCCCTGATCGCCACCGCCCCGGCCGACGCCCCGCGCTCGATCCGCCTGCCGGGCGACCAGCTCGCCGGCGGCCTGACCGTGGGCGACCTCGACGGCCAGCAGCAGCAGATGGTCCAGAAGCTCCTCAAGGACCTGCTGCAGCCGTTCCGCCTGGCCGACGCCGAGGAGGTGATGGAGTGCCTGAGCGACGCCGGCGGCGCGGCCAAGCTCCGGCTCAGCTACTTCAAGGACGGCGACATCGGCAACGACCGCGTCTGGGACATCTGGAAGCTCGAAGGCCCCGCCTTCAGCTGGTTCTTCCACGGCTCGCCCCACGTGCACACCTGGCTGAACGTCGCCCGCAAGGCCACCGGCGAGGACCCGGCCGTCGGCGGCTGAGCGGCCCATCGCGAGACCGGATCGTCCGCGCGGCGATCCGGTCGGCCGCGTCCCCACCCGCGCCCGGAGGCCGGATCGCATGACACCCGTCGGGTTCGCCCCGGGCTGGCAGGTGCGCTGCGTGAGCTGCGGCTGGACCGTGCCGGCCGCCGAGCTGGGGATCGTGCGCGTGGGCGCCTGGTCGTACAAGAAGTTCCTCGTCGGCCGCTGCCGGGGCTGCGGCCGGATCCGGTTCCTCGCCGTGGAGCGCGCCCCCGCGCCCAGGACCGTCCCCGACCCGGACCGCTGAGCCGGTCGCCGGGCCTGGCGGGCCTGGCGGGTCCGGGAAGCCCGGGGGTTGGCGAGGACAGGGGCGGCAGGCGGCGGGGGCGTGTGATAGGCTGGAGCCGGTCGGGACCCGCCGTCCCGGGTCCGGGCTCCGGGGGACTGCTGCGCGCGGCCAGGGGGTCGCCCGGGGTCCCGGGGCTCCCGCCGCGATCGCACCCAACGCCCGGTCGGCCCCTTCGCGACGGGGGGAGCGGCCGGGCCTGGTCCGCCCTCGGAGTGGTGTCATGGGGCAGTTGCTGGAGCGGTGTGCGGTCCTCAAGGAGATGCTCGAGCGCAAGGTCACGGCCACCGCCGCCGGCGACCCCGTGCCGCTCGACTCGAACATCCCGGAGGCCTACGCCCAGGCGCTCTATGACGTCGTCCGCCGCGAGCGGCCGAAGCTCTGCGTCGAGGTCGGCCTGGCCTACGGCGGCTCCTCCCTGTCGATCCTCACGGCACTTCGGGAGAACGGCGACGGCGGCCGCCTGATCTCCGTCGACCCGATGCAGAGCACCCACTGGAAGGGCTGCGGCGTCGCCGCCATCGCGCGGGCCGGCCTGGCCGAGCACCACGAGCTGATCGAGGACTACGACTACCACGCCCTGCCGCGCCTGCTGGCCGCCGGCACGAAGTGCCAGTTCGCGTACATCGACGGCTGGCACACCTTCGACTACACCCTGGTCGACTTCTGGTACCTCGACAAGATGCTGCCCGCCGGCGGCGTCGTCGCCTTCAACGACTGCGGCTGGCCGGCGGTGGACAAGGTCATCAAGTTCGTGCTCTCGCACCGCAAGTACACCGAGCTGAACGTCGGCCTGCCGATGGAGATCGCCGGCTACAGCCGCCAGCGCGAGCTGCTGCGGCGCCTGAGCCTCGGCCGCAAGGAAGACTGGTACCGCCACGACGAGGACCGGTACTTCCGCAAGTCCGAGGACTGGGAGCCGCGCTGGGACTTCTTCGCCGAGTTCTGAGCCCCCCGATCGCCTCGCCCCACCCCCTCCGCCCCACCCCCACCCCGGACCGGCGCCGCGGCCCCCCGGACCGTGGCCCGTCCGGATCCCGGTCGCTCCGGCCGGCCCCCGGACCTCG
>CAZUZD010000563.1:0-2726 GCA_964624465.1 uncultured Isosphaeraceae bacterium
GGCAGGGGCAGCGGCAGCGGCAGCGGCCGGGCCCGCAGCGGCTCGGGCCCCCGACGCTCGGGCAGGGCCAGCGGCAGGTCGAGCTCGACGCAGAACCGGGTGCCGACGCCCGGCTGGCTGCTCAGGTCGAGCTGGCCGCCCATCAGGGCGATCAGCTCGCGGGAGATCGCCAGCCCCAGGCCCGTGCCGCCCCGCCGGGCCCCCGTGCCGGCGGCCTGCGCGAACGGCTGAAAGAGCTGCGCCTGCGTCGCCAGGTCGATCCCGACGCCGGTGTCCTGCACGGTCAGGTTCAGGGTCCGGGTCGGGTCGTCGGACCAGGGCGCCGGCGTCACCGCGATCGTGACCCGGCCGGAGTCGGTGAACTTGACGGCGTTACCGACCAGGTTCAGGAGCACTTGGCGGAGCCGGCGCGCGTCCCCCTCGCGGCGGCCGGGCAGGCCGGCGGCCATCTGCACCGAGAGCGTCAGGCCCTTGGCCTGCGCCTGCGGCCGCATCAGGGCGGCGACCTCGTCGACCAGGTCGCGGAGGTCGAAGACCGTCGGCTCCAGCACCAGCCGGCCCGCCTCGGAGCGGGCCAGCTCGAGCAGGTTGTCCAGCAGCCCCAGCAGGTCGTGACCGCAGCGGCCGATCTGCACGGCGAACTCGCGCTGGTCGGGGCCCAGCGGGGTGTCGAGCAGGACGTCGGCCAGGCCGATCATGCCGCCCAGCGGGGTCCGGATCTCGTGGCCCAGGTGCGCCAGCAGCGCCGACTTGGTCCGCAGGGCGGCCTCGGCCGCGTGCCGGGCCCGACGCTCCCGCGCCTGGTCGGCGGCGCGGGCCTGGGCCCGCTCCACGGCCCGGGCCAGCCGGTCGGCGCCCAGCTCGTCGGCGGCGAGCACCTCGTGCACCCCGGCGGCGATCGCCTCCAGGGCCGCCTCGGGATCGTCCCGGTCCTGCACCAGCACGACCGCCCGGTCCCCGAGCGCCGCCAGCGCCGGCCGCCAGGACTCCCGGCTGGCCGGCCACGACGCCTCGGCGATCAGCACCACGTCCGGGCTCACCTCGGCCAGCCGCCCGCGGAGCCCGTCGCCCAGGCCGGCGATCGCCAGCGGGCCGCCCGACCACCCGGACGGGCCGGCCTCCAGCAGCGACCGGAGGCCATCGGCGGCACCCGGCTCGACCTCGATGATCAGCAGACGGAGCGCATCGGCCACCACGACAGCCCGCACCTTCTCGCCCTCAGGCGCTCTGAACCCCATCGGCCGGTCCACAACAGCGGGGACCCTGACGGTTGTCATCGGGGTCGGCTCACGACCACTCATCTCTAGTAGTGAATTCCGGGCCCCGATCTTCGCCCAATCCATTCACGGCGGTGAGATTCTTGGCAATTTCATTCCTGGCACGTGTGCCAGGTGTCGGGGCGCGACCGGCCTGGCCGCCCTCGCGACCCCCTCCATCCCGTCGGTGGAGGCGCGGAATGGCCTAAATGAGCCGGATTGGCGGCTCACGCCGGCGGCGGTCCAGGGTCAGCGGATCGTACGACTTTGATACGGGGTGAGCCGGCGATTTCGGAATCACCCGGTGGGCCGTTTTCCGGAACGGGCCCGCCGGGCCCGGCCGAGGACCTCGCGCAGGCCGTCGAGCCGCAGCGGCTTGGCCAGCACGGCCACCATCCCCGCCGCCAGGCAGGCCGCCTGCCGATCGGCTCCCGCGTCGGCCGTCACCGCCACCAGCATCGGGGCGCCCGGCCCCGGCGGCCCCAGCCGCTCCGCCAGCGTGATCCCGTCGATCCCCGGCAACTCGACGTCCAGGAGCACCAGGTCAAAGATCGGCCCGGCGCCGAGCAGACGCTCCAGGGCGATCAGGCCATCGGCCGCGGTCTCGACGACGGCCCCCAGGCGCTCCACCAGGCGGCTCAGCGCCAGCCGGTTCGGGCCGTGGTCATCGACGACCAGCACCCGGGTCAGCCCCCCGTCGCCGGGGGCCGGGCCCGCCGGACGATCGCTGTGCGTCATCGCAGGTTCCCCAATCTGGCGCCATCGCCCACCGCCCTCTCTGGCCATACTAGGTCAGATCTGGTGAGATTTCGCAAGACGGGTCTTAAATGACCTGCGATCACCGCTCCCGGGGCGGCCGGCCGGCGCGCCCCGGGGGCGGGGCGGGGATCAGTCGAGCTCCTGGACCAGCAGGGCGTTCTGGACCGGGTTGCCGGGGATCACGCCCCGCAGCAGGACGATCCGGCTGCCGCGACGGACGAGCTGGCGCTCGCGGGCCCAGGCGATGGCGAACTTCAGGTCGGGCTCGAGCTCGTGGATCGAGCCGGCGTAGATCGGGGTCACGCCCCAGTAGAGCGCCATCTTGCGGGCCAGGTCGGGGCGGTCGGCCAGGGCGAGCGTGGGGGTCGTG
Organism: uncultured Isosphaeraceae bacterium; assembly: GCA_964624465.1. Taxonomy (GTDB): domain Bacteria; phylum Planctomycetota; class Planctomycetia; order Isosphaerales; family Isosphaeraceae; genus CAZUZD01. Next base: position 2,386 of record CAZUZD010000563.1, read on the forward strand.
TTCCGCTGCTTCGAGATCGCCAGCGCCGCGCGGCCCGAGTGGGTGGCGACGACCAGCAGCTCGGCGCGGAGCCGGCGGCAGGCGTGGCTGGCCGCCTCGACCATCGACTCGGTGATCGGCGTGATCCAGCCCTGGCGGCTGACGGGTCCCGGGTGCTCGTCGGAGCGCTCGGCGAGCACGGCCTCGGCCTCGCTGGCGATCGTGCTCATCATGGCCACGCTCTCGACCGGGTAGGCGCCGATGGCCGTCTCGCCCGAGAGCATCACCGCGTCGGTGCCGTCGAGCACCGCGTTGGCCACGTCGCTGGCCTCGGCGCGGGTCGGCCGGTTGGACTGCTCCAT
>CAZUZD010000564.1:0-2725 GCA_964624465.1 uncultured Isosphaeraceae bacterium
CCGACTTCAACCAGTACGCGCTGGCCATGGGCAACAACTCGGCGATCTTCGCGCGCATGATCCGCGTCTCGGGCGGGGTCGACGTGCTGGAGAACATCTACGACTTCACCAGCTACCCCGACTACTCGCAGTCGTCGCGCAAGCCGCTCTACGCCGGCCTGATGCGGGCCTCGTCGACGTACATGATGCCCGACCCGATGGCGTCGATCTCGGTGCCCACCACCGCGACCCTGCCGGCCGGCTACGCGCTCGCCTCGAAGGGGTCGTTCAGCTTCGGCACCGGCGAGACGGGGGTCCTGACCCCCGGCGTCTACGAGGACATCAGCATCACCGGCTCGGCCAGCGTGCTGTTCGCGCCCGGCATCTACATCCTGCATCCCACCCAGCCGAACCAGGGGCTGCGGATCAACGGCTCGCCGACGGTGGTGGGCACCGGGGTCATGTTCTACTTCACCGGCAGCAACTACCTGAGCACGAACCCGCCGGGCGCCTACGAGATCGCCGACAACACGACCATCGACCCGGCCACCCTGATCATCCCCGACCCGCCCGACCCGCAATTTCACAAGGTGAACTTCGCGAGCCTGAACATCAACGTGACCGCCGGCTCGGTGACGCTCAACGGCCTGGCGGCCAGCTCGCCGGGCTATCGCAACGAGTGGGACAACCTGCTGTTCAACTTCCGCCGCCGCATCGGCGCCACCGGCGGCGCGTACGCGTCGGTCACCGGCGGCGGCGGCGACATGGTCAAGCTGGGCGGCACGATCTACGCCAAGTGGTCGGCCTTCGCCCTCTCGGGCGGCAGCAGCTACGATGCCCAGTTCATCGTGGGCACGATGGCCGTCTCGGGCCAGACCGTCATGACGATCAACGCCGTCGGGCAGAACACCGGCCTCGACAGCCTCATGTACCTCGTGGAATGATCCCGCCCCGGCCCCCTCGCACGAGCCCCGACCATGAGTGACCCGACGATGACGGTCGACGACCCCACGATGGCTTCGCTCGCCGACGACGCCCCCGACGCCACGGACTGGCGGCCGGCCGCCCCGCGCGACCTGGCCGACACGGGCATCGCACCGGCGGTGCTCATGGACCTGGCGCTGCGGGCGGCGGCGACGGTGCCGCAGTTCACGACCGAGTGGGCCGCGCGGCTGCTCGGGCTGCCGACGTCGCTGACCGGCGAGCTGCTGGAGCAGCTCCGCACCGACCACATGCTCGACATCCTCGGCTCATCGGGGCCGTTCGGGTACCGCTACGCGGCGTCGAACCGGGGCCGCGAGCGGGCCGCGCGGCTGCTGGAGGTCTCGGGCTACGTGGGCCCGGCGCCGGTGTCGCTGGAGGCGTACAGCGCCGCCGTCGAGCGGCAGTTCCACCACGCGCCCGAGGTCCGCACCGCCGACGTCGAGGCCGCGCTGGCCGCCCTGATCCTGCCCGACGAATCCAGGCTCATGGCCGGCCTGACCGCGTCGTCGGGCCGGAGCCTGTTCGTCTACGGCCCGCCGGGCAACGGCAAGACCAGCCTGGGCCGCGCGCTGCACTCGGCGCTGCGGGGCGATATCTGGGTGCCGCACTGCATCGGCATCGAGAGCACGATCATCCGGATCTACGACGAGCAACTCCACCGCCCGGCCGCCGAGCCGCTCGACGCCGAGGCGGCGCGCGGGATCGACCGCCGCTGGGTGCGGGTGCGACGGCCGCTGATCGTCGTCGGCGGCGAGCTGACGATCCAGGAGCTGGACCTGGCGTACAGCCCCTCGCTGCGGTTCTACGAGGCGCCCTTGCAGGTGAAGGCGAACAACGGCACGTTCCTGATCGACGACTTCGGCCGCCAGCGGATCGCCCCCCGCGACCTGCTGAATCGCTGGATCGTGCCGCTGGAGCACCAGCGCGACTTCCTCACGCTGTTCACCGGCCAGAAGCTCGAGGTGCCGTTCCGGATGCGGCTGATCTTCGCCACCAACCTGTCGCCGGCCGACGTGACCGACCCGGCATTCCTCCGGCGCATGGGCTACCGGCTTCTGCTGCCAGGCCCCTCGCCCGAGGGCTACGCCACCATCTTCGGCCGCTATGCTGCCGACCACGGCCTGGAGGTGCCCGCCGGCCTGGTGGAGCACCTGCTCGACCGCTACGACCGCGAGGGCCGCGAGCTGAAGTCGTGCGACCCACGTGACCTGATCGAACGCGCCTGCGACCTGCGCCGGTACCGGGGCCTGGCCCCCGGCCTCGATCGCGAGAGCCTCGACGTCGCGTGGTCCGGCTACTTCGGCCACGAGTCCGACACGCCCGCCGCCTGATGCCCGGGTCCGACCCGGCGCGGCCGGGACCTCCCGCCGCGCCGGGCAATCGTCCCGGACCCGATCAATGGTGCAGGAAGTTCAGGAACTTGTGCTTCTGGTAGGGCACGAGCACGGTCACCGGCGTGGCCGTCGCCGTCGGGGCGGGGGCCACCGCCGGGGCGGGCGCCGCGCCCAGGGTCATGGGCTGGCTCAGCACGGGCAGGGTGTACTGCTGCACGGGCACCGTGACGACGTGATACTGGACCGCCTGGACGGGCATGACCCCGAGCATGGGCGTGGCGGCCACCGGGGCGGTCGGCGCCGCGCCCAGGGCGACCGGGCTCATGACGGAGTAGGTGGCCGGCGGCGGCAGCGTGACGACCGGCGCGGGAGCCGGCGCCGGGGCGCCGAGCGTGGCGGGCGCGGGGGCCGCGCCCAGGCCGGGCGAC
>CAZUZD010000565.1:0-2705 GCA_964624465.1 uncultured Isosphaeraceae bacterium
CGCCGGGCGGTCTGGCCCGGCGACGGCCCCGTCGCGTTCCATTGTGGTGGGTTCCAGGGCGGTTCAGCGCCCGGGGCCGCCGGTGGCGCCGACGGCCGGGGCGGTCGAGGGCCCGCCGGCCGGGGTGGCCGGGCCGGTGGCGGCCGGCTCGTACGACTTCAGGAGCCGCAGCAGCGAGCTGTCGGTGGTCAGGATCAGCCGGGTGTTGCCCTTGAGGGCCTGCTTGTAGATCTCCAGGTTCCGGCTGAAGGTGTAGAAGTCGCCGGTCTCGCGGATCGCCTGGGCGTAGGCGTCGATGACCTCGGCCTCGACCTTGCCGCGGGTGACGTTCGCCTCCTGCTTGCCCTCGCCCTCGATCTTCTGGACCTCGGCCTGGGCGCGGTTGATGATCTCCTGCTTGCGCTGCTCGCCCTCGCTGATCGCCTTGACGGCGATCGACTCCATCAGGGCGATGGCGCGGTTGAAGGCGGCCTCGCGGACCTGGGGCACGAACTCGATCCGCGAGAGTCCCACGTCCACCAGCTCGATGCCGCGGCCCTGGGTGGTGCCGCCGGGTCCGCCGTCGGCGGCCAGCGCGGCCTGGGTGGCGCTCTTGATCTGGTCCATGATCTTGAGCCGGCCCAGCTCGACCGGCTCGCGGGCCTCGGGCGGCACCACGAAGTCGGGCAGGTCGGTTGCGTCGGCCGCCCCCTCGCCGTCGGGGCCGGCCTTGGCCAGCATCTCGGGCGGCAGGCCGAGCGTATACGTCATGTGCCGGTCGGTGCTCCGCACGATCTCCGAGAGGTCGTGGGTGGTGATGGTGTCGCGCGCCGTCGACCGCACGAACTCCTTGACCCGCGACTCGGCGTTGGCCACCGTCCGCAGGGTCCGCACGAACAGGACCGGGTCGGTGATCCGCCAGACGGCCCAGACGGTGACCTCGACCTTCTTGCCGTCGCGGGTTGGCACGTCGACCAGGCGCTCGGAGTCGCGGGTGCCCTGCCAGACCTGGAGGGTCTTGGGCAGGCGGAGCACCTCCTGGACGAACGGGACCTTGAAGTACAGTCCCGGCTCGGTCCGGCTGGCCACCGGATTGCCGAACTGGAGCAGGACGGCCAGCTCCTGCTCGCCGACGGTGTACATGAGGGCGCTGGAGAGCGGCACGGCCAGCACGAGGACCAGGCCGACGATCAGGGCGACCAGGGCACGCAGTCTCATCGGTCACCTCCGTCCGGGGCCAGGTTCAGCAGGGGCAGGATCTGCTTGAGGTCGGCGTCGAGGATGGTCTTGTCCGTGACGTTCTGGAGCACCTCCTCCATGGCCTCGAAGTAGAGCCGCTGGCGGGTGACGTCGGGGGCCCGCTGATAGGCCTCGGAGCGGGCGCGGAGGGCCTGGATCTCGCCGGTGGCCTCGGCCTTGCGGCGGCTGGCGAAGCCCTCGGCCTCGCGGATCAGCTTGTCGCGGGCGGCGCGGGCCTTGGGCAGCATCTGGTTGCGAGCCGCCTCGGCCTCGTTCTCCAGCTTCTGCTTCTCCTGGATCGAGGCGTTGACCCGGTCAAACGCCGGCTTGACCCGCTCCGGCGGCACGATCCGCTGCATCTGCAGGGCCGTGACCGTGATGCCGCTCTGGAAGGCGTCCAGGATCCGCTGGGTGTCGGTGCGGGCCTCGAAGGCGATGTCCGAGCGCTTCGGGCCCAGGACCTCGTCGAACGAGTGGTTGCCGACCAGCCGGTTCATGACCGTGCGGCCGACGGTCGCCAGCAGCTCCTCGGCGAACAGCTCGCCGCGGTCGGCGGGGAACCGGCGGATGAACTTCTCGGGGTCGGCGACCTTCCACTGCACGGTCCACTCGACCGACGCGGTGTTCAGGTCGCCGGTGAGCATGAGGGTATCCTCCTCGCGAACCCGGGCGGCCACCGGGGTATTGTCCCCCTCGGGGTCGCCATCGGCGGCGAGCGTGGCCGGGCCGCCGGGCAGGCGCAGGCCGTGCTCCTCGATGCTGACCTTCTGCACCCGGTCGGCGAACGGCACCTTGAAGTGCAGGCCGGGCATGGTGGTGGCGTGGTACTTGCCGAACCGCAGGACCACCGCCTGCTCGTACGGGGCCACGGTGTAGAAGCTGCCACCGAGCATCCAGAGCGCCAGCAGGCCGCCGGCGATCCAGGGGAACAGCGGGATCAGCAGACGCCAGCCGTCGTCGGACCAGTCGCCGGCGCCAGTCGGAGCGTATCTCTCGCGTGCGGGCATGGACGACCTCGGGTTCGGGGGACGATCTCGGCCCAACCGATCGGCGACCGGTTCGGCCGCCAGGGACGGGTGGACCCGGGGGCCCCGTGCCCCCGATGATCGTCGACGCGCGACCGGCCGAACAGGCGGCACCGGCTCCCGGCCGGTCCTCCGCGACGGCGCGGATCGCGTGTCACCGGTCCATTCGTCGCCAGCCTCTGCGATATTGCACCCGCCCCGCCGGGACGGCTGCCGGGCGAGCCCCGTCCCGATTCTGGCATAATGGCGTGCCTCCGACCTCGCGATCCTCGAGGCCCGCCAGCCGATGCCGAACCGACGCCCGAGCGCTGAATTCCGGTGGGTGCTGCGGCTGGGCCTGTCCCTGGTGGGCCTGGTCGTCGTGCTGGCGCTGGCGGTGGCCCACCTGCGGGGCGACGGCCCGGGGTGGCCGGGCTCCGGGTCCGGCATGCCACCCTGGCTGGTCGGCTCCCTGCTGCTGGC
>CAZUZD010000566.1:0-2701 GCA_964624465.1 uncultured Isosphaeraceae bacterium
AGCGCGGCCAGCGCCGCGACCATCATCCGACCGCGATCACGGCTCCCGCGCATCGCCCGCCTCCTGGCTCATCCCAAGGCCCCGCCCGCAACGGCCCCCGCGCGGCCGCATCGCCGCGACGGTCCGGCCCAGACCCCTCCATTCATACGCATCGCCCCCACCCCTGAACAGCCCCCGGCCCGAGCCCCGGCCGCATCCGGCAGTCCTCTGGCGATCCGCTCCCGGTCTTCGCTACACTGGGACATCTGTCTCAGCCCCCTCCGCCGGGGGCGGCCCGCGCCGGAGAGTGGACCGGAACGCGGCCCTTCGAGACGTGGCCTGGCGAGCGAGCGAACGCCGTGCCCCAGCCCCCGACGCCGACCCAACAATCCGCCAGCGCCGGCTGGCCGGTCGCCCTGGCGGGGCTGCGAATCCTGACGCTGATCCTGGGGCTGATGGCCGGAGCCGGGAGCGCGGGGCCGGCCGCGCCGGGCCAGGCCGAGAACCAGTCGACGCTCGCCGACGCGCCCCGGGGGCCACAGCGGCTGGCGCTGCCGGGCATCGAGAACGCATTCCGGCTGGGACCGGACCTCTACAGCGGCGGCCAGCCCGAGGGGGTGGCGGCGTTCGAGGCCCTGAAGCGGCTGGGCGTCACGACGCTCATCTCGGTCGACGGCGCTCCGACCGACGTGGCGACGGCGCGGCGCCTCGGGCTCCGGTACGTGCACCTGCCGATCGGCTACGACGGCCTGAGCCCCGCCCGCCAGGCGGCGCTGGTGAAGGCGGCCCGCGAGGCCCCCGGACCGGTCTTCGTGCACTGCCACCACGGCAAGCACCGCGGCCCGGCCGCCGCCGCCGTCTGCGGCCTGGGCACCGGCGCCCTCGACCCGGCGGCGGCCCGCGCCTGGCTGGGCACCGCCGGCACCGACCCGCGCTACCGCGGCCTGTACCGCGACGTCGACCGCTTCACCCCCCCCGACGTCGCCACGCTGGCCCGCCTGACCGCCGCCGACCTGCCCGAGCGGGCCACCGTCGCCGACCAGGTGGCCGCCATGGTCGCCGTCGATGCCAGCTTCGACCGCCTCAAGGCCATCCGCGCCGCCGGCTACCGCACCCCCGCCGAGCAGCCCGACCTCGACCCGCCCCACGAGGCCCTGATGCTCGCCGAGCACCTCCGCGAGACCCGCCGCGCCGCCGTGGCCGGGGCCGACGCCGGGGCGCCACCCGAGGACCTGCTCCGACGCCTGGCCGAGGCCGAGCAGGCCGCCTCCGCGCTCGAGGCCGCCCTGCGCCAGGCGGGCTCCGACCGCTCGCCGGCCACCACCGGCCGGCTCGACGCCGCCTTCGACCGCGTTGGCCGCTCCTGCACCGACTGCCACACCGCCCACCGCGACCGGCGCTGAGCCCCACCGGCGCCAGACACCCGGAACCGCGCCGGAGCGCACGCCGGCCCGCGATCGCGCGCGGCGGCCTCGCGGTTCCGCGCCTCGACCCCTAGGCCAATGGCCCGCCCTCAAGGCCAATCTCCCAGGTGGCCCACCCGCCACCGGCCGACCCACAGCCATAATAAGAATCGGCAACAGTGCGTCCAGGTCATGTTTGATTTATTTTGAAGCGAAATCACCTTCGAAAGCGTCCGCGATGGTCCGTATCTGTAATGAAAGCCGGGGGCGGGGCGGCGTCGACAGGCGACGGCGGCCCGCGCCGGAGGATTCTGGAACCCGATCGACCATGCGACACCTTGGGATTGCGCTGCTGGTTCTGGTGGCGACGGCGGCTCCGGCGTCGGCCGACTTCATCTATGGCATTGCCGACAACAACCACATCTACGAGGTGAACACCGCGACCGAGGCGGTGCTGGACGTGTTCAACGCGGTCCCGTACATCGGCAACGGCCAGTCGAACGCGTTCGCCTACGACACCAGCCGGGACCAGATGCAGTTCATCGGCCCGAACAACGGGACCGCCGACCTGGGGCTGTTCTCGTGGAACCGGGCGCAGAACTCGATCACCCAGGTCGCGACCAAGACGCAGCTCGGCATCACCGGGACGCAGCCGGCCAACGCGGCCTTCTACAACGACTCGTACTGGTTCTTCACCGAGGCGTCGAACACCCTGAACCAGATCTCGCTGACCTACAACGGCCTGGGCCTGCCGGAGTTCGGGGCGCGGACGACCTACACCATCGCCGGAGCGCCGACGTCGGCGAACACCTTCGGCGACATCGCCATCGACCTCGACACCGGGCTGCTCTATGCGGCCACGGTGGGCGGGGCGTTCTACTCGGTCAACCTCACGATCGCGGGCAACATCGCCAGCAGCTTCACCTCGATCAAGGCCTCGGGCAATCCCAGCCTCCAGCTCTCGTTCAACGCCGCCCACGACACGCTGTACGGCCAGCTCTACAGCAACGGCCAGTGGTACACGATCGACCCGACGACGGGCGACACCACCGCAATCCCCGGCTTCCTGGCGCCGATCCCGGGCACCTCGGCCGGCCTGCGCGACCTCGGCGGCGCCGCGTTCATCTCCGCGGTCCCCGAGCCTGGCACGCTGGGTCTGGCCCTCGCGGGCGGCCTGCTGGGCCTGATCGCCCGCCACCGTCACCGCCGTTCGCGCTGAGGCGCCGAGGCCACGGGCCCCCGCCCCCCACCGGGGCCCGCCGTCACCCCATCAGGCCGCCGTCGCCTGGGGCCCGGGATCACTCCCGGCCCCCAGGCGA
>CAZUZD010000567.1:0-2698 GCA_964624465.1 uncultured Isosphaeraceae bacterium
GCGGGCCCCCAGGGTGCCCTCGATCATGACCCCGTTGCGCTCGATCTTGCCGTTGACGCCGCGGCTGGTCGACAGCAGCGTGACGTTGCGGCGCACGGGGATGTCGACGTGGTCGAGCGGCCGGCCGATGATCGCCGTGTCGACGGCCGTGCCGATGGCGACCAGGTTGACCGTCGAGCGGCCGTTGATGACCAGGCCCTGCGCGGCGCTGGCGGTGAACCGCTGGAGGATGCCCTGCACGTCGACCAGGGCCGCGCCCTGGAGGTCGGGGTAGAACGACTCGCTCAGGCCGGTGAGCCGGTTGCCGTAGGTCAGCAGCCGGGTCCCGTTGATCCCGAAGGTGCTGCTGCTGTAGGTCGTCAGCACGTTGCGGACGACGCCCTTGCTGTCGGTGTCCATCCCGGTGACGCGGGCGATGCTGCTCTCGATCGAGCCGAGGTCGCCGGCCGGGTCGGGGGCGGGCAGCAGGCCCTGGTCGATGAACGTGCCGCCGGGGCCGGGGAAGGCGGCGCGGCCGGCCTCGCGGAAGTTGCCGGTCGTCGAGGTCAGGGCCATCGCCGCCAGGTCGTACTGCAGCGGGGTCGAGGTGTCGAAGTGGCCCGAGCCGCTGACGACCAGCGCCTGGGCGCCCGAGACCCCGGTGGCGCCGCCGGCGAGGAAGAAGTTGCGGGTCGGGTCGAACGGCACCGGCCTGGTGGGCAGGGTGGCCTGGCCGGTGGAGAGGCTGGCGGCGACGTCGATGGCGACGGCCGCGCCCTTGTCGCCGACGAGGATCGTCTGCTGCTCGGACGAGCCGATGCCCGTGACCGCGCCCAGGTCGGTGGCCGGGATGCTGGCCGTCGAGAAGCTGCCGATGCGGGTGCCGGTGACGGCGTCGAAGCCGACGACCGTCTGGCCCTGGCCCACCAGCACGATCTGCTCCAGGCCCAGCCGCGACAGGCCCACGCCCACGGCGCCGGTGCCGGAGAGCTCGGGCACGTCGATGCCCAGGGTCGGCAGGCCGGTGATCGTGTCAAACCGGACGAGCTTCTGGCCCTGCGGGTCGGCGCCGAAGATCTGCGGGTTGCCGGGGATGTCGGTGCCGAGCGGGCCGGCGTTGACCGACACGACGTCCATCAGGATGCCCGCCGGCGGCGGGGCGTTCTGGCGCTGCTGGAGCGTGCTGGCGATGACGGCGGCGGCCGAGCTGGTGGTGGCGCCGGTGGTGGTGCCGCCCACGTCGCTGACGAAGGCGGTCGTCGTGCCCGGGTTGCTGATCACGGCAGTGCCCGGGGTCGTGATCACGGCGGTGCCCGGGGTGGCGTTGACGGTGGAGGTCGCGGTGGTGGTGGCCGTGGTGGTGCTGCTGGTCGTGGGCGGGGCGGTGCCCTGCTTCAGGTGCACCTGGGTGTTGCGGCCCAGGCTGAAGAGGTCGACCTCGAGCACGCCGCCGGTGAGGTTGATGTAGCCGTTGTCGGCGAGCTTGAAGGAGTGCAGGACCACGGCGTTGACCGGGTTGGCGCCGGTGGCCGTGGAGGTGCGGGCCGGGGTGTCGGCGTCGCGGATGCCGCTCAGGGGGGCCTGGCCGCCGCCGACGACCCGCCCGACGATGCGGCTGGAGACGTCGGTGTAGTTGTAGACCAGGTTCAGCACGCCGTTGGTGACCGTGGAGGGGTCGCTGGGCTGCTTGAGCGTGCCCTTGCCGTAGAGGTTGACGATCGCCGTCTTGCCCTCGGGCGTCTTGAAGGTGATCCGCCGGTCGGAGGCGGGGATCCGGTCGCCGTTGGGGTACCGGTTCTGGAGCTGGACGATGAGCCGGTTCAGGTCCTTGTCGTTGATCGGCTGGCCGGTGCCGACCAGGATCTGCTTGGCGTCGAAGAGCTCGCGGCTCTCCAGGCATTCGAGCCCGGGGCGCGTCCGGCGATTGGTCCGGGGCTGGGGCGTACTCATCGGCTCCGCTCCTCCTGAGCGATCGGTCGGGCGCCGGGCGATCCTGCGGCCCGGTCGAGCACCGTCGACGCGGCCTGGGGCCTCGCCGAGGGCGCGGGTCGTTGTCAGAATGGATCGGCATCCGGCGCAGCCGTCGTGACCGGCGTGCCCCATTTTCTCGATAGGACCCGGATCGCCGGGGTCGAATCTCCATGCATGCAGGTTGGACCCAGGCGCTGTCGCTGACCGGCGCCGTGCTGATCCTGATCGCCTATGGCGCCGTGCAGCTCGGGCGGATGGACCCCCGGGGGCTGGCCGCCGGGGTGCTGAACCTGGTCGGCTCGCTGCTGGTGGCGGCCTCGGCGCTGGCGCCGGCGAACGCCGGGGTGCTGCTGCTGGAGGGGTCGTGGGCTCTGATCAGCGTGGGCACCCTGGTGGCGCTGGCCCGCCGCGCCGACCGGCCGGCCCCGGCCGCCGGCCCGCACTAGGGGGGCGTGCGGCCACTGGAAAGGGCCCGGCGCTCTCGCTACACTCGGCACATCCGAACCCCCGACCCGGTCTGGCGGTTCGGCGGCCGGGGCCCGCAGGCGTGCGTCCCGGTCGCGGCCCATCGCAGATGGGAATTGCATCCCGCTTCGTCGCCAGAGAGAAGGAGACGTCTGGTGCGCCGATTCGCCATGCTCGCGCTGTCGCTGTCGTTCGTGCTGGGGCTGACCGCCGCCGGCCGCCTGCTGGCGCAGGACGCCAAGCCCGCCGAGCCGTCGCCCGCCGCGACCCCGGCCCCGGCCCC
>CAZUZD010000568.1:0-2675 GCA_964624465.1 uncultured Isosphaeraceae bacterium
CCGCCGCGCGCCGATGCCGGCGAAGGCGAGCACGATCAGCCCCAGCGCCAGCAGCAGCGCCAGCACCAGCGGCGGCGTGCCCGGCAGGTTGGGGCGGGGCCGCAGCACCCCGATCTGCGGCGTCGGGGCCACGATCTCGTCGACCACCTCGAGCGGGATCGGCCCCGGCAGCGGCAGGCCCGGCAGCGGCCCCGGGCTCGACGGCGTGCGATCCACCCCGCTGCCGCCGGGGCCACGGCCCACTCGCGATCCCGAACCCGCCGGCCCTTGAGGTCGTACCGGGTCGCCGCCGGCCAGTCCCGAGAGCGCATCCCGGTCGTCGAGCCGGGTCGGCAGGGTGGGGAACGAGGCCGTCGGGGTCGAGTCGGCCGCCGAGGGCCAGACCGGGCTGGAGCGCGTGACCCCGGGCGACGGCCGGGCGCCCGAGCCCGAGCCCGTCGAGTCGGCGACCGGGCCGAGCCGGAACCCCGCCTCGCCGGAGGTCGATCCCGAGCCGGTCCCCGGGCTCGACCCGACGCGGCTGCCACCGGCGCCTGAGCCGGAGGCGGAGCTCCCGCCCGGGCGCAGGCCCGAGCCGAAGGCCGAGCCGGGGGAGCGGGGCCGGTCGTCGTCGAGCAGGGCGGCGAGGTCGGGCAGGCTGGTGCCCGGCGGCACGAGGAGGTCCTCGATCGTCGCCGGTCGGTCGAGCGCGGCGGGGGCGGGCAGGCTGGCGACGGGGCCGTGGCAGCCCAGCTCGTCGAGGGCCTGGATCAGGTGCGCATAGTCGACGAACCGCTGGCCGGGCTTCTTGGCCATCATGCGGCGAATCAGCTCGGCCAGGGGCGCAGGCACCTCGGGACGCCTGGTGCGGATGTCGGGGGCCGGCTCGGTGGCGTGGCGGCGGAGCTTGTCGGGCACGCTGCTGCCCAGGAACGGCGGCTCGCCGGCCAGCAGGAAGTAGAAGGTGCAGCCCAGCGAGTAGATGTCGCTCCGCACGCTGGTGGCGCGGCTGTCGCGGGCCTGCTCGGGGGCCATGTAGTCGACGGTGCCGACGGTGGTGCCGGTCCGGGTGACCCGCTCGTCCTCGTCGTCCTGCTGCAGGGCCAGGCCCAGGTCGGTGATCTTGACCCGGCCGTCGGCCGTCAGCAGCAGGTTGGCCGGCTTGATGTCGCGATGGATCAGCCCCTGCCGGTCGGCGTACTGGAGGCCCAGGGCCACGTCGCGGATGATCCGCACGGCCTGCTCGACCGGCATCGGCCCCTCGCGCCGGACCCGCTCATGCAGGTCGCCGCCCGAGAGGTACTCCAGCACGATGTAGTAGCGGCCGTCGTCCATGCCGCGGTCGTAGATCGCGACGATGTGCGGGTGCAGCAGCGCCTCGGCGCTCTTGGCCTCGCGGAGGAACCGCTGCAGCAGCGTGGTCTTGCGCGCCAGGCTCCGCGGCAACACCTTCAGCGCCACCTCGTGGCCGCTCTCGACGTGCCGCGCCAGGTACACCGAGCTCATGCCGCCGGCGCCCAGCGGGTGCAGCAGCCGGTAGCTGCCGAGCTGGACCGGCGGACCCGGCGACTTCGCGGTCGGTTCGACATCGGCCATGAACGGTCCCCGGCTCCGAGCCCTTCGCCCCCCGGCGCAGACCCCATCGACCGGCGGTCACCGCCGGCCCCGGAGGGCCACAGACCCGGGACGCGCCACCCCACGCATCGGGAGGTCGACGGCAGTTCCCGACTCGCCTGCGGCGGCGCGAGCGCGCATGGCCGGCGCGAGGGGGCACGACGTGACGGCGTACCTATCCTTCCATAATACGATCGGGATGGCGAAACGTTCTCTCCGGGCGCCAGAATCTTGGCAGAATTCCGCCCGACCGCGGGATTTTGGGCCGGGAGCCCCGCCCGCCCACCAGGGGGTCAGAGGCGACGCAGGTGCAGGCCGCCGTCGACCTCCAGGATGCTGCCCGTGGCGTACGGCAGGCCGCCGGTGGCGAGCATCGCGGCCACCCGGCCGACGTCGGCCGGCGTCCCCCAGCGCCGCAGGGGGGCCAGGCCCTCGGCCAGCCTGGCGTCGTACTGCGCCCGGACCGGCGCGGTCATGTCGGTGGCGATGATCCCGGGCCGGATCTCGAAGACCCGCACCCCCGCCTCGGCCAGCCGCACCGCGAAGAGCTGCGCCACCATGCTCAGCCCGGCCTTCGCCACGCAGTACTCGCCCCGGTTCGGGCTCGCATGCGTGCTGGAGACCGACGTGATGAACTGGATCTGCGGATCGACCACAGCCCCCTGCCCCGCCAGATCCACCAGCACCCGGGCCACGGCCTGGGTCAGCAGGAACGGCCCGCGGAGGTTCGTGCCGAGCACGCGGTCGAAGCTCTCGGCGGTCGTCGCCAGCAGGTCCCGGCGCTCCAGCGGGGCCACGCCGGCGTTGTTCACCCAGACATCCACGCGGCCGAAGTGACCGAGCACCGCGTCGACCAGTCGCCGCCCGGCCTCCGGGTCGGCCACGTCGGCCGGCACCAGGATCGCCTCGGGAGCCCCGCGCCCCAGCGCCTCGGCCCGCGCCGACTCGGCCGCCGCGCGGTCCGCCCGGTAGTTGATCGCCACCGCCAGCCCGGCCCCCGCCAGCTCGGCCACGATCCCCCGCCCCCCGCCCCGGGGGGGGGGGGGGGGGGGGGGGGGGGGGGGGGGGGGGGGGGGGGGGGG
>CAZUZD010000569.1:0-2666 GCA_964624465.1 uncultured Isosphaeraceae bacterium
AGGGCCCGCCGCGCGAGGCCCGGGCGGCCGTGCGGCTGGACCTGCCACTCTGGGACGCCGACCAGGGCAAGGTGCTGCGGCTCCGCGCCCCGGAGTCGATCACCCCGGCCAGCTTCGAGCGGTTCCTCCAGGCCTTCCGCCTGCACGTGCGGATCGAGGACGCCCCCGGGGCCGACGACCCCGAGTGAGCCGCCGCCGGCTGGACGCCCCGGCCCGCGCCGTCTAGCATCGGGCCGCCGCCAGGCGCCCTGGCGGATCGGTCGGGGCCGCGACGGCCCCGGTCGTCGCCGCGGTCGTCCGAGCGGGAGCCTGGCCCCTCATGGTGGAATCTCCCCCCGAACCACGGCCGGAGCCGGTGCCGGTGCCGGGCCCGATCGGCGTGCCGGCCCCCTCGGGCGTGAGCCGGCGGGCGCTGGCGGCGTTCGGCGTGCTGTTCGCGATGCACCTGCTCGACTTCACCGACCGGAACATCCTGGCCGCGGTGCTCGACCCGCTCCTGAAGCCGGTCGAGCTGGGCGGGCTGGCGATCCCGGTCGCATCGGCCGGCTGGCTGGCGACGATTTATCTGATCAGCCACTCGGTGTGCGCCCCGCTGATGGGCTGGCTCGGTGACCGCGGCCGGCGGACCTGGCTGCTGGGCCTGGGGGTGGGGCTCTGGAGCGTGGCGACGATCGGCAGCGGCCTGGCCCGCGACTTCGGCCAGCTCGCCTGGTCCCGCAGCCTGCTCGGCGTGGGCGAGGCCACCTACGGCGTGCTGGCGCCCACGCTCCTGGTCGACCTGTTCCCGAGGCGGATGCGGACGCGGGTCCTGTCGCTGTTCTACCTGGCCATGCCGCTGGGCACGGCGCTCGGGATCGTGCTGGGCGGTTGGATCGCCGCGCATTACGGCTGGCGGCCGGCGTTCTTCGTGGTGGGGGCCCCCGGGCTGGCGCTGGCCCTGCTGGCGCTCACCCTGCCCGAGCCGGTGCGGGGGATGGCCGAGGGGATCGATTCCGAGCGGCTGGCCGAGCACGAGCGGGCGGGCGCGGCGGCGGCCGACTACCGCGACCTGCTGGTCAACTCGTCGTACACGTACAGCGTGATGGGGATGGCCTTTTACACCTTCGCCATCGGCGGCCTGGTCTTCTGGATGCCGTACTTCCTGAGCGGCACGCGGGGCATCCCGCTCGACCAGGCGACGTTCGCGCTCGGGCTGATCACCGTGCCGGCGGCCATCCTGGGCATGCTCCTGGGGGGCTGGGTCTGCGACCGCCTGGCGCCGCAGCGGCCCGGCATGCTGTTCCTGGTGCCGGGGGTCGCGATGCTGGCGGCCGTGCCGTTCGTGCTGGTCGGGCTCCTGACCCGCGACACCAGGCTGCTGTACGCCTCGATCTTCGTGGCCGAGATGCTGATGTTCGTGAACACGGCCCCGTGCAACGCGATCATCGCCAACGTGACGGCCCCGAACCTGCGGGCCACGGCCAATGCGCTCTCGCTGGCGGGCGTGCATCTCTTCGGGGACCTGTGGTCGCCGCCGTTGATCGGCTGGGTGGCGGCGTTCTGTGGGCAGGCCGACACGATGGCGACCCCCCTGGGCAGCCTGCTGTCGGCGCTCGGGGCGGTGCCGATCCAGCCCGAGGGGCAGCCGCCGGAGAACCTGGGGGCCGGGCTCTTGCTCGTGGTGCCGGCGATCGCGCTGTCGGGGATCGTGCTGATCGCCGGGGCCCGGCACCTGCCGCGGGAGATGGCGCTCATGCTGGCCAGGCTGCGGGCCCGGCCGGTGGCGGCCGGGGCGGCGGGGGCTCGGAGCGCGGGCTGAGGGGCGTTAGAATCGCGGGGGTCCGGCGGGCCCGCCGCGACCTCGCCCCGCCGCGCGGTGGGGCGGGGCGTCCCGGGGTCGTCCCGCTCGTGTCTCTGCAACCTGGAGTTCTGGACCGATGACTCAGCCGATTCGCGTCGCCGTCACTGGCGCTGGTGGCCAGATTGGTTACGCCCTGATCTTCCGGATCGCCTCGGGCGGCCTGTTCGGCCCGAACCAGCCGGTGGCCCTGCAGCTCCTGGAGATCACCCCCGCGCTGCCAGCGCTCAAGGGCACGCTGATGGAGCTGGACGACTGCGCCTTCCCGCTCCTGACGAGCGTCACGGCGACCGATCAGGCGACCGAGGCGTTCCGCGACGCCGACTGGGTGTTCCTCGTCGGCGGCCTGCCGCGCAAGGACGGCATGACCCGCGCCGACCTGATCCGCGCCAACGGCCCGATCTTCACCGCCCAGGGCCGCGCCATCAACGAGGCCGCCGGCAAGACGGCCCGCGTCCTCACGGTCGCCAACCCCTGCAACACCAACGCCCTGATCGCGAAGAGCCACGCCCCGAACGTGCCCGCCGAGAACTGGTTCGCCATGACCCGGCTCGACGAGAACCGCGCCAAGGCCCAGCTCGCCATCAAGGCCGGCGTGCCGGTCGGCCAGGTCTCCAACCTGGTCATCTGGGGCAACCACAGCGACACCCAGTACCCCGACTTCAAGAACGCGAAGATTGGCGGCAAGCCGGCCACCCAGGTCATCACCGACTCGGCCTGGTTCACCGACGACTTCGTGCCCACCGTCGCCAAGCGCGGCTCGGCCGTGATCAAGGCCCGGGGCGCCAGCTCGGCGGCCTCGGCGGCGAACGCGGCGCTCGACTCGGTC
>CAZUZD010000570.1:0-2666 GCA_964624465.1 uncultured Isosphaeraceae bacterium
ACACTCGCCTTCCTGGGCGACGTGCCGTCGGCCGAGCTGCCGCGGCTCGGCCCCGCGCTGGCGACGGCCGTCGGGGGCCTGCCGGCGTTCGAGCTGGCGATCCGCGGGCTGGGGTGCTTCCCCGACGCCGGGCGGCCCCGGGTGCTCTGGGCGGGCCTGGTCGGCCCCGGCCTGGAGCGGCTGACGGACCTGCAGCGGGCCGTCACGGCGGCCGGCCAGCCACCCGCCGACGACCGCTTCCACCCGCACATCACCCTGGGCCGCCTGGACGCACCCCGCGACCGGCGCCGCGGCCGACCCGGCCCGGTTCCGGACCTGGCGGACTGCCTGGCCCGCCACGCCGCCTGGGACGGCGGCCCCTGCCCGGTCGCCGAGACAATCCTGTTCGCCTCCCGGCTCGGCCCGGACGGTCCCACCTACTCCCCCCTGGCCCGCGCCCCGCTGGCTGTGCATCCGTCCGGCGCGCGCTGATCGGCGGGTCCGTCGTCGCGTCCTCGCCCGGCCCATGTCGCCAACAGGCGACGGGGTTGCGGCGAGAGATCCTCATGTGAGTGGACTCTGAGGAACGGTCGTCGAATCGAGCGGCCGTTGGCCTAGGTTCCCTCAGGACGGACGCGCCGCGCGACCGGGCAGGTGGCCCCGTCGGGCGGCGCCCCCTTGAGGAGGACAGATCATCATGCGGAAGCTCCGATTCGTGATGGCCCTGACCGCGGTGCTCGGTGGCCTGGGCGCCGGCGCGGCGCGGGCCGAGCTGCTGACCGTGTCGTGGGACCTCGCCGACACCACGCTCGGCGCCGGCGGCACGGGCCAGCTCGGCGGCCTGACCGTGCAGTACACGACCGACGCGATCCCGCCGAACGCGGGGACGACGATCTCCAACGCCAGCTTCCCGATCGGCGCCGGCACCGCGCCCGGCGTGGCCCTGTTCGGGGGCATCAGCGACCTCTCCGGCGGCGTGCTCGGGGCCGCCTACCCCGGCCCGTCGAACCAGACGATCACCGCCGACGGCACGCTCACCGACCCGGTGCTGATCTTCAACTTCGTCGACCCGTACGAGGTCTTCGACTTCGGCGCCCTGCCGTTCACCGTGCTGAGCGCCGCGCAGGTCACCCGCTCCGGCGGCCTGATGACCGGCGACGCCACGGCGGGCAATACCGCCGGCGACGGCTTCGTCATCCAGCTGGCGGGCAACTACACCGAGATCCAGTTCACCCTGGCCGGCGGCACCAGCCAGGGCGGTCGGCCCGAGGGCCAGACGGTCGCGTTCACCGTGGGCCAGCCCCGCGCCCAGGCGGTGCCCGAGCCGGCCAGCCTGGCCGCGGCCCTGCTCGGTCTGGGCGTCGTCGGCGTCCGCTCCGCCCGCCGTCGCGCCGCCTGAGCCGGTCGGCGGGGAAAGCCCCGAACACCGACTTGATCGGGCCGCCTGGCCGTGCTAGGATACTGAGCGTTCGTACACAAGCCAGTCAGGCGGTCCGGTTCTCGTTCAGCGCGGAGGGGTGCACGTGGCGCGCAAGCAGAGCGGCAGTGCGGAGGCGAAGCCGGCGGCGGCGAGCGCCGAGCAGCGGGCCCTGAACAATGCGATCGGGCAGATCGAGAAATCGTTCGGCGCCGGCGCGATCATGAAGCTGGGCGAGGGCAGCTCGCTGGAGGTCAGCGGCATCTCGACCGGCGCGCTGTCGCTCGACCTGGCGCTGGGCGGCAAGGGGCTGCCCCGGGGCCGGATCATCGAGCTGTTCGGCCCCGAGTCGAGCGGCAAGACGACCATCGCCCTGCACGCCGTGGCCAATGCCCAGCGCGAGGGGGGCGTCGCGGCGTTCATCGACGCCGAGCACGCCCTGGACCCGACCTGGTGCAAGAAGCTGGGCGTGAACATCGAGGAGTTGCTCGTCAGCCAGCCCGGCAGCGCCGAGGAGGCGCTGCAGATCGCCGAGATGCTGGTCAACTCCAACGCCGTCGACATCATCGTGATCGACTCGGTCGCCGCCCTGGTGCCGAAGGCCGAGATCGAGGGCGAGATCGGCGACACGTTCGTCGGGGCCCAGGCCCGGCTCATGAGCCAGGCGCTGCGGAAGCTCACCGGCGGCGTCTCGCGCTCCAAGACGATCCTGATCTTCATCAACCAGATCCGCGAGAAGATCGGCGTGATGTTCGGCAGCCCGGAGACGACCCCCGGCGGCCGCGCCCTGAAGTTCTACAGCTCGATCCGCATCGACGTCCGCCGCATCGGCCCGGTCAAGGAGGGCGAGGAGGTCGTCGGCTCGCGGGTGAAGGTCAAGGTGGTCAAGAACAAGGTAGCCCCGCCGTTCCGGGTCTGCGAGTTCGACATGATGTACAACGGCGGCGTGTCGCGCGAGGGGGACCTCATGGACCTGGCCCTCAACGACAAGCTGATCGAGAAGTCGGGCTCGTGGTTCAACTACGGCGACCTGAGGCTCGGCCAGGGCCGCGAGAACTCCAAGCAGTACCTCCGCGACAACCCCGAGGTCGCCAACGAGATCGCCCAGAAGGTGCTCGCCTCCCGCGGCGGCGACGTGCCCACCCACACGACCAACGGCACCCTCGAAGACGCCCCCGACGAGGAGTGACCCGGCCTCCAGCCCGTCGCCTCGTTCCCGTTCCCGTTCCCGATTCCGACGGCCGCGGTCGCTCCCTCCCGGGGCGATCGC
>CAZUZD010000571.1:0-2665 GCA_964624465.1 uncultured Isosphaeraceae bacterium
CCAACCTGGGCGCGGATTTCAATCACGACTCGCTCGCCGAGGTCCGGGGGCTCGCGCGGGCGGGCCGAAAGCGGGCGGGCCGCCGAAGTTCGGCGCCGTCGAGCTCTCGCGGGTCACGCCGCAGGTCGCCCCGGCCGGGCTGCTGGCCGAGGTCACGGCCAGCCTCGGCGTGAGCGTGCGCGACGCCGTCCTGGGCGCGGGCCAGCGGGCCGACCGGCTGATCGCCAACGCCATGCGGCAGCGGCGCGACCTGGCGCTCTCGGACCACCGGTTCCTGAGCGCGGCCATCGCCTCGTGGTTCCGCTGGCGGGGCTGGGTCGAGCCGATGGACCCGAACCGGTTCGAGGCCCAGCTCCTGTTCGCCAACCTGCTGGATGCCACCAGCGTGCACCCGGCCTGTCGCGCCTGGGCCCGCTCGCTCGGGCGCGACCCCGACCGCCTGATCGCGCTGGGGGACGCCCCCGACTGGACGGCCAAGACCGAGGGGTTCAAGCGGCTCGTCGGCGGCCAGCCGGTGACCGTCGACCCCTGGCGGCTGTTCCCCGACTGGGTCCGGCCCCTGGTGCCGCTGCCGCCCGGCGACGGCCCGCCCAAGGCCCGGTTCGTGCGGCTGATCGAGGCGCTGCAGACCCCGGGCGCCCTCTGGGTCCGCGCCCAGGCGGCCGACCCCGAGCCGGTCTGGAACGAGCTGCGGTCGCTGGGCCTGAAGCCCTGGGTCCACCGCCGGCTCGGCGAGGCCGCGCGGCTGGAGCGCGACGCCGACCTGCCGCACGTCCCCGCCTACGAGCGCGGGCTGCTGGAGGTCCAGGACCTCGCCTCGCAGGTCGTCGGCCGCATCTGCGACCCCGAGCCCGGCGAGCGCTGGTGGGACGCCTGCGCCGGCGCCGGCGGCAAGTCGCTGCACCTGGCCGCCCTCATGCAGGGCAAGGGCGTGGTCGTCGCCAGCGACATCCACACCCGCCGCCTCCAGGAGGCCGTCCGGCGCGCCCGCCGCAGCCCGTACCGCAACGTGACCACCCGCGAGTGGGACGGCAAGCACGCCGTCGGCAAGTCGGGCACCTACGCCGGCGTCCTCGTCGATGCCCCGTGCTCGGGCCTGGGCACCTGGCGCCGGAACCCCGAGGCCCGCTGGACCCTGGAGCCCGAGGCCGTCGACCGCCTGGCCGCCCTCCAGGGCCAGCTCCTGCACACCGCCTCGGCCGGCGTCAAACCCGGCGGCCTGCTGGTGTACTCCGTGTGCACCTTCACCCCCGCCGAGACCAAGGCCGTCACCGCCGCCTTCCTCCAGGCCCACCCCGGGTTCCGCCTCGACCCCTTCCAGCACCCCCTCACGGGCGACGAGACCGACGGCACCCTCCAGATCTGGCCCCACGAGTTCGACTCCGACGCCATGTACGTCGCCCGCTTCGTCCGCACCCCCTGACCCGGCCTCGACCCGCCGGCCTGGCCCGCCGGCGGGTTGCCACCCCGCCGCTCATTCCCCCGACCTGCCGGGGGTTCCACGGCCCCGCAGCTTCGACGGGCCCGTCTCGACCGCCCAGATCGCCCAGCCTCACCCAACCCTGCAAGTCCCTCAAGCTCGACGCGGTGGGGGGACGATAAGACGGCCGTCCGGGGGTCGGTCCGGGGCGCCAGTGCGCCGCAGACCAGCGCCCTGGCGGACCCGTGGCAGGAGGCCCGGCGATGGCGCGTTCTGCGGCCCGGATCGGGGCCGAGCTGGTACCGGTTGTGCTCGTGCTCGCCTGCCTGGCGGGCTCGGCGGCGCTCGTGATCGCCTTCCACCGCCGCCAGGCCGGGGCGGGGGCCGAGCCGGCCACCGTGGCCGCTGCGCCGGCGCCCACGCCGGTCATCGCGGCCGCGCCTCCGAAGCCCGAGCCAGCGCCCGCCCCCGAGCCCGAGCCGATCGACCCGACGCCGGATCTGGTGGCGGCGATCGCGGCCGAGACCGAGGCCGCGAAGGCGCAGGCGCGGGACGTGACGGACCGGGTGGCCGGGACCGAGCGGTCGCTGGCGGAGCTGGAGGCCGACGCGATGGCCGCCAGGCGCCGGATCGGCCAGGCGCACGACGTGCTGGCCGAGCGGGTCGACCGGGCGGTGAAGCTCGTCGCCGAGGCCGAGGAGATCGCCCGGCAGCGGGACATCCTGGTGCAGCGCCGCGACGCCGAGCGACAGCGGCTGGCGCGGGACCAGGCCCGGGCGGAGGACGCCTTCGCGGTGGTGCCGTACCGGGGCCCGAACGGCACCTGGCGGCGGCCGATCCCGATCGAGTGCCGCGACAACCGGGTGACAATCCAGCCCGGCGGGCCGAGCTTCGGCACCCTGGAGCTGGGCGGCCTGTCGGCCCGGTCGAGCCCGATCGTCGCCGCCGTGAACCGCGAGCTGTCGCGGATCGAGGGCCAGGGGGCCCCCGACGGCACGGGGGCGGTGCCCTACGTCCTGTTCCTGATCCGCCCCGACGGCGTGCGGTCGTACTACGAGGCCCGCGGCCGGCTCGAGGCCCTGGGGATCGCCTTCGGCTACGAGCTGGTCGACGCCGACACCACGCTCGACTTCCCGGACCTGGACGACGCCCGCGAGTGGCCCGGCCTGACCCCGAGGCCGTCCGCGGCGGGCGCCCCTGGTGGTCCGGCGGGCGGCGGCGTGGCCGCGCGGCCCGGGGTGGGAT
>CAZUZD010000572.1:0-2648 GCA_964624465.1 uncultured Isosphaeraceae bacterium
CGGCGGCCAGCCGGGGGCCGGGGGCCGACGCCGGGGTCGGGGCCGGCGGGGTCGCCGGGCTGGCGGCCTCGGGGGCGGGCGCGGCGGGCTCGGCGTTGCAGCCGGTGAGGGCCAGCAGGGCCAGGGCCAGCGTCGGGAGCGGGCGACGGAGCCCAGGGCGGACGGGGAGCGGCATGGAGTGGCCTCGAGGGGAAGCGGGGCGAGGGGATCGGGAGCGACGAGCCCGCGGGCCGGGCGGCGGATGGCGCCGCGGCGTCGAGGTGGTGGATCCCATCGGTCAGGGCCCGCTCCGGGCGGTCGCCTGACCGCGCGGGCCGGCCGGCACGAGGCGTGAGGCGGCGGCAGACGTGACACGGCCGTGCCGGTGCGCAGGACCCTGGCGCGATCCGGATCTGGCTCTCCAGAAAACAATAGCGGCAAGCGGACCGCCGCGGGCCCGCTTTCCGTCCGGAAATCCGCCGCCGGTCGGACCGGCCGCCGTCGAGGGGCCGCTTCCGGGAGCCAGCGGGGCGGGCTACCATGGGCAGCGGACCCGCCCCGCGCCCGTCGCGGGCCCGCTCCCCCCGGCTCCCCCGACCGAATCCCCCCTCTCCGCGCGAGGCTCAAGCGGTTGCCATGAAGCTCGCCCTGATCAACTCGGCCTGGGCCCAGGCGGGCCGCGAGACCTCCTACGGCATCTGGCAGACCCAGGCCATCGGCTTCGACGCCATCGACATCTTCGTCGACCCGCTCGACGCCGGCGCCATGGAGCTGCGGCTGATCGAGGACGAGTGCCACCGCGCCGGCCTGCCGATCGTGAGCGTCTGCTGCGTGGCGCTCGGCCTGGTCGACTTCAACCCCAGCGTGCAGCGGTTCCACGTCCAGCGGGCCCAGGCGTACCTCGACACCGTGCGCGCCTTCGGCGGCCAGAATCTCCTGCTCGTGCTCGGCGAGTATGTCTGGCAGCGCGAGGTGATCCCGCCGGCCGAGCAGTGGGCCACCGGGGTCAAGAACGTCCGCACCCTGGGCCGGTACGCCGCCGAGCTGGGCCTCCAGGTCGCGCTGGAGCTGGAGCCGTTCCACCAGTCGCTGCTCAACGACGTGCCGAAGATGGCGCGGTTCCTGGCCGAGGTCGACCACCCGGCGGTGAAGGCGAACGTCGACATCTCGCACCTGGTCCTCGCCGGCCAGCCCGCCGACGCGCTCGAGGCGCTCCGGGGGCAGATCGCCCACGTCCACATCTCCGACTGCGACGGCCAGGTGCACGGCGACCTGCCGCCGGGCCGGGGCGTGGTCGTGTTCGAGCCGTACCTGACGAAGCTCGGCGAGCTGGGCGTCGATAGCGACACGATCTCGATCGAGCTGGAGTACTCGCCCGAGCCCGACGCGATCGCCGACTGGGTGCGCGAGGCGTACGACGCCACCGCCGCCCTGATGCGCGCCACCGGGCTGCGGGCGTGAGCCCGGGCCGGCCGCGGTCGTGGACCCGGCCGTCGGCGGGCGACGTCGCGCTGGCGCTGGGGCTGATGGCGGCCGTCGGCTGGCCGCTGCTGGCCACGGCGCTGGCGGCGCTGGGGGAGCCGCCCGACGACGTGCCCGGCGGCCTGGCGCGGCCGCTGGCGCTGGCGGCCGCGTCGCTGCGGCTGGTGGGCCTGACCGGGCTGTTCGCCCTGCCGCCCGGGATCGCCCTGGGCTGGCTGGCGTTCCGCACCGACCTGCCGGGCCGTCGTGCCCTGATCGGACTGCTGGGCCTGGCGCTGTTCGTCCCCCTGCCCCTGCACGCGATGGCCTGGCTGGGGGCGTTCGGGAACCTGGGCCGGGCACAGGCGCTCGGGACCGGGCCGCTGCTGACGGGGCTGCCGGGCGCGGCGTTCGTGCACGCGATGGCCGCCCTGCCCTGGGTGGCGCTGGCCGCGGGGGTCGGGTTCCTGGCCGTCGAGGGCGAGCTGGAGGCCTCGGCGCGGCTGGACCTGCCCGGCGGCCGGGCCTTCTGGCGCGTGAGCCTGCGGCGCAGCCTGGGGCCGCTGCTGGCGGCCGCCGTGGCGGTGGCCGTGCTCACCGCTGGCGAGATGACCGTCACCGACCTGATCACCGTCCCCGGCCCGCTGCGGACCTACGCCGAGGAGGCGTACACCCTGGCGCAGCTCGGCCTGGGCCAGGGCCGTCGCGCCGTGAGGGCCGCGCTGCCGCAGCTGCTGGTGCTGGCCGCCCTGGTGGGGCTGGCGCTCCGGGCCCTGGCGCGGCTCGACCCGGCGCGGGCGGGCTCAGCCCGGGCCCTGCCGGCCCCCTGGCCCCTGGGCCGGCGGCGGATCCCGCTGGGCGTGGCGACCTGGTTGCTGACGGCCGCGGCCGTGGGCCTGCCCCTGTACGGCCTGGTCTGGCGCGCCGGCCGCGTCGGACCCGGCCCGAGCCCGCAATGGTCGCTCGCCGGCCTGGCCGGCAGCCTCGGGCACGCGCTGGAGGACCTGCTCGACCTCGGCACCCCGCCGGCCGAGCTGGGCCGCGCCGCGCTCCGGGGGCTGGTCGCCGCGGTCCTCATGCTCGCGCTGGGACGGCTCGCGCGGCCCCACGACCCCGGCCGGCGGCGGGCGTGGGGGACCGTCGCGCTGGCGCTGGCCGCGGGGTTCGGGCTGGGCGCGGCGGCGTGGGGCGTGCCGGCGGCGACGCTG
>CAZUZD010000573.1:0-2646 GCA_964624465.1 uncultured Isosphaeraceae bacterium
GCGAACGCCTGGTCGCACGCTACTTTCGCACCGTCTACGGCTTCTTCCGCAACAGCTCCGAGCGTCAGGTCCCGCTCACGGCCGACGCCGGGCCCGAGGCCTTCGCGAAGGACCTGGCGGCGAAGCGTCAGGCCCTGGCCGATCGGCTGGCCGCCGAGCGTCGCCGCGCCGCCGACCGGGTGCGCGGCCGGGTCCGCGACTATCTGCTGGCGCAGCTCGAACTCGGCAAGTACCCCGAGGAGGGCTTCGACCAGATCCTCGAACCCGGCGACATCTTCCCGGCGTTCGTCAGGCGCTGGCGCGACGCGATCGCCCACGGGGTCCGCTCGGGCGATCCCGTCCTGGGCGGCTGGGGCGAGTTCGCCCGGCTCAAGCCCGAGCAGTTCGCCGCCGGCGCCGATCGGGTCTGCCGCACCCTCCAGGCCGCGTCGCCCGACCGGGTCGACCCGGCGGTGGCCCGGGCGTTCGGCTGGGCGCCGGCCTCGATGCGCGAGGTCGCCGCCCGCTATGCCGCGCTGTTTGCTGAGGCCGCGGGCCATCCAGACGACGCTGACTTGGCCGGCGTGCGTCGGGTCCTGCATGGGCCCGACTCGCCCTGCGAGCCGCCCGAGGAGCCGATCGTCGAGAGCGAGGCCTACTTCCCGACCGACGCCACCGAGGCGCTCTGGCGGCTCCAGTCCGACGTCGATCGCCTGCTGATCAACCGCCCCGAGGCCCCGGCGCACGGCCTGATCCTGGTCGACCGAGAACCCACCACCGAGGCCCGCGTCTTCCGGCGCGGCAACCCGGCCACGCCCGGCGATCCGGTCGACCGCCGCTTCCTGGAGGTGCTTTCGCCCCCCGGCGAGCTGCGGCCGTTCCGCGAGGGCAGCGGTCGCCGCGAGCTGGCCCGCGCCATCGTCGACCCGGCCAATCCGCTCACCGCCCGGGTCATCGTCAACCGGATCTGGCAGGCCCACTTCGGCGAGGGCCTGGTCCGAACGCCCAGCGACTTCGGCACCCGGGCCGAGCCGCCCAGCCACCCCGAGCTGCTCGACCGCCTGGCCGCCGACCTGGTCCGCTCCGGCTGGTCGCTGAAGGGCGTCCACCGCGCGATCGTCGGCTCGGCCGCCTACCGGCAGTCGGGCCACAACCCGGCCGCCCATGCGACCGATCCCGAGAACCGCCTCGTCGGACGCCAGTCGCCGCGACGTCTCGGATTCGAGGAGGCCCGCGACGCGATCCTCGCCGCCTCCGACGAGCTCGACCGCCACATGGGCGGCAAGCCGGTGCCGCCGCTGCCCACCGGCGGCCTGGCCCGGCGGTCCGTCTACGGGCTGGTCGACCGCCAGGAGTTCCCGAGCCTGTTCCGGTCGTTCGACGTCGCCAACCCCGACCTCCACGTCCCGCGTCGCGCCGAGTCGATCGTGCCGCAGCAGGCCCTGTTCTTCCTGAATCACCCGTTCCTGCTGGCCAGGGCTCGCTCCCTGGTCGCCCGCCCCGACGTGGCGACGGCGACCGATGAGGGCGATCGCGTGCGTCGGCTGTTCGCCATCCTCTACCAGCGCGAGCCCTCGGCGGCGCAGCTCGCCGCCGCCGTGGCGCTGGTGCATGCCGCCGAGGCCGAGCCGGCTCCCCGGCCGCCGGAGACGACCCGGGCCTGGCAGTATGGTTGGGGGGCGGTCGACGAGCCGGCCGCCCGGACCCAGACCTTCGAGCCCCTGCCCCACTTCACGAATTCCGCCTGGCAAGGGGGCCCAAGTTATCCCGATGGCAAGCTCGGCTGGGTCCAGCTCACCGCGACGGGGGGCCACCCCGGCAACGACGTGCAGCACGCCGCGATCCGCCGCTGGACCGCGCCCCGAGACCTGGCCATCCGCGTGCGCTCGACCCTGGCCCACGAGGTCACGCAGGGCGATGGCGTGGTGGGCCTGATCGTCTCCAGCCGCCAGGGCCTTCTGAAGCGAGCCGCCGTCCACAATCGCCGCGAGGCGCTCGACCTGGACCGGATCGACGTCCAGGCCGGCGAGACGATCGACTTCGTGGTCCACATCGGCGGCGGCCTGAACAGCGACCAGCACCTGTGGTCTCCCCGGATCGAGGAGCTCAGTCCCGAGGGCGAGCCGGAGAGTGGCTCCCGTACCGTCTGGAGCGCCGAGGCCGACTTCCTGGGCCCGACCCCGGAGCGGCTCGGACCCTGGGAGCAGCTCGCCCAGGTCCTGCTCATGACCAACGAGTTCCTGTACATCGACTGACGTCCCTGCCCCGCCCTCGCGACGAGGATCAGGTCTCATGTTCGACTCACTCACTCCCCCGGGGCTGCGGCGCCGCGACTTCCTGGGCCGCTCTGGCCTGGGCCTGGCGTCGCTGGGGCTGTTCGGGATGCTGGCCGACGTGGGCGACCTGTCGGTGGCCCGGGCCCAGGACGCGGCCGATCCGCTGGCGCCCCGGGCCCCGCACTTCCCGTCGCGGGCGAAGCGGGTCATCCACTTCTTCCTCAACGGTGGCCCCTCGCACGTCGACACGTTCGACCCCAAGCCCGCCCTGGCGAAGTACGCCGGCCAGCCGCTGCCCGAGACGCTCCGCACCGAGCGCAAGACGGGCGCCGCGTTCCCCACTCCCTTCAAGTTCGCCCGGTACGGCCAGAGCGGGATCGAGGTGATCGAC
>CAZUZD010000574.1:0-2643 GCA_964624465.1 uncultured Isosphaeraceae bacterium
CAGGGCGGCGGCGATCCGGTCGGCGGTGCGGGCGGCGGCGCCGGGGCGGGCCACGCGGTCGCGGAGCTCGGTCAGGTCGGCGATGGCGCGGGCGCGGGCGGCCGGGTCGTCGAGCCAGGTGCGGGCCCAGCCCACCAGCTCGGGCGACACGTCGCGCGCCGTGAGGTACTCGGGCATCAGCTCGGCGTCGGCCAGCAGGTTCACCAGGGTGATGTACCTGGCCTGGATGAACGGCCGGGCGATGGCCAGGTCGAGCGGCCGGACCCGGTACAGCACGACCGTCGGCAGGGTCTCGACCATGAGTTCCAGGCTCACCGAGCCGGAGACGGCCCACGCCAGGTCGGCCAGCCGCATCAGCTCGGGGGTCCGGCCGGCCCAGATCTCGAGGCCGGGGATCCGGCCGGCGAGGCCGGAGGCGTCGAGCAGCTCCTGGGCGTAGGTCCGGTGCTTCTCGTGCAGGCAGGAGATGGCGAACCGGGTGCCGGGGCGCTCGGCGGCCAGGCGGGCGGCGGCCTGGAGCATGGTCGGCAGGTTGCGCTTCAGCTCCAGGGTGCGCGAGCCGGGCAGGATCAGCACGAGAGCCCCCACGCGGCCCCGCTGCTCGGCGAGGAACGCCTCGTCGAGGGCCCGCTCGGCGCGCTCGTCGAAGAACGGGTGCCCCACGTACTCGGCGCCCCGGACGCCGCGGGCCTCGTACCACTCGGGTTCGAACGGCAGGCTGCACAGGACGTGGTCGACGTACTTGTGGACCTTCTTGACCCGCCAGCCGGCCCAGGCCCAGAGCTGGGGGGGCACATAGTAGAAGACCGGGACGCCGCGCTCCTTGGCCTTGCGGGCCAGGTGCCAGTGGAAGCCGGGGTAGTCGATGACGACCAGCGCGTCGGGCTTCTCGTCGCGGAAGTAGTCGTCGGCCTGCTTCAACAGCCGGAAGAAGGTGCGGAGGTGACCGAAGACCTGGAGGAACCACATGATCGCCAGGTCGGTCAGCGGGTAGAGCACCCGGGCGCCGGCGCGGGCCAGGTGCTTGCCGCCGAAGCCGACGAACTCGGCGTCGGGCATCCGCTCGCGGAGGGCGTGCACGAGGTCGCCGGCGTGGTGATCGCCGCTCGGTTCACCGGCCGAGATGAAGATCCGCATGAGGGCTGGCCTCGCATCCGTGCTGGCGGGTCGCTGGAGAGGAGACGCCGGGGCAGCGGGCCCCGGGGCGCAGACGCCCCCCGGCCGACACCCGACCCGGCGGCGCGGCACCCTAGCAGAGGTGGTCCCGGGCGCGAAGGCGAACGCCGCGCCGGGCGTCGGGGCGGCTTGCCAGGCCCGGCGGCGGGCGGCTACTGTACGCCACCGGCCCCACGCCGCCCGTCACGTCGCGTGTCGCCCGCCCCGCCCCGCCCTGCCCCCGAGCCGGACCCCTCCCTTGGCCCGATCCCCCGCCCGCCACCGGCTGGTCCGCATCCTGAAGCTCGCCCTGGGTGTGGCGGTGATCCTGGGCGTGGGCCGGCACGTGGTCACGACCCTCGACCGCCTCCGGCGCAGCGGCGAGCCGATCGCCGTCGACCCGGCCTGGATGGCCCTGGCGGTGGGGCTGTACCTGGCCGGCCTGGTCCTGTTCGGGCTCTGGTACTGGCGGATCCTGGCGCACTCGTCGGCGCCCATCGGCCCGCTGGCGGCAGTGCGGGCGTACGTGATCAGCCACCTGGGCAAGTACACGCCGGGCAAGGCGCTGGTGGTCGTACTGCGGGCCGGCCTGGGCGTGCCCGCCGGCGGCCGGCCGGCGACGGCGGCCTTCGCCACCCTGTACGAGACCCTCACCATGATGGCCGCCGGCGGCCTGATGGCCGCGGGCCTGTTCCTGACGGCGCCGGTGCGGACCCTGGAGCTGGCCGTCCCCGGGGTCGGGCCCGTGCCGGTCCCCCTGCCCTGGCTATCGCTGGGGCTGGGGCTGGGGTTCCTGGTGCTCGTGACCCCGCCGGTGTTCCGGCGGCTGGCCGGCGCCATGAGCCTGCCGTTCCCGAACGTGGGGGCCGACGCCCTGCCCCGCTTCGGCCCGGCGCTGCTGGCCGAGGGCCTGGCCTGGTCGCTGGCCGGCTGGGTCTGCTGGGGGCTGAGCCAGGTGGCGGTGCTCCGGGCCCTGGGGATGCCGGTCACGCTGATCCCGGCCGCGGGTCCCCCGGGGAGCCTGGCCGGCGGGGTGCCGGTGGCCCTGGCGATGGGCAGCGCCGCGCTGGCGACGCTGGCGGGGTTCGTGGTGCTGCTGACGCCGGGCGGCCTGGGCGTGCGGGAGCTGGTGCTCTGGACCGCGCTGGGGGCGGCGGTGCCGCACTCCCGGGCGGTGCTGGCGGCGCTGGCGCTGCGGCTGGCCTGGCTGGCCGGCGAGGTGCTGGGCGCCCTGGTGCTGGCCCCGCTGCGGCCGGGCCGATCGAAGCCGCCGGCGGCCCCCCCCGACCCGACCCTCGGCGCCGGGTCGGGCTTGCCGTAAGATCGTGGCGTCGTGGCCCGGCCCTGCGGCCGGGGACGACCTGGCGGCGTGCGGCGGATCGCGATCGGCCCGCGCCCCTGCCCGCCCTCCCCGTGCCCCGCCCGACCCGTGGCCGCCGGCCGCCGGGACGCCGTGCGGGCCCTCGCCCGATCCGGAACGACGGTCCC
>CAZUZD010000575.1:0-2639 GCA_964624465.1 uncultured Isosphaeraceae bacterium
CGACCGTTTCAGCGGGCTCGTGCCGGGGCGGCACCGGCGCGGCCTGGGCCGGCGCCTCGATGCACCAAGCGCGGCGGAGCCGCTCGGGGTCCGCCAGGGTCGCCAGGGCCTCGACGATGTCGGCGGGCTGGACCCCGGCCCGCTCGGCGGCCTTCTCCCGGGAGACCGTCCCGGACCCCCGGGGCGGCCGGCCGCGGCCGGCCTGGCAGCGGGTCGCCATCAGCAGGCTCCGGGGCCCGGGGGCCAGCGACTCGACCAGCCGGATCACCCCGTCCAGGGCCGCGGCCGGCTCCTGGTCGGCGGCCAGCTCGAGGGCCGGGCAGGCGAGGTCACGGGCCTGGCAGAGCCGGTAGGTCGTCCCGCCGGCCACGAGGCGGCCCTCGTGGACGATCGCCGGCAGCGGCAGTCCACCCGGCGTTTCGCTCCGGGCCTCGGCCTCGGGCTCGATGAAATACTCGGGACCGTCCGGGAGGATCACGATCGGCCTCAGCGGGCCGGGCGGGGCGAGGGGTTCGGTCGGCATTAGTCAGTGCTCCAGCAGGTGCAGCTGCGTCGGATCCGAGACGTCCCGGTCTCGACCCTGGCAACTGTCCGCAATCCCGCTGACCTGGCGCAAGCCGCGCTCTGCCGGTTTTCTCGATCAGTGGCTGGCCGGTCATTGGAGCCTCGCCGGCGTGGCCAGGGACTCCAGTCTGACGATCCGTGGGCCGGGGGCCGGCACGGCCCCGGGGAGACGCCAGGCGGGGGTCGAGGACTCCCAGGCCCGAGCCTCGGACACACGGATCGCGTCAGCCAGGGGGCGGCAGGACCGGATGCCCGCTGCTCGCCGGCCTGGCGGCCCGGAGCTCGGCACACCCGGTCAAGTGCGAGGGGCCGGGGAGAGTGACCCTGTGAACCTCGGTGAACCTCGGCCGAGCCGAAGTTAACAGACGCAAGGCCATTCAAAATAGCAACTTAAGGCGATTTCGTTAACCTGTTAACCTCGAGTCCAACCCCCGAATAATGGGCGACTCCATTCCAGTGTTGTCTGCACTGTGATGCAACAGGGCGACAGAGGCCCGACGAGGTTAACAGGTTAACGGCAGCATCTTAAGTCATTGATAACAAAGGCTTTGAGCCAGTGAACCTCGAAGGCGACGAAGTCCACTCCAGGTTCACGGTGACCCCGCTGCCCCCGAAACCGGCCCGGTGAGGGCGTGGATTCGCCCGCGGACCGGCCGGTGTGGCGGATGCCCGGGGGTCGTCCACCCGTTGGAATCGGGCGGCCGGGGGTCGTGTGCCCCGCTGGCGAACTGGGCCGGAGTACCCGTCGCAGCGGAGGGCCCCCGAAGGTGTCCACACCCGGTCCAGGGCCGTGCTGCTGTTCACGCCGCCTGCCGAGGGGGCTGTCCCGCCGGCGTCTGGATCGGCCGACCCAGGTCTCGACCCAGTTCTGGTGGGCAACCGCCAGCTGCCGGAGCGTCGTGCTGGAGCTGATCCGGAGCGGGAGCGGCCGGGAAGCCCTGCAGCGTTTCTTCGGGCGGCTGTCCGGGCCGGCAACGCCCACCGCGGCAGCCCCTGGACTCCGTCCATGGCGCACCGAGCGAGCGAGAGTCACCCGGGGCATTCCGGGCGCCCGTCGGGTGGCCGGCTCAACCCGGTTGCGACCGGCGCCAGCGGGCGCGCCGGTGAGCGTGCGTGCCTCGGGGACGCAGAGGGCCCCGGTCTTCTCCCCTCGGCGTCCCGGAATCGTCGCGCGGTCGGAGCAGTCGGCCACCACCGGCTGACCACTCCTCGAAGGTTGGGTCAGACGGCGCAGGACCCGGCCGCCGGGGCTGCCCGAACTCCTGGTCTGGGTCCGGGCCAACTCCCGGCGTTCGCGGCGGAGCTCGAGGCTCAGAAACCGGCCGTGCACCAGGTCCGGGAGGCGTCACCCGATTGGCCTCTCTCGCGAGGCCCTCGCGCTGCCGTTCGGCCGCTTCACCACTCCTGGCTCACTCTCGTCTTTCACCGCTTGCGCCCGCGCGTCTCGGTCCGACACAATCCAACTTCTGAACGCCCGCACTCGCGCCCGGGAGCCCGGGCCGCGACCCCCCGCCGCCAGGACCGGCGGCACGAGCCCTCCAGGAGAGCGGATCGATGGAACGACGCCCCAGGGAAACCCGCACCACCAGCCACGCGCCCCGCCTCGAGCCGACCCTCGCGCTGCCGACGGGGTCGCCGCCGTCGCACCTCCCCGTGCGGATCTCGAATGGGCCGGGCGCGGACACCGCCGGCCGCGGGGCCCGGGACTGCCTGGCCACCGTGGCCACCGGGCGAGTGGACGTGATGCTCGCCCCCGAGGATCGGGTCGAGCTGCATCCCGCTGCGGAGCTGATGCCCCGGCCGCGGCCGGCCCAGTTCCGGGCGTTGCTGCGGAGCGTCGACGAGCTCGGGGTTCACGAACCGGTCGTGCTCAGCGAGGGTCGGCTGCTGGACGGTCAGGCCCGGCTGCAAGCCTGTCGGGAGCTCGACATCGATTGCCCGGCGATCGAGATCGGCCCGGTCGACGACCCGGTGGGGGTGGTGCTGGCCCTCAACGTCCAGCGGCGGCACCTGCGGGCCTGCCAGCTGGCGATGCTGGCCGCGCGGCTCTGCGACCGGCCCCGGGGCGGGTCCGC
>CAZUZD010000576.1:0-2637 GCA_964624465.1 uncultured Isosphaeraceae bacterium
GTGCCCGGGGCCGCCGGGGCGACCGGGGCGTTGTCCACCGGGCCGCTGGGGATCAGGCCGCCGGCCGAACCCGGGATCGGGCCGGGCATGGCGTTGGGGGCCACCCCGCCGGCCGGGCCGAAGCTCGGGGCCAGGTCCGCACCGACCGGGCTGCCGATGGCCGAGCCACCGGTGACCAGGCTGCTGCCGCCCTGGGGCATCTCCAGGTCGATGCCGCCGAGCCGGACGATCAGGAGGATGGTGCCGCGGCGGTCCGCCTCGAGGATCGGGTCGACACCCGGCTCCAGGCGGGTCGAGACCAGGGTCTCGACGCCGGCGACGGCCAGCTCCTGATACTTCGGATCGGGCAGGTAGATGACCTTGGTGACGAAGTTACCAGCCTTCACCTGATCCAGGTCCTCCCGGGTGAACTGCACCGGGATGGGGTTGTGGGTCAGGTAGGCATCCGTGGCGGGGGTCGACGGCGCGACCTCCAGCGTCGGGTACAGCGACAGCCCCGGCTCACCGGCAATGCTGGTGAGCTTCAGGCGGTAGATGTAGCCCTGGACGAAGTTGTAGCGGGCGGGCACGACCAGCTGGGCGGGCAGGTACACCCGCTCGCCGGTGCCGGCGGCCGTCTGCCACCCGATCTGCATGCCGAGCGGCTCCACGAAGTAGAGCTGACTCCGCACGTTCGGGAAGCGACGACCATTGGCCCCCGGGCCACCGGGACCGCCGGGGCCACCGGGTCCGGCCATCATGCCGGGTCCGGGTCCGGCCATCGCGGCGCCACAGCCCGCGCCACCACCGCAACCGGGGTGGCCGGCGGTGCAACCACCAGCGGCCGGCGGCGGAGCAATCATCCCACCCGGCGGCGGAGCGCCGTGGACCACAGCGTGGCCACGGAACAGCCGCATCCCACCGGCGTGGGGCTTGCCGAATTCGACGTCCGACGTGGCGGTCGCCGCCGCCAAGAGCAGCATGCCGACTGCGTTCATAACTCCTCCTGCGACAGCACCAGCTGGTCCGACGAGTCCCAGACCCCGCAGCGCTCCAGCGCTCCGACATCCGGGCGGCCCCAACCGGGAGGACGGTCCCCGTCCTGATCAGACCCTGACACCAACCTGACACCGTCGTGAACCCGAGGGCCCTCGACCCGGTTCGCCCCCCCTGCCACCGCCCCGGAAGACCGGGTCGGAGCCGAGGGTTTTCGTCGGATCTGACCATCACCGTTCGACTTCGGTTCGCCAGCCGGGCCCCGAGCACCCCGGTCCCTGACCGGTCGCCCGAGCTTGCGGCTCGCATCGCCTGGTGATAGGATCGGTGAACCCATCCCGACCCTTGAGAAAATGCGTTACAACCCCATCATGCCTACGAACCGGCTGATCCCGCTGTTGGCCCTGACCGTCGCCGTCCCGATCGGCGCGTGGGCCGCCCAGGTGCCATCCGCCGGGGGCGATATCCCCGGCGCCGGGGTCATCCCGGCGCAGGGGCCCGGCGTACCCGGAGGCGCGGCCACGCCCGCGGCCCCCGCCCCCGAGCCCGTCGCGACCGAGGCCGACCTCGCCGTCGACGCCGCGGTCGCCCAGGTCCGCAAGCTCGAGTCGGTCGCCGCCAGCCTGCGGCTCGACGCCGACATGCTCAACCAGCGCTTTAGCGTGGTGGGCGACTACCTCAAGGCCCCGGGCAACCGGATCCTGACCCGGCTCTCGATCGAGAAGCTGGCCGACGTCACCGGCACCCTCCAGCAGGTCTGCGACGGCACGACCATCTGGAACTACCGCCAGATCCTCGACAGCCGCGGCCTCCAGCGCCAGGAGCTGGGGCCCGTCCTCAAGCTCCTGGAGAAGCCCGAGGTCGACGCCGACATCCGCGAGAAGATCCTGGGCTCGCTGGGCTTCTCCGGCCCCGACACCCTCCTGGCCGGGCTCCGCCAGTCGGTCGCCTTCAGCACCAAGGAGGCCGGCACCTACGAGGGCAAGCCGGTCTGGATCCTCCGCGGCACCTGGAAGGACCGCGAGGCCCTGGCCCTGCCGGGCGCCCCGGCCATGCCCAACGGCAACCCGGTCCCCGGCGCCGCGGCGTTCCTGCCGGCCTACGTCCCCAGCCTGGTCGAGCTGACCATCGGCCAGGAGGACGGCTGGCCCTGGAAGGTGCTGCTCAAGGGCCGCGTGCCCAGCGTCCTGCGCGACGAGCGGCAGCTCGGCCCCGACGGCCGGCCCATCGGGCGCAAGTCGTTGACCACCAAGAAGGAACGGGCGACCGACATCAGCCTGGTCTGGACCAAGCTCGATCGCGCCGTCGACCCCGGCGAGTTCCTGTTCCAGCCGCCCCCGGGCGTCGAGGTCCAGGACACGACCGAGGTGGCCGTCGGCCAGTACGAGCAGCTGATCGCCGCCCTGGTCGCCCAGAAGCGCAACGACACCGGCTCGGGGGCCCTGCTCGACCAGGGCCTCTCCGCCCCCCGCCCCGACGGCGGCCCCGCCCCCTACCCCGGCCCGGCCCCCGCCCCCGGCCCCAGCGGCGCCACCTTCCGCTCCTCGGTCCCCGCGCCCCCCCCCCGCGGCGCGCCCCCGGGACCCCCCCCCCCCCCCCGCCCCCGCCCCCCCCCCCCCCCCCCCACCCCCCCCCCCCCCCCCCCCCCGCACCGACGAGCAC
>CAZUZD010000577.1:0-2621 GCA_964624465.1 uncultured Isosphaeraceae bacterium
GGTCGATCAGGAGCGCGGCGACCGGCTGGTCCATCGAGCGGCAATTCTCGGCGTGGTTCTTCTCGATGCCGCTGTGCGCGTCCCACTTCGCCCCGGCGCCGTGGTAGAGCTGCACGAAGCGGACGCCGCGCTCGACGAGGCGGCGGGCCAGCAGGCAGCTCCGGCCGAACGGCTCGGTCTCGGGGCGATCCAGGCCGTAGAGCGTCTTCGTCTCGGCGGTCTCGCCGGTGAGATCGACGGCCTCGGGCGCCTCGGCCTGCATGCGAAAGGCTAGCTCGTAGCTGGCGATGCGGGCCTCCAGCTCGGTCTGGTCCGGATGCTCGGCCGCGAAACGGGTATTCAGCCGGTTCAGGTATGTGACCTTCCGACGCTGGCGGTCCTCGCCGACCGACTCGGGGGTCACGAGGTTCGGGATCGGGACCGGGCCAGAGTCGACGCGGGTCCCCTGGTATCCGGCCGGCATGAAGCCCGCGCCCCAGTTGCGGGGCCCGCCGGCGACCCCGGCCTTCGGGTTGTCCTGGATCACCACGAACGCGGGGAGGTTTTCGTTCTCGGTACCCAACCCGTAGCTGGCCCAGGCGCCCAGGCTGGGGCGGCCAGCCAGGATCGAGCCGGTATTCATCTGGCAGACGCCGCCGACGTGATTGATGCCGTTGCCCCAGCACGAGCGGATCACCGCCAGGTCATCGACGCAGCCGGCCAGATGCGGCAGCCAGTCGGAGACCCACAGGCCGCTCTGGCCGTGCTGGGCCCACTGACGCTTCGGGGCCAGCACGGGGGAGTGAAACTCCCCCATCGGCGTGACCACCGGCTTGAAGCTCGGTGGCAGCGGCTTGCCGGCCAGGTCGTTTAGCAGCGGCTTCGGGTCGAAGGTATCGATCTGGCTCGGGCCACCCTCCAGGAACACGAAGATGCAGCGCTTTGCGGTCGCCGGTCGCCGCGCCGCCGCGCCGGGCTCGCCCGGCGCCTCGGCCGCCCGGACCGCCGATCGGCCGAGCAGTTCGCTCAGCGCGAGGGCCCCGAATCCTCCGCCCGCACGCTGCAGCAGCTCGCGGCGGCTCAGGGCGATCTCGTGGTGCGGCAGGGCGTCTGGACGCGAACCGGGCGGGTTCATGGGGAGGCTCCGCGGCCGGTGATCGGGGTGGGAGAGCGGTCGATTCGAGCCGGGCTCACTCGTCGTAGAGGAACTCGTTGGCGTTGAGCAGGGCGTGGCAGAAGTCGACCCAGGCCTCGGGCGCAATCGCCACCGTCGCGGCCGCACCCGGCTCACACTCGACCTCGGAGCCTGCCGCCGCAACCGTCGGCTCGGTCGGTGTGGGCCGTCCGAGGAACGCCAGGGCCTCGCGGCGCTCGCTGGCCGATGGGGGGCGACCGAGCGTCAGGGCATAGGCCCGCTCGACGCGGGCGGTATCGTCGGCCACCTCGCGCTGGATCCGGACGGCGAGGGCTGCCGCGCGGTCGAGGGTCCACCGGCCGTTGATCAGCAGGAGCGACTGCGTGGGCGTGGTCGTGATGTTGCGGCGGGCCACGCTGGCCGAGCCGTCGGGCGTGTCGAAGGCGTCCAGGAGCGGGTCGTGGGTGTTGCGGATCTGCTTCGTGTAGATCGAGCGTCGGGGCTTCTCGGCCGCGACCGACGGCCCGCCGGCCGTCAGGTCCAGCTCGCCGCTGGCCAGGAGCATGGCGTCGCGGATCTGCTCCGCCTCGCGCCGTCGCGTCGTCTGGTGCCAGAGCAGGCGGTTCTCCGGGTCGATCGTCTGGCCGTGGACGAGATCTTCCGGCGCCCGTCGGGATTCCTGGCGGTAGGCCTTCGAGGTGACGATCAGCCGATGCAGCGGCTTCAGCCGCCAGCCCCCGGCGACGAAGTGGCGGGCCAGCCAGTCGAGCAACTCGGGATGGCTGGGGGCCTCACCCAGCCGACCGTAGTCGCTCGCCGTACTGACCAGTCCGCGGCCGAAGTGCTGCTGCCAGACGCGGTTCACGATGACCCGGGTCGTGAGCGGATGGTCGGGTCGCGTGAGCCACTGCGCCAGCGCGAGCCGACGCCCGGTCGTGGCGCCGTGGGGCGGCGGCGGGACGGCGGCGGGGGTGGGGTCGAGCAGGCTCAGGAACCCGGGCTCGATCGCCTGGCGGCGGCGGTCGCCGGGGATCACGGTGGGGGGAGCCTCGGGCCCGACGTCGGTCGCGGTGAAGGCGTCGGGGAGGTCCTTCGGCTTCGTAAAGTCGAAGGCGGCGATCTGCTGCTGGATCGCCTCGACCCGCTTTCGCTCCTCGCCCTGGATCCGGCCGTCGATCCGGCCGAACTCCTCGACGAGCTGCCGCTCCATGAGGTAGGCGAACTGGCGTTCCTGCGGCGAACGTTCGGCGGCCGGCTTCTGGAGGATTGCCTGGAGCTCGGGCTGGAACTTCGCCAGGGCGTCGGCGCGGGCCCTGGCCCGGTGGGGAGCCTCGATCGCCGCCAGCTCGGCCCGGAGGTCGGCGGTCATCAGCTCCCAGGCGGCCCGCCTGACCGCGTGATCGGCCCGCTCGGCCTCGGTGGCCTGCTTCAGGTCGTCGCGCGGGATCAAGGGGGAAAAGAATGCCTGAAGCCGGTAGTAATCCTGCTGGAGGATCGGGTCGAACTT
>CAZUZD010000578.1:0-2620 GCA_964624465.1 uncultured Isosphaeraceae bacterium
CCGGTGCCGATCGTGGGCGACTTCGACGGCGATGGCCGGTCGGATGTCGGCGTCTTCGAGCGTTCGACGGCGACGTTCAACCTGCGTCGGTCCCGCGATGGCAACATCCCGTATCAGTTCGGCCAGGGGACGATCTACGCGGGCAACCCGGTCCCGGTCGTGGGCGACTTCGACGGCGACTTCCGCTGCGATTATGGCGTGTATCAGCCGGCCAGCCTCTCGATCGACCGGCACACCTCGGCCGAGGGGGACAGCCGGATCGCTTTCGACCCGGCGACCTCCTACGGGGTGAATCCGATCCCCCTGGTCGGCGACTTCGACGGCGACGGGCGGGCCGATGTCGGGCTGTTCGGGCCAGCCGAGTCGAAGTTCTGGGTCCGGCAGCCGTCGGGCGTGCAGACGGCGACCCAGTTCGGCCAGGGCACGCTCTACGGCGGCACGCCGCGGCCAGTGATCGCCGACTACGATTTCGACGGCCGGTCGGATCTCGGGGTCTACCAGCGGGTCAGGCCGGCCGGGGCCACGACGAACTGGGCGCTGTCCCAGACGGGCGGCGTGAACCGGGCGACGAGCGTGGGCCAGGACAACGACACCCCGCTGCCGCCGCCGGCGGAGGTGCCGGCCGGCCAGGGCCAGGCCTCGGGGATGTCGCCCGGCGGATTCACCCCCGGCGGTGGTGGCGGTGGAACCTCTTCCCCGGTCGTCGTCACGGTCTGGTTCTCGGCACCAGAGCTCCAGGTGAGCGAGGGAACCAGCGGGAAGTTGTTGCTCCATCGATCGGTCTCGAGCGGGACCCTCGACGGGATCACGACCTCGGTGCCGTTCTCCTTGTCCCAGCCGACCCCCATCGATCTGGCGTGGGAAGGGATCGACTACACGTCGAACGCACTGCTGGGACCCTCTGACTCTCGATTCAAGTTTGCGCCGGGCGAGTCCACCAAGGAGATCGACTTTAATGCTTTAACAGATAGTTTTACAAACGAGAATATCGAGGGCGTGAAGGTGAGTCTGGGGATCCCGGACTCGGGCGGTTACATCCAGGGAGTCAAGGGTACCCCGGACATCGCCACATTCCTCATCCCGGTACCTCCGACCTCGGGGACGGGATCGGGTGGATCCACGGGGACGCCGGGGTCGGGAACCGTGGGCGGGACGACCGGGACGGGGACGACGGGCACGACCGGGGGCGGATCAACGTGCGGAGGATCGACCGGGGGCGGTTCGACAGGGACCACCACCGACCCGGTGCCGAGCTTCGGCCCCGCGAGCGTGGTGCTGAACGACAACGCCGACTTCCTGAGCACGGGCGAGTCCCCGCTGGGCATCACCGACGGGCCGGTCTGGATCGGGGCCTCCAGCGGCGACGTGCTCGTCGCGCCCAACCGCATCGCCACGCGGGGCGCCGGGCACCTTCCCGAGTGGCGCAGCGACCAGCAGGCCGGAGAGCTCGTGGTCACGCTCGACTGGACGCTGCCGACGAACGTCGCCATCGGCCAGTTCACCGCGACCCTGACCCTCGGCCTGCAGCCTGGTGCACCCCTTGCCCAGAGCGCACCGCAGACCTTCAGCACGACCAACCTCGCCCTCGGGCAGACGGTCCGGTTCTCGCTCCGAGTCAACGCCATCGGCCTGGCGACCGGCCTCTACGGCTGGAAGGTCGAGATCAACGCCTCGAGCGCCGGCGGGGCCGGGGCCCCGAAAGCCACGTTCGGCGCCTCGCACATCATCAACCGCACCATGGGACCGCTGGGGGGCTATAGCACGCTGGGTGCCGGGTGGTGGGTCCCGGACCTCGACCTGATCGTCCCACGCGCCGACCCGGCCCTGGGCCCGGGCTTCTCCTGGGTCCGCGGCGACGGCACGGCCGCGTTCTTCGCGACCGACGCCGCCGGGAACTTCCCGAGCACCCCGCCCGAAGGCAGCTTCTTCACGCTGGCGTACGCCAACCCCGCCAGCCCGGCGACCAGCCCCTTCGTGCTGCGGGGGCCCGACGGCCTGGTCCTGAACTTTGCCCGCAATGGCCTCCTGACCAGCCGGACCGAGCGGCACGGCAACACGACCACCTACTCCTACACCGACGGCAACGGCGACGGCCGCTTCGACGACCTGGCGCAGGTCGTCGACCCGTTCGGCCGGGCCACGACCTTCCACTACGGCGACGTCGACCCCGGCCCGGCGGTCGCGAACCGACTGACGGATGTCGAGGACTTCGCCGGCCGTCGGGTCAACTACACGTACAACGCGGGCGGCTCCGGCGGCTTCCGCCCGTCCCGGATCGACTGGCCCGACGGGGACGCCGGCCGGCCCTCGACCTGGGTCGAGTTCGACTACGACCCGGCGATCCTCGACCGGGTCATCCGCGTGCGCCGCCCCGACGGCCGGGAGGCCCAGATCCTCTTCGACGACGCCGGCGTCGAGGGCCGCCGCGGCCTGACCCGGTCCGTCGGAGGCGTCCCGCTGGCCTCCTGGAGCGTGTCGCCGCTGCAGCGGCGCACACTCATGGTCGCACGTCCCTCGACCGGACCGGGAGCCCTCTACACCGATCCGCTGGGCTTCACCACCCTGATCCGGACCGACCGCTTCGGCTACCTCACCGGCTGGACCGACCCGCTCGGACGTA
>CAZUZD010000579.1:0-2598 GCA_964624465.1 uncultured Isosphaeraceae bacterium
AAGAGCCCCTTGAGGCGACGAGCCTCCAGGCGGGTTCAGCGAGAAGTCTCGAAAAAACGACAAACCACCTGGTTCGAGGCCTTGTCAGGGTTTTCGGCAGTTTTGCGCTTGCCGCCGCGCCGGTGTCGAGGCAGATTGATGGGCAGCCATTCCTGGATCCGGTGGCTTCCCCATTCCACACCCGGGCAGGCAGATCGCCGATGATCGAGACCACTTGCCCCTGCAGCCGAAGGATCCGGGTCCCGCGCGCCCTGCGTGGCCGCTACGTCTCGTGCCCGACGTGCGGCCGGTTCGTCCTGATGGATGAGAACCACGGCCCCGTGGCGGCCCCGCCGGACGCCCGATTGAACCACGCCGGCCCCGGCCCGACGGTCCCCGTGCCGGCCCTCGACCCGTCGGCTCCGTCGTCGCCCTGACGACTCACCGCGCGGCCGGCACGGCCCGCACCGTCTGGCCCCGATCCCCTGGCCCGCCGCCGGGCTCGAATCCGCCGGGTCGGACCGCGCGGGCAGCGATCGCTGGCGGACGTCGCCGTGGACAAATCCACGCGCCTGTGTATCAATCGTCGGGCGGACCCCCTAGGATGACCAGGGCGAGGGGACACCGGAGATCCCGCATTCGTGACGGGAAAGGACGGAGTCGATGGGCACGCGACGCGAGTTTCTCGGCGGCGTGGGGCGGGGCATGCTGGTCGCGAGCGTCGGCCTCGGCACGGCGCTCGACCTGGGCCTCACGCCCGCCTGGGCCGACGACGATGGCGACGGTCGCCTCCACTTCGGGAGCCTGGAGCCGCTGGTCAGCCTGATGCAGGAGACGCCCCTCGACCGGTTGCTGCCCGCGCTGGTCGAATCCCTCCGCGCCGGGACCGAATTGAAGTCCCTGGTGGCGGCCGCAGCGCTGGCCAACGCGCGGACCTTTGGCGGCGAGGATTACGTCGGGTTCCACACCCTGATGGCCCTGGCGCCGGCCTACCGCATGGCGGGGGAACTGCCCGAGGACCGGCGCGCGTTTCCGGTGCTCAAGGTGCTCTACCGCAACACCAATCGGATCCAGGAGCACGGCGGCCGCGCCTCGGAGGTGC
Organism: uncultured Isosphaeraceae bacterium; assembly: GCA_964624465.1. Classification (GTDB taxonomy): domain Bacteria; phylum Planctomycetota; class Planctomycetia; order Isosphaerales; family Isosphaeraceae; genus CAZUZD01. The sequence continues at coordinate 1,082 of CAZUZD010000579.1, forward strand.
TGCGCCCGGTTCGCCCCACGCCGCTCTCGGCTGGCCACGACGGGGGCGAGGCCCTCCGCGCGGCGGTCCGCGGTAAGGACCTGGCCGCGGCCGAGGGCACCTTCGCCGCGATCACCGCGGCGGGTTCGCCCGACGCCGCGCTCAACGACCTGCTGCTGAGCGTCCAGGACGAGACCGAGGTCCACCGCGTGGTCCTGCCGTATCGTGCCTGGGAACTGCTCGACGTCGTGGGCCCGGAGCAGGCGCACACCATGCTCCGGCAATCGCTTCGCTACTGCGTCAAGAGCGAGCAGACCCGGCGGCCCAGCCCGTCGTCCGACGAGCCCAGGGCCCTGCTGCCCAGGCTCTTCGACCAGCACCATCTGCCCCGGACCGTCCCCGGCACCACGCAGCCCGGCGATGGCTGGGTCGAGGCGATGTGCGGCACGATCTTCGAGTCGGGCCCGGCCCTCGCGGCCGACGCGGTCGCCGCGGCCCTGGCCGAGGGGATCGATCCGGCCGAGGTCGGCGAGGCGATCTCGCTGGCCGCCAACCAGCTCGTGCTCCGCGACGCCGGCCGCCCCGAGCGCTGGGCCCAGCCCGGCAAGCCGCCGGGCAGCGTGCACGGCGACTCGATCGGGGTCCACGCCAGCGATGCCGTGAACGCGTGGCGGAACCTGGCGCGCGTGGCCAGCCCCCGGAACGCCGCCGCCTGCCTGATCCTGGCCGCCTTCGAGGTCGCCCGCGAGCGCCAGGCCCGGGGCGCCGAGTTCCTCCGCTGGTCGCCGCGGCCGCTGGCCGAGTTCGCCGACGCGATCCGGACCACCGCCCCCACGGCGCTGCTGGCCGAGGCCGACACCGCGATCCGGGCCAACCAGCAGGAGATTGCCGCGGCGCTCCTGCACCGCTACGGCACGCTCGGGCATGACCCCGCGCCGGCCTTCGCCCTGATGCTCCGGTATGCCGTGAGCCAGGACGGTGCCCTGCACGCCGAGAAGTACTACAACACGACCCGCGAGGAGTTCGCCTCGACGCGGCCCGCCTTCCGCTGGCGACAGCTCGTCGCCCTGGCCCGCGTGACCGCCAGCGAGTGCGGTCGTCCCGCCCCCGGCCTTGCCCAGGCCCGCGAGCTGCTCCGCGTCTGATCCCCGGCCCGACCGCCGTGCCGGCCCCTCCGGAGCCAATCCGGGGCGGCCAGCACGGGCGAGCAAACCGGAGCCGCATCCCGGACGCGAACCGGGACCGACGCTTCACGATTCCAGATCGGGATCGGTCACGCTTGCCCCGGCTTCCGTCGCCAGGGGTGGCGTTGACGGCACCGGTCGTCGCCGCCGGCAGCCTGGGGCCAGATCCGACATTGCATCCGCTGCAAGTCAAGAGGGCCGGCACGGATCGACCTGCCTCCGCCGGGTCCTGGTCGATGCGTCCGCGACGGCGGGTTGGGGACGCGACGTCAGGCCGGCCCGGACCGATCAGAGGACGATCTCGCCGGCCTCCCTGCCGACGACCCGGTTCTTGTTCGGGATGTAGAACAGGTC
>CAZUZD010000580.1:0-2568 GCA_964624465.1 uncultured Isosphaeraceae bacterium
GACCGCCCGCGGTCGGCCCCCCGCACGGCGCTGCGGGTCCGGCTCGAGGTGCTGGTCGGCCGCGCCCGGCACCGCTGGATCGAGATCTCCACCCCGCACTTCGAGATCGGCCGCGACCCGAGCTGCCAGCTCCGGCCCGATAGCCCGGCGATCAGCCGGCGGCACACGGTCATCGAGCAGCGCGGCGGCCACGTCTTCGTCCGCGACCTGGGCACGACCAACGGCACCACGATCAACGGCACGACCCTGCGCGACGCCGAGGTGGAGGTGCACACCGGCGACCGGCTCCAGGTCGGCCCCCTGCTCTTCGGGTTCGAGATCCTGGCGAAGCCCGGCCAGGACGCCGGCCTGGAGGACGAGGTGGCCCGCCTGCTGCTCGGCGAGGGTCAGGCCGAGGGCGACACCCCGACCCTGCAGCTCGACGCCTCGGCCGTCAACGCCGCCCGCGCCGCCAGGTCCGGGTCGGCGCCCACGCCCTCGTCGGAGGCGCTGGCCGGCGACGCGCTGGCGCGGCCGGCGGCGCGGCGGGAGATCGGGCCCCGCATGGCCACCGCCTGCCGGGTGGTGGGACCGACCGACCACGAGATCCTGGTCGTGGCCATCCCCGGCGCGGTGCTCGACGCCGAGGACACGGTCGCCCCGGTGCGGCTGGACCTGCGGCGCTGCCAGGACGAGGACCTGCCGCGCCGGGTCGTGCTCGACCTCTCGGCCGTCAAGCACCTCTCCAGCCGGGCCGTCGGAATGCTGCTGACGACGTTCCAGCAGCTCGACCGCAACGGCGGCACCCTGCGGTTCGCCGGGGTGCGGCCCGAGATCCTGACCGTGCTGGAGCAGATGCGGGTGCCGCAGTTCATCGACTTCCACCCCAGCGTCGCCGCCGCCTGCGAGGCCCCCTGGACGTGACCGGCGCCGCCGCGCCCTGGCCGGGGCGGATCACAATCGCCGCGCCGATCTGCACCGTGGCCATCCCCGTGAGCTACGATCTGCTGCAGGGGCTCGACCCGGCGCGGGCCGGCGTCGGCCGGCACCTGCGGAGGCACGGGTTCCCGGTCGGCAGGCTTGCGACCGCTCTCCTCCTCCCGGGAGGGTCTCCGCCCGTGAACACCGCAGCCGGGAGCCATGTGGCATCAGGATCGACACACCCGTGAACTCTTCGGTATCCTGGACGCATTCGCTCCGTTCCAGGAGGATGGCTGCCCACGCAGTCGCCGGCTTGCCGGCAGCGCAATTCACCGCCCACCGTCCCTGGCCCATCCGCCGGTTCCGGACCCGACCGGGGGACGGCCCCCGGGCCTAATCCAGGTCTCCAGGGCGGTCGGCCGGCCCGTCTGCCACGGCCCGCGAATTTCCCCCTCGACGTCGCGTGAGCCCGATGAGCCTACGAAAGCTCCTGATCGTCACCTATCACTTCCCGCCCTCGGCGGCCATCGCCGGCCAGCGGTTCCTGGGCGCGGTCCGGCACCTCGAGCAGTTCGGCTGGCGGGCGGTGGTCGTCAGCCCGCCGCGGCTGCCCTGGGAGCCGGTCGACCCGGCGCTGCTGGACCAGGTGCCGGCCAACGTGCCGCTGTACCACGCCCCCTATCCGTCCGGCTGGCTCGGCCGGCCGCTGCGGCGGCTGGCCCCGATGGGCTGCTGGCTGCCGTTCGCCCTGGCCACCACCCGGCGCGCGATCCGCGAGCACCGGCCGGCGGCCATCTGGACCTCGGCCCCGCCGCCGGCCATCCACCTGCTGGGACGCTGGATCCACCGCCAGTACGGCCTCCCCTGGGTCGCCGGGTTCCGCGACCCCTGGGTGGCGGCCAACTGGCTCCGGGCCCCCGATCGGCCCGCGCGGCGCTGGGAGATCAAGACCGAGGCGGCCGTGATCCGCGAGGCCAACGTGGTCCTGGCCAACTCCGCGCGGTTCTGCGAGGTGCTGGGCGAGGCGTACCCCGACCACGCCGCCAAGATCGTGACCTTGACCAACGGCTACGAGCCCGACAGCTACCCGCCCTGCCCCGGGCCGCCGCTGGCCGATCCGTCGCGAGTGCGGCTGGTGCACACCGGCACGATCTACGCCAACCGCGACCCGGTCGGGTTCCTCGACGCGCTGGCCGGCCTGGGCCCAGACCAGTTGCCCGGTGGTCGCCGGCTCGAGATCGACCTGATCGGCAAGGTCGAGCAGCGCCCGCAGGCGCTGGACCAGGCCGTCGGGCGGTTCGCAGGCGCGGGGCGGGCCCGGGTGCTGCCGCAGGTGCCGCACGCCGAGGCGCTTCAGGCCATGGTCGGAGCCGACGTGCTGCTCCTGCTCGATAGCCCCGGCCGGCACCTGGGCGTGCCCGCCAAGCTCTACGAGTACCTGGGGGCCGGCCGGCCGATCCTGGCCATGGCCGAGGGCGACAGCGACGTCCAGGAGGTGCTGGCCCAGAGCGGCCGGCCCTATCGCATCGCCCCACCCGACGACCCGGCCGCCATCCGCCGGGCGCTGGTGGAACTGGTCCGCGAGGTCGCCACCCGCGGCCCGGCCGCGCCCGGGCCGACCGGCCCCGGGCGCTTCACCCGCGAGTCCCTGGCCGGCGAGCTCGCCGG
>CAZUZD010000581.1:0-2562 GCA_964624465.1 uncultured Isosphaeraceae bacterium
AGGCCGTCGAAGCCGTTCTCGGCGAGCAGTTCCGTGATCTGATCCAGGGCGGTAGGATGATGAGTCGCGCCTCGATCGAATTGCTCGGATCCATCACGACCTCGTAGTTTTGCTGCGTCATCACCTCGTTGGGCACCCGGCCCGGCCCGGAGGAGGGGACGTACGGGGCGTACGACGGCTCGGATCCCGAGCGGCAACTGGCCGTGTCGGTCTGCCGGGGCACTGCCAGCCAGCAGGTGATGCCGCCCGGCACCTGGCCGTCGATCTCACCGCTGGGGATCGTGACGGCGTCGGTCGCCCGGCCGGCACCGGGACCCGGCTCGACCCAGCCCTCGGGCTGGTGGGTCGAGCGGAACGGCTGGCGGGACACGATCGAGGCCCGGACGGGACAGCTCGGCTCGCAGTCAGGGTGGAACGCATCGGCCAGGTGGAACTCGAGCCCCGCCCTGGTGAGCGTGTCGCCCTGCTCGGCCAGCGGGACCTCTTCGATCGAATGGCATGGCCGGAGTGCCGGGTCGAATTCGGACTCGAAGTCGCTGGTCGCCCTCTGGTCGAGCGTGGCGAGCGGAGTGTCGGTCAGGGCGGCTTACTGGCGCCGGGCGCCGGAGTTGGGCGGAACCACCACCCACGCCGGCACGACTTCGAGGGCAGGTCAAGGCCCCTACGGACGGGGCGAGTCGGCGGGGGACACGAGCACCTTATCGATGCGGTGGCCGTCCATGTCGACCACCTCGAACCGGAAGCCGTTCCACACGAACGAGTCGGTCACCGCCGGGATGCGACCGAGCTGGCCGAGGACCAGGCCGGCGACGGTGTGGTAATCGCCCTCGGGCAGCTGGGCGACCTCGATGAGGTCGCGGAACTCGGCGGCTCCCAGGGTCCCGTCGACCAGGAAGGACCCGTCCGGGCGTCGGACGGCCCGCTGGTCGCCCAGGTCCGCCTCCCGCGGCATGTCGCCCACAATGGCCTCGAAGATGTCATTCGTCGTGAGCATGCCCTCGACGGAGCCGTACTCGCTGAGCACGAGGGCGACGTGCCGGCCGGACTGCTGGAACATCTCCAGCACCTTCAGACCCCGGGTTCCCTCATAGATGAACATCGGGACTTGCAGGAGGCCCTTGAGGTCGTAGGTCGGCCGGACGAAGCTGCTCACCAGCAGGTCCTTGGCGCGGACGATGCCCAGGACGGCGTCGAGCGTGCCCTCGCAGATCGGGAACTGCGAGTGCGGGCATTCGGTGACCTTTCGGCGGATCTCCTCCGGGGGGTCGGACGGGTCGATCCAGACGACCTCGGTCCGCGGGGTCATGAGCTGGCTGGCCCGCTGGTCGCCGAGCCGGAAGACCCGCTTGACCATCTCCTGTTCGGCCGGCTCGAAGACCCCGGCCTGTGTCCCCTCCTTGAGCATGACGTTGACCTCCTCCTCGGTGACGGGCGCCTCGGACGGGGGGCGGACGCCGAAGAGCCACAGGACGGCCTCGGTCGAGACGCTGAGGCTCCGGACCAGCGGGACCCCCACGATGGAAAGCCACCGGAGTGGGCCGGCGACCGCCGAGGCGATCCGCTCGGGGGCGCTCATGGCCAGCCGCTTGGGCACCAGCTCGCCCAGGACCAGCGAGACATAGGCGATGCCGGCCACGACGACCGCCAGGCCGATGGCCTCGGCGTATGGAGCGAGCGCGGGGAGCTGCTCCAGGCGGGTGGCAAGGTTCTCGGCGATGGTCGCCCCGCCGAAGACCCCCGCGAGCGTGCTGACGAGCGTGATGCCGACCTGGACGGTCGAGAGGAAGCGGTTGGGATCTCGGGCCAGGTCGAGAGCGGCCTGGGCCTTGCGATCGCCGCGGTCGGCCCACTGCTGGAGCCGGGCCTTGCGGGCGGAGACCACGGCCAGCTCCGACATGGCGAAGACCCCGTTGGCGGCGATCAAGAGCAGGATGAAGAGGACTTCGAGGAGGATGGACGTCATGACTGGCACCTCGGGCACGGACCAGTAACGCTCCGGAGACGGCTGACGCAGACGGGCCGCGAGGAAGCTCAGGGCTCCGTCGTCAGGCACCGGATCAAAACGAACCGGGGCGGCAGGGAACCAAGTCCCCTGCCGCCCCGGTCGACCGATCTGGATCAGATCAGCTCAGCTCAATCAATAGCGGTACTGGTCGGTCTTGTACGGACCTTCCTTCGGGACGTGGATGTAGGCGGCCTGCTCGGGGGTCAGCTCGGTGAGCTGGACGTTGAGCGTCTTGAGCTGGAGGCGGGCGACGTGCTCGTCGAGCTTCTTGGGCAGGACGTAGACGCCGACCGGGTACTTGTCGTTGTTCAGCCAGAGCTCGATCTGGGCGAGGGTCTGGTTGGCGAACGACGAGCTCATGACGTAGGAGGGGTGGCCGGTGCCGCAGCCGAGGTTGACCAGGCGACCCTTGGCCAGCAGGATGATCCGCTTGCCGTCGGGGAAGATGACGTGGTCGACCTGGGGCTTGATCTCCTCCCAGCGGTAGTCCTCGAGCGAGGCCACGTCGATCTCGTTGTCGAAGTGGCCGATGTTGCAGACGATGGCCTGGTCCTTCA
>CAZUZD010000582.1:0-2555 GCA_964624465.1 uncultured Isosphaeraceae bacterium
CTGGCTGAAGACGCCCCCCCCCGCGCCAGGTCCGCCACCTCGACGGCCCCTCCCCCTTCACCGCCGCCTGGATCGAGCCCAACACCACCGAAGCCCTGCACTTCGAGTCCCCCTCCGACGCCCTCAAACGCCTGCACGCCCGCCTCAGCGGCGCCGGCTGAGGTTCACGGTCCCGCCGGTTCCTGAGTCTTCGAGTCGCGTGGCCGCGATCATCTGCCTTTCTTCCGGATGCCCGGATCGGTGAGGATGCCAGAATCGCCGCGACGGGCGATGGTGGACCGATCGTCGCTGGCCTCGGGATCCCCAATGGTCCCGACGCGGTCTCATGCCGTTCGGCAGACCAGGACGTGACTCTCCGCTCTCAGTCCCCGATCCAGCCGCTTACCGCCGGAGCTCCTCATGCGTCAGCGATGGACCCTCATGCTCGTGTGTCTGCTCGGTGGGCTGGCCACGGCCGGGGCGCAGGAGGCGGGGTCGGTGATCGATCCGGCGCGGGCGACGGTCACACCGGAGGATCCGACCCGCTGGTATGACATCCGGCTGCTGGGCGTCGAGGGCCAGGGCTGGTCGGGGGCGGACCTGAAGGCGCCGTTCGATCGGCTGCCGGTCCGGGCCGAGGGGAAGGTGCCGGGGTCGGTCTGGGGGCTGAGCCACCACGCGGCCGGGCTGGCGGTGCGGTTCGTCACGAGTTCACCGAGCGTGCGGGTGCGGTGGACGGTCACCAGCGAGGCGCTGGCGATGCCGCACATGCCGGCGACGGGCGTCAGCGGGGTGGACCTGTATGCGCGGGTCGACGGCCGCTGGCACTGGCTGGCGGTGGGCCAGCCGCAGAAGGGGCGCACGCACACGCAGACCCTGGCCTCCGGGCTGCCCCAGGGGGAGCGCGAGTACCTGCTCTACCTGCCGCTCTACAACGGGGTCAGCTCCGTCGAGATCGGCCTGCCCGAGGGCCAGACGCTGCGGCGGGCTCCCGAGCGACCGGCCGCCAGCCGCAGGCCGATCGTCGTCTATGGCACGTCGATCACCCAGGGCGGCTGCGCCTCGCGGCCGGGGATGGTGCACACGGCGATCCTGGGCCGGCGCCTCGATCGCCCGGTGATCAACCTCGGCTTCTCCGGCAGCGGCCGGATGGAGCCCGAGCTGGCACACCTGCTCGCCGAACTCGACCCCGCCGTCTACGTCCTCGACTGCCTGCCGAACCTGACCGCCGCCGAGGTCGAGGCCCGGGTCGAGCCGTTCGTGCGCATCCTGCGACAGGCCCGCCCCGCGACCCCGATCGTGCTGGCCGAGGACCGCACCTATGCCGACGCCGTGCTGATCGCGGCCAACCGCCAGCGCAACCTCGACAGCCGCGCCGCCCTCCGCCAGGCCTTCGACCGCCTGGTCGCCGACGGCGTCCCCGGCCTGGTCTACCTCGACGGCGCCGGCCAGCTCGGCGCCGACGGCGAGGACACGGTCGACGGCTCGCACCCCACCGACCTCGGCTTCCTCCGCATGGCCGACGCCTTCGAGCCCGTCCTGCGGCCCCTCCTCGCCGCACCCATGCCCTGACCGGCACGCCCGACGGCTTGGCCCCAGCACCCCGTTCGACCGTCGACCCAGGCCCGTCCAGGCTCCCGCGGCGTACCAGGGTCCCGTTCCGGTCCCGACGGGCACACCGGCCGCAGCGACTGGCCAGGGTCCCCCGCCCCGCGATCGAACCGAGCCCGCTGGCGCAGCCGCATCGGGACTGAATGTTCTCGGACCCAGAGGCCGGCGAGCCCTGGTCACCCCGGGCCAGGGAAGCCAGCGTGTCCTAATCTGGATTGTTCATGGCAGATAAGTTATGCCATCAGGGTCGAACCACGGGACGATGCGCGGGAGCCGGGAGGAATCCGGGCCGCGGTCCACACACTGGGTGATCTGGGGAAACTTCACCAGGATGAACTCGATGAAAAAGCGGTTCTACGTGCAGTCGCTCGCCTGTCTGGGGCTGGGCGTCATCATTGGGCTGGTGGCGGCCAACCGGCCGCTGACGCCGGCGGCGCGGGCGTCGGGCCCGGCGACGGGCGAGGGTGCTGCGGCGGCGAAGGGGCAGTGCTGCGATCCGGGCGGATCGGCGGCCTTGCTGGCGGCGGCGACCACGGCGACGGCGACGGTGCCGACCCCGGTGGTCTCGAGCGTGCCCGAGGCGCTGGCCCGCGCCGAGGCGGCGGGCAAGAAGCCGAACATCCTGGTCATCTGGGGTGACGACATCGGCCAGTTCAACGTCAGCGCCTACAACATGGGCATGATGGGCTACAAGACGCCCCACATCGACCGCATCGGCAAGGAAGGTGCGCTGTTCACCGACTGGTACGGCCAGCAGAGCTGCACCGCCGGCCGCGCCGCCTTCATCACCGGGCAGTCGCCGATCCGCACCGGCCTGACCAAGGTCGGCCTGCCGGGCGCCCCCGAGGGCATGAAGGCCGAGGACCCGACGATCGCCACGCTGCTGCGGGCGCAGGGGTACATGACCGGGCAGTTCGGCAAGAACCACCTGGGCGACCGCGACGAGATGCTGCCGACGAAGCACG
>CAZUZD010000583.1:0-2518 GCA_964624465.1 uncultured Isosphaeraceae bacterium
GCAGGGGCCGCAGGCCGACCCGCCGTCGCCGGCCGCCATGGCGGCGCCGCCGTGGCCGTGACCATGACCCAGGCCGCCGCGGCCGAGGATCCGGCCGTTGCCGCCGCAATCACCGCAGTAGCCCACCTTGCGGCCCATGAGGCCGGAGTTGGTCAGGCCGCGACCGCCGCACTTGCCGCACGGGGTCATCATCGCCGGGCCGCCCTGGGGCGAGCCGGCCATCGGGGCGTACTGGGGCGAGGCCGCCAGGGGCAGGCCCTTGGCCGCCGGACCCATCGCCGTCGTGGTGCCGTGGCCGTGGCCGGCGTGGCCGAGGCCGGCGCCCATCACCGCACCCGCGTCGCCGCAGGTGGCGCAGCCGCCGTTGCCGCCGTGGCCGTGGCCCAGGCCGGCCCCGTTGCCGCCGTAGACGTTGGGCGTCAGGCCCAGGCCGCCGCAGCCGCCGCAGCCATTGCCGCCGCACGAGCCGCAGGCCGAACCGTGCAGGCAGCCCTGGCCGCCGCAGGCCCCGCAGCCGTTGCCCTGGCCGCCGCAGGCCCCGCACACCTTGCCGAGGGCGCCCTTGAGCAGCCCGGTGGCCGAGTGGACACAGCCGGCCACGTGGCCGAGGGCCCCGTGCACGGCGCCCGCATGATCCTTGGCGTAGGAGCCGTACGGGATCGGCGGGGCCATCATCACGCCGCCCGTGCGATAGTCCTTCGCCAGGGTCTCGCGCGGAATCGTGTGCCGGAACAGGTCGCCGGCCCGGGCCGACATGGCCGTCGCGCCCAGCAGGGCGAGGGCGAACAGCAGCCCTCTCGCATGACCGTTTCGCATGATCACTCCCTTGACATGTCCTGAGTTCTCCCTCCTGGAGCGGTCCGTCGCGATTTCGGGCGAACGCTGATCGAGCCCCTGCGCCATCCTGTGCGCGCTCGTCGCCGTCCTTCAGTCCGATCGATCCCGCCGGCCGCCCGGCCCCGCCGCCTCACGGCCGCGGGCCCAGACCCCGAGAGCCTGCCAGGATCCCCCGTCGTGCCCCGGTTCCTCCGGGTCCCGACTCGGGCTCCTGGCCGACCCACCCGTCGCGGACGTTGGCCACGCCGGGGCAGGATCACGCCTTTGTGCAATCGGCCCCCGTCGCCCCCCCGCTGGAGGCTTTCCGTCCGACCCGACTTACCGGCCTTACCGGGACAGCCGAGAACCCGCACGACCCGCGCACCTTGCCGGCCGGGAGCCCCGGGGGAAACGCGAACCGACCGGTCGGTGGGGGGAATGCAGGATCGCGGGGAGCGGCGTGGCTCCGCTCGGCTCAGCGGGGGCCGCCGCCGTAGACGGCGCTGGCGGGGAGGTTGGCCGGGGCGGCCTGCAGGGCGTCGTAGCGCTCCATGGCGTGCATCTCGCGCTTGCGGGCCTCCTGGGCGGCCCCCATGCGGGTGGAGCGGGGCATGCCGAAGAGGTTCCGCATCATGCCGGGCTTCCTGGTGCCGGGGTAGGCGCCCGGCTGCATCATCGACGTCTCGGTGCCGGCCCAGCGGCCGGCGTTGGGATTCGGGCCGCCGGGTCGGGCCATCATGCCCGGGGGCGGCGTGCTCGGGCCCATCATGCCGGCGGGCACCATGCCGTTGCGGCCGGAGCCCTGGCCGTGGGCCATGACGTCGATCGGGCCGGCGGCCGGGGCGGTCGGCTGGGCGTAATTGGTGCGCATCACGCCGATCGGGGCCGGCTCCGACGAGGGGAAGCCGATCGGGACGCCGCCCATCGGGCCGCCGATCTGGGCCAGGCCGGGGGCCTCGCCGCCCGAGGGGCCGCCGACGTAGGCCAGGCCGGCGGCCTCGCCGACGATCACGCCGCCCTGCGACTGCTGGCAGGCCACGCAGTCGCCGCCGGCCACGACGATGGCGCCCGGGGGGGGCTCGGTGGGGCCGCTGGCGGGCAGCCGCTTCGGCAGGTTCTTGGCGCACTTGGCGCAGAGGTGCATGGCGTGGCCGGGGGCGGTCGGCTGCTGGGCCGACGCGGGGGCGCCGACCGCCAGGGAGAGGCCCAGGCCAAGGCAGAGGGGAGCCAGGCGACGCATGGAGGATCCTCCGTGTCCCAAGGGTTCCGACCCCGCCGCCGGCCGCCCCCACGAGGGCGGTCCGGTCGATCGCGGGCCCGTCGGCCTCCGGCCGGTCCCGGGCCCGCACGACGACGGTCGGTCTGGTTCGCGATCACGACCGGTGGCCACCCGGAGCGGGCGGCCGCGGCCGTGGACCCGGCGCGTCGAGGCGCCGGATGACTGCCCAGTTGATCGGTGCGCACGGCCGGCGCACTTGCGAAAATCGTCGCGATCGGCGCCATCCGTCCGGCCGCTGCCACCGGACCAGGGCGTCGTCGGACCGGGCGCTTGACCAGCCCCGCCCGCCGGCCGATCATGGGCCGATCTCCTGGAGCTGCCCGCCCTGAGCGCCCGCCCGCCCCAACCCCGCCCCGCCCCGCGCGGGACCGAGCCGGCCCCCCGGCCCCCTTGGCTGCGGCCCCTGCGGCCGCGGGCGCGGCC
>CAZUZD010000584.1:0-2516 GCA_964624465.1 uncultured Isosphaeraceae bacterium
CGCCCAGGCCGACTACTACCGCCTGGCCGCCGCGCTCGGCGACGTGAAGCCCGGCGTCCGCGACCTCGCCCCGCTCGTGCCACCCGCCGATGCCGCCCGCCGCGACCTGGGCCGCGCCGGACGCCTGGCGCCCGCGCTGGGTGCCGGTCCCGTGCTGGCGGCGACGGTGCGGGCGTACCGGCCATTGCGATCCTACGTCGTCACCCCCAGGCCGGCCGGGCCGACGCACCGCCTGGTGCGCGGCGATCCGCGCTCGCCGGCCGAGGCGCTGGCCCCCGGCGGCGTGGCGACCCTCGACGGGGCCGGTCTGAGCAGCCAGTTCGTCGCGTCGCCCGACGACCCGGCGCCCGACCGTCGCGCCCGGCTGGCGGCCTGGATCACCGACTCGAGGCACCCGCTCACGCCCCGGGTGATCGTGAACCGCGTCTGGCTCTGGCACTTCGGCACCGGGTTCGTCGACGCCCCCAGCGACTTCGGATTCAACGGCGGCCAACCCTCGCACCCGGAGCTGCTGGACTGGCTGGCGACCGACCTGATCGCCCACGGCTGGAGCCTCAAGCACCTGCACCGCACGATCGTGACCTCGGCCGCGTACCGGCGGGCCGCGACCCCGCAACCCGAGGCACTCCGGGCCGACGCCGGCAACCGGCTGCACTGGCGCAAGGCCCCGCTGCGGCTCGAGGCCGAGATGGTGCGCGACGCCATGCTCGCCGCCGCCGGCCGGCTCGACCTCACCCCCGGCGGCCCCGGCTTCCGCGAGCACGCCATCACGCAGGCGAAGGGGACGATCACCCAGCGCTACACGCCCGTCGAGCCGATCGGCCCCGGCCTGGAACGGCGGTCGATCTACCGCACCTGGGCCCGCGGCGGTCGCAGCGCGTTCCTCGACGCCTTCGACTGCCCCGATCCCTCGACCACCGCCCCCAATCGCGCCAGCACCAACACGCCGCTCCAGGCCCTCACGCTGCTCAATGACACCCTGACACTGCACCTGGCCGACCAATTCGCCGGGCGCCTCCGCCGCGAGGCGGGGGACGACCCCGCCGCGCAGGTCGACCTGGCCTACCGCCTGACCCTGGGCCGGCCCCCGGGCCCCGCCGAGCGGGCCCGCGCCACCGGGGTGGTGGCCGAGCACGGCGCGGCCGTGCTGGGCCGGGTGCTGTTCAACGCCAACGAGTTCCTCTACGTCGACTGACCGCCCGGTCCGGAGCGAGCGCCACGATGCCGATGCCCAACCGCCGCGAGTTCCTCGACTGGACCGCGCAGGGCCTGGCCGGAGCCGCCTCCGCCTGGCTGATGCTCCGCGACGGCACCCTCCGCGCCGAGCCGCCGGCCGCCGACGCCGCCCGCGGCGAGGCGGTGCCCCCGTGCCCGCACTTCGCGCCCAGGGCCACCCGCGCGATCCACATCTGCCTCTGCGGCGCCATGAGCCAGGTGGACACCTTCGACTACAAGCCCGAGCTGATCGCCAAGCACGGCCAGTCGTTGCAGTCGAAGGAGCGGCCCGACGTCTTCTTCGGCCAGGTCGGCCGGCTCCGCGCCCCCGACTGGGCCTTCAAGCAGCGCGGAGAGAGCGGCCTGTGGGTCTCGGAGCTGTTCCCGCACCTGGCGGGCGTGGCCGACGAGCTCACGCTCATCCGCTCGATGGTCGCCGACACCTCGAACCACACCCCGGCCACCTTCCAGCAGAACAGCGGCTTCCGGCTCAACGGCTTCCCGGTGATGGGCTCCTGGCTCTCCTACGGCCTGGGCAGCGAGGCCGACGACCTGCCGGCGTTCGTGGTGATCCCCGACGCCCGCGAGCAGCCGGCCGGCGGGTCGATCAACTGGAGCAACGGCTTCCTGCCGGCGCGGCACCAGGGGGTCGTCCTGCGCGCCGCCGAGCGGCCGATCGACGACCTGTTCCCGACCCGGCCGATCGACCCGCGCGACGAGGCCGCCGCCCGCGAATTGCTGCTGGCGCAGAACCGCGAGCACCTCGAATCGCACGGCGGCGACGACGCGCTGGCGGCCCGGATGCGCGCCTACGAGCTGGCCGCGCGCATGCAACTGGCGGTGCCCGAGGTCACGGCGCTGGAGCGGGAGTCCGAGTCCACCCGCCGCGAGTTCGGCCTGGACCGCGCCGAGACCGCCGACTTCGGCCGCGCCTGCCTGCTGGCCCGCCGCCTGCTCGAGCGCGGGGTCCGGTTCGTCCAGATGTTCTCCGGCGGCGCCTTCGGCAACCCCCGGCGGAACTGGGACGGCCACGAGACGATGAAGGAGAATCACGGCCAGGAGGCGCTCCGCATCGACCAGCCGGTGGCCGCCCTGCTGCGCGACCTGAAGCGGCGGGGGATGCTCGACGACACGCTGGTCCTGTTCACCACCGAGTTCGGCCGCACGCCGTTCGCGCAGTCGGCCGCCGACGTGGTGGGCACCGGCCGCGACCACAACCAGTACGGCTTCACGGTCTGGATGGCCGGCGCCGGCCTGAAGCCCGGCACGGCATATGGCGCCACCGACGAGATCGGCTGGAA
>CAZUZD010000585.1:0-2513 GCA_964624465.1 uncultured Isosphaeraceae bacterium
GCCAGAAGTCGCGCCACGTCGCGTTCGTCACGAGGTTGCCCGACCACGAGTGCGCCATCTCGTGCGCCACCAGCGCCACCTGCGAGCGGTCGCCGGCCAGCACGGTCGGGGTCGCAAAGGTCAGGCGCGGGTTCTCCATGCCGCCGAACGGGAAGCTGGGGGGGAGCACGAGGAGGTCGTAGCGGCCCCAGCGATAGGGGCCGAACAGCGCCTCGGCGGCCTCGAGCATCTTCTCGGTGTCGGCGAACTCCCAGGCGGCCTTGGCGACGATCCCCGGCTCGCCCCAGACGCCGGTGCGCTCGCCGAGCTTGCGGAACTCCAGGTCGCCGACGGCGAAGGCGATCAGGTACGAGGGGATCGCCTGCGGCATCTTGAAGCCGAACGAGCGGTGCCCCGGCACGGCCGGCCCGGCCACCGGGGTCGGTCCCTCGGCGGCCATCACCGCCTGGAGCGGCTCGGGGACCGTGAGGGTGGCGTCATAGGTCACCCGCACGCCGGGGGTGTCCTGGCACGGCAGGAAGGTGCGGGCCTGGATCGCCTGCGCCTGCGAGAACAGGAACGGCTGCTGCTTGCCCAGGGTCCCCGCCGGGTCGAGCCACTGCAACGCCCCGGCCTTCGGCGAGGTCGTGTACGTGATCCGCACCGCCTCGGCCCCCGCCGGCAGCGGGATCGAGAGCGCCGTGCCCAGGATCGGGTCGGGCGTGCCCAGGGTGAACGCCACCGGCTGATCGGGCGACCCGGCCGGCCCGGCCGTCACGCGGGCGATCGTCAGGTCGCGGGTGTCGAGCACCAGCGGGGCGTCGGCCGGGGCGCCCGGGGCCCGGGTCACCGTCCAGGTGGCCTCGCCCTGGATCGACTTCGTGGCGAAGTCGGGCCGGAGCGCCAGCGTGAGGTGGCTGACCCGTACCTGCTCGGGCCGGCTGAACGAGTGGACGTCGCGACGATCGCCCGCGTCGGCCGCCGCCCGCCCGGCGCCGACGCCGGTCGCGATCAGGAGCATCAGGCCGGCACACCACGATCCAGAGGAGGCAGCACGTCGCATCGGCGGGACCCCAGGCCAAGGGAGGCGCGCCCCCGATCCGGCCGGGACCGTCGCCTGCCGCCCGACTCTAGCAACCCCCCCGCCCCCGCCGCCAGTCGCCCCCCGCCGACCCCGGCGAAGGAATTCGGACCGAGACCTTTTCGAAATTGGCGCCAACGCGTGCCGTGGCTTGCCCCGTATGGCAGGTAACGCTAGATTGTTAAACAATTGGCGAGCCCGCTCCGGTCGGGCATCGTGGATGGATGGATTGCGGCCTGCGGCCTGCGGGCCGGCCCGACCCGGGCTGGCCAGAGCGGCGCCGGTGGGCCCAGCGGAGGAGACTTCGAGATGGCTGGATCGAACGCCAGGCGGCACCTGTTCAGCCGCCGTGGATTCCTGACGGTCGGCACCGCCGGCTTCGGGCTGACCCTGGCCGACTTCCTCCGCCTGCGGGAGGCCCGCGCCGACGCCAAGAAGTACGACCCGATCGCCGCCAAGGCCGACTCGATCATCCACATCTTCCTGCCCGGCGGCATCGCCCACCAGGAGACGTTCGACCCCAAGCCGTACGCGCCCATCGAGTATCGCGGCGAGCTCGGCTCGATCCCCACCAAGATCGCCGGCGAGGTCTTCAGCGAGACCCTGCCCAAGACGGCGCAGGTGGCCGACAAGCTCTGCGTGATCCGCTCGATGACCCACGGCGAGGCCGCCCACGAGCGCGGCACGCACAACATGTTCACGGGCTACAAGCCCAGCCCCGCCCTGCTGTACCCGAGCATGGGCAGCGTGGTGGCCCACGAGTACGGCCCGAAGAACAACCTGCCGCCGTACGTCTGCATCCCGAGCCAGCCGAACGTCTACGCCGGCACCGGCTACCTGAGCTCGGCCTTCTCGCCGTTCTCGCTGGGGGCGGATCCGGCGAGCAAGGGCTTCCGGGTGCAGGACCTGAACCTGCCGGGCGGGATCGACGAGTCGCGGTTCGCCAGCCGCCGCACGATCCTGGAGTCGGTCAACGAGCACTTCCGCCAGAAGGAGAAGTCCGACGGCCTGGCCGCGATGGACACCTTCTATGACCGGGCGTACAGCCTGATCTCGTCGGAGAAGGCCCGCGAGGCGTTCAACATCGAGGCCGAGCCGGCCCCGATCCGCGACGCCTACGGGCGCAACGAGGCCGGCCAGCGCATGCTCATGTCGCGGCGGCTGGTCGAGGCCGGCGTCCGATTCGTCGTCATGCAGTACGGCGGCTGGGACATGCACAACCAGATCACCGCCGGCATGAAGGGCCAGATGCCCGCCTTCGACCAGGCCTACGCCGCCCTGATCGGCGACCTGGCCAGCCGCGGCCTGCTGGAGCGCACGCTGGTCGTCGTCTCCTCCGAGTTCGGCCGCACGCCCAAGATCAACGGCACCGCCGGCCGCGACCACTGGCCCAAGGTCTTCAGCGTGGTGCTCGCCGGCGGCGGCATCAAGCAGGGTCTCGTCTACGGCGCCA
>CAZUZD010000586.1:0-2502 GCA_964624465.1 uncultured Isosphaeraceae bacterium
GCCGGGCATCGTCATGCCGCCACCGACGCCGGGTCGGGCGCCCAGGCTGCCACCGGGCATGCCCATGCTGCCACCACCGGGTCGGGCGCCCAGGCTGCCGCCGGGCAGGCTCATGCAGCCACCGCCTGGCCGGGCGCCGAGGCTGCCGCCGGGCATGCCCATCGCACCACCGCCGGGCCGCGCGCCCAGGCTGCCACCGGGCAGGCTCATGCCGCCGCCGGGTCGCATGCCGCCGCCCATCGGGCTGCCCATGGACATGCCGCCAGGTCGCATGCCGCCGCCACCCATGCTCATGCTGCCGCCCATGGCGGGACCGCGCATGCCGCCGCCGCCCATGGACATGCCGCCGGGTCGCATGCCGCCGCCACCCATGCTCATGCCACCGCCGCGCATGCCGCCGCCACCGCCCATGCTCATGCCACCGCCGCGCATGCCGCCACCGCCGCCCATGCCGCCGCCGGGTCGGCCGCCGCCGCCGCCGCCGCGCTGGGCGAAGGCCGCCGGGGTCAGGGCGACGAGCAGGGTGGACGCCGCCAGCACCGACCGCAGTCGTGGAGCGCGCATCGCCAGAGATCCTTGGGCCAGAGGCCGTGCCATGAGGTGGAGAGCTGGGTGCTGGTGGGGGTGGCGCCCGGACATGGCGGTCCGCGCGCCGTCGCCCATGCATTGTTACGTGCGGTCGGCCCCCGGGGGCGGGAAAATTTTCCGACAGTTCCGCCGCCGCGCTGCCGGGGCCTCCTCGATCGGCACCTCGGAGCATCCCGGGCCCGGGGCGACCGCCATCGGGGGCTGGTCGGTCGGCCGATGGCCTCGGGGGGTCAGCTGACGCGGGCGACGAGCAGGGTCTGGTCGTCGGCGGGGGGCTGGCCGGCGGTGAAGCGCTCGAGGTCGGCGAGGATGCCGGCGATCAGGCCGTCGGCGGTGGCCAGGCAGCCGCCGATGGAGCCGTCGAGCCGCTCGGTGCCGAACTGGGCGCCGTCGGGGGCGGTGGCCTCGGTGATGCCGTCGGTGTAGAGCACGAGCTGGTCGCCGGGGATCAGCCGCAGGGTCGCCTCGTCGAACTGGACCTCCTCGAAGAGCCCCAGCGGCAGCCCGCCGACGGCATCGAGGGCCCGCACCGCGCCGGTGCGGCAGCGCTTGAGCCGGGGCGGGTTGTGGCCGGCGCAGGCGTAGGTCAGGGTGCGCTGCTTCGGATCGAAGATGCCGTAGAAGGCGGTCACGAAGGTGCCGCTGTCCTCGGTGTAGCTCTGCACCAGCCGGCGGTTGACGTGCGACAGGAGCGAGCCCGGCGGCATGTGGTGGTCGGGGTTGCTGTGGGCCAGGCTGTGGGTGATGGCCATGATCACGGCCGCCGGCGTGCCGTGGCCGCTGACGTCGGCCACCAGCAGGCCATAGGCGCCGTTGGCCAGCGGGAAGAAGTCGTAGTAGTCGCCGCCGGCCCAGCGCGAGGTCTGGTAGTGGACGGCCAGGTCGAGCCGCTCGATCTTCGGGATCGCCTGCGGCAACAGCGAGCGCTGGATGGCCGCGACCTGGTGCAGCTCGTGGTCGACCAGCTCGTAGGCCCGCCGCAGCTCCTCGGCGAGCACCAGGGTCTGGGTGGCGCGGCCGAAGAGGTTCGACATCCAGACGCGGTCGGGGAGCATCTCGGGCCGGAACCCGCCGGGGTCCTGGCGCATGAGGATGGTCATGTTCAGGGCCTGGCCGCGGTCGAAGTTCGGCAACACGGCGAACGAGCGCATGCCCTCCAGGTACGGCCGCGCCGGGTCGTCGGGGGCGAGCACCGGGTCGTCGAGCACGCAGGCCGCGTCGCGGTACAGCAGGTCGGCCAGCAGGCCGCCCTGGTGCTGCGGCAGCCGCTCGGGGGTCGCCCAGGGGTTGACCTCGTCGCGCCAGCCGCTGAAGCGGGTGACCCGGAACCAGGGGGCCTCCAGGCCGCGGCGGCTGATCGAGACCGAGCGGTCGGTCGGCAGGATCCGCCGGATCCGCTGGCTGTAGGTGCGCACCAGGGCCTGGGGATCGGTCTGGAGGCTGACCTCGCGCATCATGTCG
Source organism: uncultured Isosphaeraceae bacterium (assembly GCA_964624465.1). GTDB lineage: Bacteria > Planctomycetota > Planctomycetia > Isosphaerales > Isosphaeraceae > CAZUZD01. The sequence goes on from CAZUZD010000586.1 coordinate 2,050, forward strand.
AGCACCTCGGCCAGCCGCTGCTGCCAGGTGTCGGCGTCCGGCCTGGCGTCACCCGGACCGTCATCGGCCTGCATGGGGCGTCCCCTGGGGGGTGCGGTGAGGGTGCCGTTGGGGCGGCGGCGACCCGGGGTGCGTCGAGATGTGTTCAGGTTCCCAGGATAGCCGGGCGGCGGCGGCCTCGACAACCGGACGCCACAAACGCGATCACGCCGGGCTGCGACCCTTCAGGGGGTCACCACCGGCGTGCCGAATCCGTTCGGGCTCGATCCTGGGGGGCGAGGCGGTCCGGGCTGGTCGCTGACGGCATCGTGCCGCCCGGCGGCCCGGCTTCGAGGCGATCAGGGCGAGGGCGGGCTGATCGGCGGGGCGCTCAGCGGCAGCGGCGCCGAGTCGGGCAGCGAGGCCGGCGGGGTGGCCGGGGTCGATCGCGGGGCCGCACCGCCGCCGACGGCG
>CAZUZD010000587.1:0-2501 GCA_964624465.1 uncultured Isosphaeraceae bacterium
ACGTCCGTGGCCTGCCGACGCGCCGGGCTCAGGCCGCCGCCCGCCGCCCGCGCCGCCGCCAGGCCCGCACGCCCAGCACGCCGGCGCCCACCAGCGCCAGGCCCACCGTGCCCGGCTCGGGAACCGCCGCCGCCGGCACCACGTTGAAGCTCAGCGACTTGAGCTGAGAGTATGCTGTGGCCGCAGCAAACGACTGGGGCGTGAGGGTGCCGACCTGGCCGGGGGCCAGCTGCCAGTTGCCGTTGGCCGTGAAGGTGCCCCCCGTAGACATCGAGTTGCCCGTCGACGTGCCCGAGCCACCCGACATCCCAAACTGCGCCGAAGCTCCAGGAACATACGTGAACCCGACCTGATAACCCGTGAGCTGGATCGTGCCACCGGTCACTGCCAGATCAAACGAGGTGTTCTGTCCATCATTTGGATTGCTCGATAAAAAAATCCCGTCGCCATCAACAAAAAAAACGCTGTACGCTCCCGGGTTCGAGAGCGTCAGTGTGATCCCATCAACGGTCTTGCTGATCGTCGACAGTCCGTCGTCACTGTCACCGAAGCTGAAGGTGACGACGCCCGCCCGCGCCTCCGAGACGCCCCCGACCAGGGCCACCGCTGCCACCAGGGTCCAGAACTGCCGCATCGCTGACGCTCCTCTGCTGGTTGTCCCGGAGGCTCCCGCCTCCAGCCGGCGACCCCGGGCCCCCTGGCCCGACCGGACCCTGCCGCCCACGTCGGCGACTGCCGGCCCTGGATCGCTTCCGTACAGAGATGAAGTGGGCCCGAGCGAACAAAACCTTACAGAAGACCCCAAAAGAATCTTCACCCCGACCCGGCGCGGTTCGCCCGAAACCACCACCGCAAAGACCCTTACGATCCGACTCCCCGGCCCGCTCTTTTTTCGGGTCGGCCCGGGCGCGCGAACGCCCCCGGCGCGGCCGGGACGCAGGGGTCCAGGTCGGGCCGGGGGCTGGGGTGGAGGGTTCCGGGCGGTGGGGCGGCGGGCTCAGCCCTCGGGGGTCCGGCCGAGCACGACGTCGAAACGGGCGGCCAGCTCGCCGAGCGCCGAGCCTGGCAGCGGGTCGAACCCGATGGTGACGGCCTTGCGCTCGCTGGCGTCCTTGAGGCCGCGGTACACGCCGTCGCGCTCGTTGCCGGGCTCGCCGGCGATGTAGCACTGCGTTGTGAGCAGGTCCTTGTCGCCGCGCTTCAGCTTCACGTGGATGTGCGGCGTGCGCCCGGGGTACGGCACCGGCTTGACCGTGCGGAAGTAGTACTCGCCGCTGGAGCCGGTGAGGAACCGCCCGAAGCCCTGGAAGTTCGTGTCGTACTGGGCGTGGTTCGGGTCCTTGGTGTGCAGGTAGGCGCCCCGGCCGTCGACCTGCCAGATCTCGACCAGCACGTTCCGCAGGGGCTGACCCTGGGCGTCGAGCACCCGGCCGCCGAGGTGGGTGATCGTGCCCACGGCGGGGGTCAGGTCGTCGTTGACCCGGATCAGGTCGTTGTCGGTGTCCAGCGGCAGCTTGTCGGGGTAGAACGGCCCCTCGGTCTGCGACGGCGTGCGGGTCAGCTCGTCGGCGAACAGGCCGCGGGTCTGGAAGAACGCCGAGGCCCCCAGCGCCGAGACGCCCAGGAAGCGGCGCCGGCTGGTCTGGATCGCGAACTGGTATCGGCTCATGGCTCTCGACTCCCTCACCTCACGGACCCATCCCCACCCGAGGCGCCCGCCCGCCAACCGGGCGGGGCGCCTCCCACTCCGGAATTGTCCTCAGCGCGGCCCGGGGCCGCCAGGGCCACCAGGACCACCGCCGGGGCCACCGGGGCCGCCGCCGCCCTGACGCATCCGCTCCATCATGGCCTTCATCTGGGCCTGCTCCTCGTCGGTGACGCCAGCCTTCTTGAGCAGCTCGGCGCGCTGCTCCTCGGTGCTGCCGGAGTCGGGGCGGAGCTGGTCCCGCTCCTCCACGCTGAGGGTCTGGAACTTCTGGAAGATGGCCCCCATCGACCCGCCGCCGGGGCCGCCGGGGCCACCGCCACCAGGACCACCCGGGCCGCCACGGAACCCACCGGGGCCGCCGGGGCCCATGATCCGGAACCCGCCGGGACCGCCGGGACCGCCGCCGCCGGGGCCCATGATGCGGTGCTCGCGATGGCAGCCCATGCACGAGCGGCTCAGGACCTCGTGCGCGGCCAGGGCCTTGTCCCGGTCGCCGGCCTGGGCGGCGGCGTCGAGCTCGGCGGCCGAGGCGCTGTAGCTGGCCGTCTGGCGGGCCCACGAGTCGGCCTCGCCCTTCGGGGGCTGGTGGCCGCCCAGCGCGGCGGCGAGGGTGGCGAACTCCCTGGTCTGGGGGCGGATCGTGTCCCAGGGGGGCATGTCCTGGTTGAGCTCCTCGCCGATCACGGGCGTGAGGCTGGTCGGCCCCTTGGCCAGGGTGATCATGATCGCCTTGATGCTGCTCGCTCCGCCGGCGGCGGCGGGGGCGGCGGCGGCCGGGGTCGCCTCGGGGGCG
>CAZUZD010000588.1:0-2482 GCA_964624465.1 uncultured Isosphaeraceae bacterium
GAAGGCGAACAGCCGGGTCCGCGAGTACGCCTGGGACCACCGCAACCGCCTGACCGGCGTCACCGACCGCGACACGGCCACGGGCCCGGTCACGCAGCAGGTGAGCTTCGTCTACGACGCCTTCGACCGGCGGGTCGGCAAGATCGTCGACGCCGACGGGGCCGGGCCACTGGCGGCCACGAAGCGCTGGACGATGTACGACGGCCAGGACGCCTACGCCGACCTGGACGGCGCCGGTGCCGTCCAGAGCCGCTACCTGCACGGCCCGGCGGTGGACCTTCTGCTGGCGCGGCTGGATGCCGACACCACCGCGACGTGGTACCTGCCCGACCGCCTGGGCTCGACGCGGGCCCTGGCCCGGATCGGCTCGACCTCGGCGCAGGTGCTGGACCGCATCGACTACGACGCCTTCGGCACGGCCAGCGAGAGCGCGCCCTCGGCCGGGGACCGGTTCAAGTTCACGGGGCGGGAGTACGACGCCGAGACCGGCCTGTACTACTACCGGGCCCGGTACTACGACGCGGGGACGGGCCGGTTCGTGGGCGAGGACCCGAGCGGCTTCGCGGGCGGGGACGCCAACCTGTACCGCTACGTCGGGAACAGCCCGACCAACCTCGTGGATCCCAGCGGCCTGAGGGCGGCCAAGGCCGACTTGGGCGGCGGCACCGTCGAGGGCTGGCACACCGAGCTGGCCGGGCATGTCATCCCCGCCAATGCCAGGGGACCTGGGCCCTGGATCGGGGATGATCTCGGCCTCATGGCTCACAACCGGGCAGCAACCGTGTTCGGGCTCGGTGTCGGCTCGATCCAGATTGGGGCCAATGCGATCAATAGCCTTCAAGACACCTTGGTGGCTGTGCCGAATATCGCCACCGCTATCGCTAACGCTTGCTTATCACGGAAGTATCAGATTCCGTATCTCGCTTCGCCGGACTGGAGCTACGGCGCGGCCAACCGGTTCATGGCCTGGGTCGGCTCGGACTTCGCGTTCGAGGAGGGGCGGACCGAGCATGAAGTCAGCAAGTTCGCAGCCGGTGTCATGCTTTCCATGGCGTTCGCTCCCTTAGCCACGGGGTCGGCCGGAATGCGGGGAGCGAGCCTCTCTCGAACCCCAACGCTCCTCACCAGCGGCTCCGGACTGCTCGTCAGGCCGGCGCTGCAACTGAGTGCCTCCTCCTCCCGGACCGTGGCTGCGGTTACCATGGGGATCGGCGAAATAGGTCATCTCCAGTTCGCGTATTCTGAGTCATCCGGAGGACCCGGCAACGGGCCAGTTGCTCCAAACGGAGCAACGGGCAAGTTGCGTGACTCGAAGACGGGTCGCTACGTCCCTGACCCTGCCAACCCGCCCTCTCCGTATGTGATGACGGACGCACAGCGCCGTGCCGCTTGGAGGAGGCTCGCTCAAGACCCCAACTCGCCACTGACGCCCGCACAGCGAGCCGAAATCCAGTCTCGTGGCTGGCGTGGCCCGAGGAGGCAGAACGAACTCGGAGAATGGGAGACGATGGAACTTTCTCATGAGCCAATCCCGCTGCGGGAAGGCGGGACCGATGTTGTTCCACGATGGCCCGCCGACCATGCGGCTGTTGATCCTCACCGCCAATTGCCAAGGTGATAGGACAGGGGATGGCAAATACTAATGTCCGTGATTACGCTCATTCAGGGCTGACGATCCAGTACGCAATGAACGATCACGCCACACGGTTTCCCGACAGGAAGACCAGGCCGAGACATCTTTTGTGGAACGGCCTTCGGATTTGGACTTCGGACACCATTCCAGTTCCTCAGAACGGGATCGTTCGAGCCGAATTCATCACTGCGACGCCCCGAGTGAGGCAAGGCTTCGATATGAAGCTCGATGGCTGGTTCCATTTAGGAGGCGGGCAAGTGCCGCTCCTGAGAACCTGGAGAGAAGACCACCTTGAGGATGTGGTCGAATACCCTTTTTTTAGCCAGGACGGACAGTTGTGGATTTGGAATGTTTATGAGACGGTCTATCCCAGCGGGGAGAAGCTCGTGGAGAAATGGACTGAAAACGCCGGACTCTGGGTGGAGATTGTTAGCGAAAGCGAACGTGTCTACCATTGCAGCCATGGCATGGCGAATCCGCCTGACTTCGGTTCGCTTGTCTTCAAGGTGTCCATCAGGCCCCGCTAGGTGCGATCCCTGCCAAGTACTTCCTCCCCGTGCCCACGAGGCGACGTCCGCCCCGCAAAGCAGGCCAGCCCGGTCTAGCTCCACGCCCCGCCACGACCACCCTTCTTTCTGGCACAGCACCCGGAATCTCCGGGTTCCCGGATCTGGAATCAGCAGGGCCGGGCCGTCGCCCAGACAACAGCTTCGGCTCGCTCAGCTTCTGGTCGGGCTTCAACAATTCACCCCTTGTACCGCCCCGACTTCCCGACCTCCGACGTGTACGACCGGCTGACCCGGGTGACGCTGCCCGACCCGGACGGCGCGGGCAGCCAGCCGGCCCCGG
>CAZUZD010000589.1:0-2463 GCA_964624465.1 uncultured Isosphaeraceae bacterium
GGCCTCGCGGGCGCTCTGGACGGCCGGCAGCATCAAGCTGATCAGCACCCCGATGATGGCGATCACGACCAGCAGCTCGATCAGCGTGAAACCGGCGGCGCGGCGGGCCGGCCGGGAGGTCTTGGGGCGCATGGGAAGTGGCAATCCTCTCCACGGAGTCGGCCGGGAGCCGCTGCAACGGGTGCAGGCTCTCCTGGGCGGCCGACCCGTCAGGCCGGAAGGGCATGAGTCTGAGACGCACACGATCGGGGGCCCCGTGGCGGGCCACGCCACTGCGGGCGCGACCAGGCGAACGGGACCGGATGCGGGCGAGCTCAGGCGTGGGGAGGCGCGCGGCAGCCGTGGCCGTGCGTGCGGGGAGCCTGGGCGAGCGCGGGCTCGGCCCGGACGATGGGTTCACTCTCGCGGCGGAACTCCAGGGGCGTGGCCGGCGCCAGGGCCAGCGAGACGGCCCGGCACTGGCAGGCGGGGCAGTCGTGGCGGGGACCCGAGAGGTCGGGCGAGGTGTGGCCCGAGAGGTGCGGACCGGGCGCCTGGCACGAGGCCATGCACTCGGCCGCGTCGCGCGCCTCGGCGCCGTGACGGTGGCCACCGTCGACGAGCACCAGCGTCAGCAGATAGGTGAGGACCAGGCCCCAGCGGCCGGCCCAGGCACTGGGCTTCAAGGGCGGGAACCCCGGGAGGACTCTCGGACGTGCGTCGCGGTGCTCGATCCACCTCGCTCGGTCAATCGAGTCTGTTCGGTCGTCACGCCGGTGTCAAGGCGTCGTGAGCCGACCACGGTGCGGTTCCGATCGAAGGGCCGACCCGGTTCAGGCCAGCCGGCGACGGCGGCGGGCGACGACCAGGCCTACGGCCGCGGCCGACCAGAGGGCGATCGTCGTCGGTTCGGGCACCGGGGCGGCCACGTGCGTCGTCTCGGTCCCGGAGACGTTCATCGCGCCCCAGCCGTAGCCGCCGTAAGCCCCGTAGGCCGTTCCGAAGCCGGTGAAGGTGTAACCGCTATTGGGCGACCGCCAGTCCTTGCTCCGGAGGTCGGCCACCGCGTCGGGGCTCAGGGTCGAGTCCGGGTGGACCAGGGTCTCCCAGGGGGTGACCTCGCCGTCGATGTACTGGCCGGTGCTGTCGTGGTGCTCGCCGCCGAAGGTGTGCATCAGCTCGTGGGCCACGCTGCGGGCGACGGCCCACTTCAGCTCGTCCGGGGTCTTGGCGTACTTCAGGCTGTCGATGAAGGTGAACCCGCTGCCGCCGATGCTGGCGATGCCCACGGCCTCGGGGCTGTTCGGGCTATACGTGCCCGAGACGACGCTCAGGGCGTGCGGGGCCAGGTCCTTGGGATTGTCGGTGATCGTCAGGTCCAGGCCGCTCTTCTGGAAGGTGCCGATGAGCCGGGTGAGGACCCCGTAGCGGAAGTCTTCCCGCTGGGCGGCGGTGGGCACCCCGCCGTAGAGGCTCTGCACGAACGGGCTGTCGTACCAGGGCCGGGCCCCGCCGGCGGTGAGGTTGCTCGCCTCATCGTAGGGCCCGGTGCTGACGTTGATGTATGCGTCGACGTAGTGGTTCGAGGACGCCATGACGCCTGCCGTGGCCGTCGTGGCCAGGCTGCCCAGCGTGATCAGTCCCAGGGCGAGCGTCCTGACGATCATCATCCCGAACCTCCTGTTCGTCCGCAGGCGATCGGCGAGCCCTCATGGCTCGCCTCCAACCAGCTCCGACCGAGACCTCCGTCTCAGGCTCAGAGTCCTGGCTCGATTCGTCGCAGTCCCCCGCCGGCCATGGTCGCGATCCGGCGTGTTCGGATCTTGTCGGTCGTAGCGAGGGGTGGGGTTTAGATCGACCAGCACGGCCCGCATCATGAGCAAAGCCGGTGCCATCGGCTCGGCCGTCGGGGCCGGGGTGGTGGCCAGAGAGGCAGGTGCGGAACCGGGAGTGCTTTTCTGCCATGGGCTTGCGCCGTCGGGGCTCCCGGCCGGATCGCGCGGGCCGGTCCTGCGTGGTTGCGTGCGTCCGGGGCCAGACTTGCGGCGTTTTTTACAAGGCGGGTGGCCAGATCGAAAACGGCTGGGGCGATGGTGGGCATCGAATGTCAGGAATCCATTAGCGGCCGGGGCACGAACCAGCGTACTCAAGGATGCGAACGCGTCCCGGCCGGAGGATTGCCCCGGCCCGGTCCCGGCCCCCGGAGTGGGCGATGCGTCGTGAACCCGAATTCTGACCCCATTGATTGAGGAGTGCACCGGTGAAGTTCTCCCCCGCGAAGTGGACCCTCGTCCCGTCGGCCCTGATCACCCTCGCCTTCGTCGGTTGCGCCACCGAGACGGATACCCCGCCGGTTCCGGCCCCCACGACCACCACCGCCCCGGCCACCACGACCGTCGACCCGGCCGCGCCGCCGGTCACCGCGCCGACGACGACCGCCCCGGCCGGCGAGACCAAGGCCCCCGAGGCCGCCGCCCCCGCCCC
>CAZUZD010000590.1:0-2440 GCA_964624465.1 uncultured Isosphaeraceae bacterium
GGTCGCCTCGGTCGCGGCCACGGCCCGCGATCCCCCCATCGGGCCGCGCGGCAACGCTGCGGGTCGGACCCGAGGCGGTGGCGGCGCGGCGGCCGGCCGTCGCGGGCTCGATGCGGGGCGACCCCCCGGGCCACCGCCAGGGGGCACCGGCACGCCGACGTTGCGGGTGACGACCTGATCGCCGCGGGTCACGGCGGTGAGGGTGCTGGTCGTGCTCCCGGGCGGCAGGCTCGACCCGGTCGGCGGGCTCACCCGGACGCGGAACTGGCCGGTGCGGAGGCCGTCCGCCACGTCGAAGGCGTACGCCCCGCGGCTGTCGGTGGTCGTCGTGGCCACGACGCTGCCGTCGTCGGCGCGGAGCAGGTCGACCGTCTGCCCCGGCACCCCGCGCTCCCGGGGGCCCTGGCGGCCGTTGGCGTCGCGGTCGCCGAAGACGATCCCCTGCACGGCCGCGTCGAAGACGAACAGGTTCTTCTGGAGGTTCGTCAGGCCCGTGTTCCGCCGGATCACGTCGGAGAGGCTGGTCGAGCCGATCGCCTTCAGCTCGGCGCCCCGGAAGACGTTCTGGTACCAGAGCCGGTCGCCGTCGCGGAGCCTGGTGAACTGGTCGACCAGGATCGCGCCGAAGGTCGGGCCCACGCTCGAGCCCGGCGCGTGGTCCTCGGCCAGGCCGCCGACCCAGAGGTCGATGTCGTCGACCGTGCCGTACAGGGCCTCGAGCTTGCCGGCCAGCGCCGGGTCGGAGGTGATCTCGGAGAACGACTGCACCCGGGGCAGGCCGACGGCGGCGCGGACGGTGTTGTAGTCGGCCAGGCCGTGGTCGCGGCCGCGCTGGATGTTCAGGCTCGCCAGGTCGAACCCGCCCGATCCCGGAGGGCCGAACAGGAAGTTGCGGACGCTGTCGACGACCTGGGTGTCGATCTCGCTGGCGGGGTCGGAGGCCAGGTACTTCAGCAGCGGGTCGATGCCGTGGGCCCGGACGAGGTCCGGGTTCGAGAAGGCGTCCTTGAGGCCCACGGCGGCGGCCGACTCGACGCCGCTGTTGTCGAGGAACTCGATGTCGTCGCCCAGCAGGCTGTGCCCGAACCGGAACGCGGCCGTGGCGAACTCGGTGCTGATGGTCGGGTCGACCGAGGGCTGGTAGCCGTTGTAGCGCGGCAGGGCCCCGGTGCCGAGCAGGGTCGGCAGCCACTCGTTGTAGGTGATCGCCTGGAGCTCGCCGATCACCCGGGCGCGGGCCTGCTGGTAGAGTACCTCGTCGTTCAGGCCGGGATTGCGGGCGTGCAGCACGTCGGCCCAGCGGTTGTGCTCGCGGACGAACAGGGTCTGGAGCGCCGTCAGCTCGATGTTCTCGTTGGCCCGCACGTCGCCGGCGGCGAAGAGTTCCTCATCGGGCACGCGGTGGGCGTCGTTGGCCATCGGGAGCGTGCCGCCGGGGAAGCTGGTCGCGTCGTTGGCCGGCAGCAGGCCGTCGGACCCGACCTTCAGATGCCCGCCCTCGAGGGTCCGCAGGGCGGCCGCGGTGGCGGCGTCGGAGCCGTAGACCATCGAGCCGTCGAGCCAGCCGGTGATGGCGTTGATCTGCTGCCGGGGGGTCGTCTGGCCGGTCGCCGGGTCGAAGCCCGACCGGGACATCGGGATGACCTTCGTGCCGGTGCCGGCCGGGTCGAAGGCCGGATCGCCGGTCGGCACGGCGATCGGCAGCGCCTCGCCGGTGCCCCCCTTCGTCAGGTCGAGGTCGTGGTCGAGGAACTGGCCCCAGGCGTAGATCATCGCCGAGAGCCGACGGTCGCTGATCGCGTCGACCCCGGCCTGGTCGGCGACCGCGTTGCTGATCGCCCTGGCCGAGGGGCGGTCGGCCCCGGCCGGGCTGCCAATGCCGTCGGCGTAGGCGGCGATGGTGATGCGGGAGAAGTCGGTGCCGGCCGCGCCCCAGGACGGGTTCGCGAGGTTGTTGCCGGTACCGTCGATGCTGTGCAGGGCCGTCACCAGGCCCGCCGGCGCCAGGGCGCCCGAGGCCGGCACGGCGCGGGCCTCCAGCGACTCCAGGGGGAACGTCAGCCGCACCTTCGATCGGGTTCGCGAACGCATGGGGGGAGTCCTCCAGGGGTGCCACAGCTCGGGGCGATCGGAACAGGGTCGCGGCGGTTCGCGGCCCCCGGGGCCGGCGCGCACCGGGAGCGGTCACGCCCGGCCCCCGGCTCGGGGGACGTGGCGTGGGACCAGGCTCCCGGCCACCGCGGTGATCCGGACCGAGACGCCCCGCCCGGCCTGGCCGGAGGGTCTCGGTCCTGGGTGAGGGCGGCGAGATCCCCGCCGGCCGGGGGCCGTGCGACATCGCAGGCCCCGCGCCACGGTCGGGTGGGGTCGAGGCGGGACGCCCGCAGTCGTCGCGCCGAAATGCGCCTCCCGCACTCGGCGCCGATTGCGCGCTCTTCCT
>CAZUZD010000591.1:0-2427 GCA_964624465.1 uncultured Isosphaeraceae bacterium
CGCGGCCGCTCTCCTGCGCCGGCGGCGAACCGGGTCAGCGCGGCCTCGACATCGGCCCGGAGCCGCTCCCGGGCCGATCGGCCGCAGCGGGGCCGCGCCGCTGAGTCGGCCTCCGGCGGGTGTCGGCGGCACCGCCGGGCGGTCCGAGTCGTCCCGACCCGCAGCCCGGCGCGGGTCGGTCGCAGGGTTGCCGGCGGTGCCAGGGCCGGCCATGATGGAGACGGCCACGCGATCGGCCCGGTCGGGATGTCCGGGCCCTGACCGCGATGGCCGGCCGACCGGCCCCGCCCCGCACTCGCTCGCGCTTCGCCCCCGAGGGATCGCCGATGCCTCCGCTCGTCCTGGCCCTGCCCGCCCTGCTGCTGAGCCTTGCGCCGCAGACTCCACCTGCCCCCGCCCAGCAACCGGCCGCGCGCGGCCAGGTGTTGCCGGTGGTCGAGGCGCTCGAGACGGCGGTGGCCGACGCGATCGAGCGGGTGCAGCCGTCGGTGGTGGCGATCACCCGGATCAAGTCCGAGAACGGCCAGACCCTGGCGATCCGGGGCCGCACCCCGGCCGTGGCGGCGGCCGACCCCCGCGTCGGCCTGCTGGGCGACCCGATGGGCCTCGATCCGGCGCCCGACCGGCCGGGCTTCCCGGGCCCGAACACCGAGTTCTCGCCCGAGTACTTCGCCCTGCCCGGCGACTTCGGCTCGGGCGTGGTCGTCGGCCCCCACAACGAGATCCTGACCGTCTACCACCTCCTGCAGGGGGCCAAGCGGATCCGGGTACGCGGACCCGGCGTGCAGTTCGACGCCGAGATCCTCGCCGCCGACCCCCGCACCGACCTCGCCGTGATCGCGCCCGTCGACGGCGGGCCCGACGGCCTGAAGCTCACGCCGATCGCGCTCGGCGACTCGACCCGGGTGCGCCAGGGGGCCTTCCTGGTGGCGCTCGGCAACCCGTACAACGCGGCCCGCGACGGCAAGGCGTCGGCGAGCCTGGGCATCCTGGCGAACACGGCGCGTCGGATCGAGCCGCCGTCGCTGGAGAACCCCAACGTCAAGCAGTTCTTCCGGTTCCAGCCCACGCTCCTGCAGCTCGACAGCAAGCTGAACCTGGGGATGAGCGGCGGGCCGGTGGTGAACCTGCGGGGCGAGCTGATCGGCGTGACCACCGCCGCCGCCAGCCCCAGCGGCTACGACGCGGCGGCCGGCTACGCCATCCCCATGGACACCCTCGGCCGTCGCGCCGTGGGGGCCCTCATGGACGGTCGCGAGGTCGAGTACGGCTTCATCGGCATCAGCCTGAACCGGGTCGCCAACGTCGTCGGCGAGGTCAAGCGCGGCACCCCGGCCGACCGGGCGAACCTGGCCAGCGGCGACGTGATCGTCGCCGTCGGCGACACCGCCCTGGTCGACGACGAGAGCTCGCTGCCCCTGGCCCTGGCCGGCGCCCCGGTGGGCGAGCCGGTCACGCTCAAGGTGCGGCACAACGGCGAGGTCGTCGAGCGAACGCTCGTCATGTCCAAGTACCCCGTCTCCGGCGAGGTCATCGCCACCAACCGCCCCGAGCCCTGGCGCGGGGTGCGGGTGGACTTCTCCAGCGTGCTGACCGACGGCCTGAGCACCGAGGCCACCCTGCAGGCCATGGCCCGCGGCGGCGTGGGCGTCGCCGGCGTCGAGCCCGGCAGCCCCGCCGAGGCCGCCGGCCTGGCCCGCGGCCTGATCATCACCAGGGTCGAGGACGAGGCCGTGCTCACCCCCCGGCAGTTCCGCGACGCCGTCGGCAAGCTCGACGGCAAGCCCGTCCGGCTCTCGACCGCCAACGGCCTCGTCGACGGCAAGGTGGTCGTCGTCCCGCCCGCCCCGGAGCGCTGACCCGGCACGCCGGCATCGAGCCCGCGCACGCGCTCAGGCCAGCAGCTCGCGGATGACCGTCCCCTCGACGTTGGTGAGCCGGCGCCTCAGGCCGTTGTGCTCGAACGTGAGCCGCTCGTGGTCCAGGCCGAGCAGGTGGAGGATGGTCGCATTGAGGTCGTAGAGCGGGTGCACGTCCTGCACGGCCTTCACCCCCAGCTCGTCGGTCACGCCGTGGCTCACGCCAGGTTGGACCCCCGCGCCGGCCAGCCAGCAGGTGAAGCCGTCGGGGTTGTGGTCGCGGCCCTTCGCCCCCTTCTGGAAGAAGGGCATGCGGCCGAACTCGGTGCACCAGACGACCAGCGTCTCGTCGAGCAGCCCGCGCTGCTTCAGGTCGCGGATCAGGGCCGCCGCCGGCTGGTCGAGGATCGCGGCGTGGATGTCGTACTGCGCCTTCAGGTCGCTGTGGCCGTCCCAGTTGAGCTTGCCGCCGCTGGCATAGGCGCCGTTGAAGAGCTGCACGAACCGCACGCCCCGCTCGATCAGCCGGCGGGCCAGGATGCAGTTGCGGGCGAAGGCGGCCTTGTCG
>CAZUZD010000592.1:0-2422 GCA_964624465.1 uncultured Isosphaeraceae bacterium
CGGCCACGTAGACGTTGCCCTCGGCATCGGCCCCGACCCCGGTGACCCGGTCCGGCCCGGCTCCCCCGAGGGTCGAAACCTTCACGAACACCCCTTCGGTCGTCAACCAGGTGACGTAGCCGTCGTCCGAGCCGCCGGAACTCGTCTCCCATGAGGCGGCGTAGCTCCTCGCGTCGAAGTCGACGGCCCCCGAGAAGGTGCCGCCCACGATCACGTGCGGCCCCTGCTGCACCACGCCGGTCGCCTCGTCGACCGAGGAGCCCCCGAGGCGGGTCGCCCAGCCGAAGGTCCCGGAGGCGGTGATCTTCGCCGCGAACCCGTCGGTCGCGCCCAGGCTGGTCAGGAGGTCCGAGCCGTCGGCGTGGACGGCCGCGGGGTCGAGGTCGGCCGTCCCGGTGAAGGCGCCCACCACGTACAGCCCGCCCACGGGCCCGAGGGCCAGGCCCGCCACCCGCAGCGACCCGGGGCCGCCGAGCCGTGCCGACCACAGATAGTCCCCGGCGGGACTGAGCTTCAGCGCGAAGCCATCGGTGCCGCCGTCGGCGGTGAGGTTGGCCGTGCCGGCGCCCGGGTCGAAGTCGGCCGTCCCGTCGAAGTTCCCCGCCAGGATGACGTTGCCCGAGCCGTCGAGTTGCAGGGCCGTCGCCTCCACCAGCCCCGGACCGCCGAAGGAGCGGGCCCAGACCAGGGCGCCGGCCGGCGAGTACTTCGCGACGAAGCCGTCGCCGGGCCCCGCGCCGGTCAGTTGCGTCGTGCCTGTCCCGGGGTCGAAGTCGGCCGTGCCGGCGAACACCCCGGCGACGTAGCTGTTGCCGTCGGCGTCGACCGCCGTCGCCCGGCCCTCGATCCGGGCCGCCTCGACCCCGACGACGGAGCGGAAGTCGACGGCGAGCAGCTGTCGCGTCTCGAGGGCCTCGATCCGGGGCCGGTGGCGACGACGGGGCGGGATCGCGCGGCGCGAACCGCGGGCTGAGGGATGCGGCGGCATGGTGCGGGCTCGCGGGTGTCGACGGCATCGAGGCCGGGCGGGAATCCAGCCCGTGGGACTTCGGAGGGGCGACTCGACGAGGCATCCAGGGCTCAGGACTCGACCGTGCTCGAGGGCAACGGGGCGGCCTCCGGCGAGCCCACTTCCGTGTGCACGCACGGTGACCTGTGAGCCCGACATGACTCATGGGCGTGGTTGACGGATGACAGCCCTGGCAGCGCTGCCCCCGCAATTACCGACCAATTGCGAAGTGTTCCCCCGAATTCCGAACAGGATCTCGGGATTTCTCGCCGATCCCGGCATCTGTTGAACGCTCGAGCAGGGGAGGTTGCTGGCGAGGGCCGGGAGCCGACCAGGGTCGCCGACTGGGTGCGGCCTTGACGTCGCAGGGTCAGTCTTGCACTCGGCCGATCGCGACGACGCGCCCGCGATCCAGCCATGAGAGCTCTCGCCCGTTGCCGAAGACCTGTCGGAATGAGCCAGGAGTCTCCTAAAAACCGTCCCAATTCCTGGCAATAATCCATGACGGGGTGTCTAACCCGTCGCAATCTCAGCGCCTTGAACCGCGAGTATTCACCGGATCGACCGGGGTGCGACTCGCCTTGAGCCGGTCGGCGGAGCCCCGGACCAATCCCTTGCCTGCAGTGGGAGACTCCACATGAGTGCGGAGCATCGGCCCCAGCGCACGTACACCGAGCAGCACCTGGTCCGGCCGCCGGGGCAACTGCACGACTACCCGCTCGACGTCAGCTGGGAGGTCACCCGGCGGCATCCCTATTACCTGTGTTTCTGGAGATACGCCGCGGACTATCTGACCAAGCCGGAGCTTGACGACTCGAACGCCTTGATGAGCCAGTTCGTCGCCGGCTACATGCTCGCCCTCATCGGCGTCCAGGGGATGCCCTACGACCCGGCAACGACCTTCGAGGTCATGTCCGGGGGTGCCCTCGACCCGCTGTTCCTCAGCGGATCGATCCAGCCTATGACCCTGCGGGGGATGGCCTTGCTGTTGATCCAGCTCCTGCCCCCGGCCGAGCGTCAGGTTCTCGGTCAGATCTTGCTGAACAGCCAGGACCCCGCCCATGCGATCCCAGGGGATGGCGACCAGCTAGTCCAGCGGACGGCGGCCGGCCAAGCTCTGATGGGGATCCCGAGCCAGGCCTTGGACGCCTGCCCGGACGCCCCGTTCTTCCAGATCCACATGGGCGCCTCGCTCCGCTCGCTCCAGCGCGATCTGGAGGAGCAGAGCCGGCGCTGGAAGGCGAAGCTGGGCGTCGAGCCGAGCAAGGTCCACACCGCCAAGCTCGGTGAGTATCTGGCGGTCTGGGACCTGCGGGAAGGCTGGACGGGCTCGGCCTACGA
This sequence comes from uncultured Isosphaeraceae bacterium, assembly GCA_964624465.1. GTDB lineage: Bacteria > Planctomycetota > Planctomycetia > Isosphaerales > Isosphaeraceae > CAZUZD01. The sequence continues at coordinate 2,351 of CAZUZD010000592.1, forward strand.
CCCGGGGCGGCAGTTGACCTTCGCCGAGGTCGGCCGTCAGCTGGGGATCTCGAAGCGGAGCACGCTCGCCCA
>CAZUZD010000593.1:0-2397 GCA_964624465.1 uncultured Isosphaeraceae bacterium
CTGGGTCTGGGTCGTCGGGTTGCGACAGCGGGGCGATTCGCGAGGCGTCGCGGCGGCCGGCAGGCCGGCGACGCGGGCGCCACCGGCGGAGATCCGGGCTCAGGCAGCCCGGCAGCCGGTGGCGCGTGGGGGTGAGCCGGAGCCGCCGGGGCGGCGGCGGCTCACTTCTTCTTGGCGCCCTTGACCGGGGCGGCCGACTTGGCCTTGGCACCGTACTTCGAGCGGGCCTGCTTCCGGTCGCTGACGCCCAGCGAGTCGAGCACGCCACGGACGATGTGGTAGCGAACACCCGGCAGGTCGCGGACGCGGCCGCCGCGGATGAGCACGATCGAGTGCTCCTGCAGGTTGTGACCCTCGCCCGGGATGTAGGCGGTGATCTCCTTGGCGTTGGAGAGCCGCACGCGGGCCACCTTCCGGAGCGCCGAGTTCGGCTTCTTCGGGGTCATGGTCTTGACCTGAAGGCAGACGCCCCGCTTGAACGGGCAGGCCTCGAGCACCGGCGACTTGCTCTTGTAGTTCTTGGGGCGCCGGGGCTTCCGCACGAGCTGATTGATAGTGGGCATAGCGCGAGATCGTTCCGTTCGATTGATCGGATTGCGGGTGCCGTCATCCGTGTGGTCGGGGCGCAGCCGGACCGGCCCGCCGGCCGGCCCGACGAAGCGTGTAATGTATCATCCTCGACCCGGCTGTCAAGTCACCGGAACCGGCCGGATCCCGGGAACCCGCCGCCCTGGACGCCGGCGCGACAGGCCGGCGCCCGCCTGGACAATCGGGCGGCACCCCTGCCGGCCCCGAGCGCTACCCCCCTATAATGCGACATCGCCGGCCCCCGGTCCCCGCTGCGGACCGGGAGCGGCTCGCCTGCGAACCCTGCCAGAACCCGGTCGGGGCGCCCCCTGGCCCCTGTCTCAACGCGGAGGGATTGACCCCGATGGCCGATCACAGCACGCGTCGCCAGTTCCTGACCGGCTCGGCCGGCGTCATCGGCCTGGGGGCCCTGGTCGGCGTTGCGCCCGGCCGGGCGTGGGCCCGGCTCCAGGACGCCCCCGCCCCCGCCCTGGACGCCCTGCTGGGCCGCGGCATCGCCTTCCTCAAGCCCCGCCAGGAGGAGAACGGCGGCTGGTCCACCCAGCGCAAGGAACCCGGCATCACGGCGCTGGTCGTCACCGCCCTGCTCAAGACGAAGCGGGTCCCGGTCGGCGACCCGGTGATCACCCGAGGCCTGGCGTACCTGGAGCAGTTCGCCATCCCCGAGGGCGGCTTCGAGGGCGCGCACGCCAACTACACCACCTCGATCGCGCTGGCCGCCTTCCACGCCGCCAACGACGCCGGCGGCAAGTACGACCGGATCATCAGGGGCGGCCAGGCGTTCCTCAAGGGCAAGCAGTGGGACGAGGCCGAGGGCAAGGATCCGAAAGACCCCTTCTACGGCGGCGCCGGCTACGGCGGCAGCAACAACCGCCCCGACCTCTCCAACACCGCCTTCATGATCGAGGCCCTGCGCGAGACCGGCCTGCCCGCCGACGACCCGGCCCTGCAGAAGGCGATCGCGTTCGTCTCCCGCTGCCAGAACCTCAAGAGCGAGTTCAACGACCAGCCCTGGGCGGGCAAGGTCAACGACGGCGGCTTCGTCTACACCCCCGCCAACGGCGGCCAGAGCTTCGTCGAGGGCAGCAGCCCGGACACCGGCCTGCGCTCCTACGGCAGCATGACCTACGCCGGCTTCAAGAGCCTCGTCTACGCCGGCCTCTCCAAGGACGACCCCCGCGTGAAGGCCGCCCTGGGCTACATCCGCGAGCACTACACGCTCGACGAGAACCCCGGCCTGGGGGAGAAGGGCCTCTACTACTACTACCAGGCGTTCGCCAAGGCCCTCACCGCCCTCGGCGAGGACAGGATCACCGACGCCAGGGGGGTGGCCCACGACTGGCGCTCCGACCTCGTCGCCGCGCTCGCCAGGCGGCAGGCCGCCGACGGCTCCTGGGTCAACCCCGCCGACCGCTTCATGGAAGGCGACCCCAACCTCGTCACCGCCTACGCCCTGATCGCCCTGGCCCAGACCCTGCCCCGCAAGGCGGGCTGATCTCGGGCCGGGGTCGGACCACGACGGGACGCCGGCCACGGCGTCCGGTGGGCCCGGACACCCGGGCACAAGACGTCCCCGTCCGGTGTGCCGTGGCCTGAGCGCAGCGTGGCCACGTGACGGGGGCCTCGGCATCCTCGCTTCCGGGTGCCCGGGTTCCGCCTGGCGGAGCCCGGCTGCGGAGGCCTCGGAATCGTCGGCGTGGTCAGGCTCCGCCAGACCACGGCACACCGGACGTCTGGACTGGGCTGGTGGGTGGGAGGGTGGCCCGGTCCGGTCGGGCGGCGATGGTTCCGGTCGGCCGGCGGATTTGC
>CAZUZD010000594.1:0-2388 GCA_964624465.1 uncultured Isosphaeraceae bacterium
GGCGGCGGCCTTCGGCGCCGGGGCTCCGTCGGGCGCATCACCGCCGGCGGCCGGGGTCTCCGGGGCGGCGGCGTCGGGCCGGCAGACGCGGCAGGGTGCGAAGCCCCCGGCCACGGCGGCGGCCGGGTCGGCCAGGTCCACCCGCGCCTTGGCGGCGAGCTTCTGGACCGAGGTGCACGTCGGCCGGTGATACAGCCGGGTCGTCTTGTTCCCGATCAGCCCGGTCGCCGGGGCTCCGGCCGGTGGCGGATCCTGGGCGGTGGCCCCCAGGGCGAGCCCCCCCACGACGAGCATCCATCCCAGGCCGACCGCCGGCAGGCGGCCCGCGTCGCGCAGCTCTCGCATGGTCCGCCCCCTGCCCTGGACTGTCGCGGCGCCCGCGGCAATGGCCACGGGCCCGCCCGCCCTGCGATCCCGGCTGGCCCCGGGAGGCGCAATGGCGACCGGCCTCCGATTCTCGCCCCGACGCGCCCATACGGCAAGCCGCCACGCCACTACGGGCGCCGCGGCCGCGTGTGATCCGGCCATCGCCGCAATTGTCGGGACCTGGACCTCAGGGCGCGACGGTGAAGGCGACGATCCGCTCGGTGTGGGTGCCCGCGATCCGGTCGCGGAGCGTGAGCCGCAGCCGGTAGGGGCCGGGGGCGAGCCGCTCGGGCAGGGCGATCTCGCAGTTGATGAAGTAGTCGCGGCGCGGGCGCCGGCAGACGTCCTCGTCCTGGCCCAGCGACTCGTGCCAGATCGGCGCGTCGCCGGTGCCCTCGGCGGGCAGGATCGCGGCCTCGACGGCGAACCGGGTGCGGTACCAGTCCCCATCGTGCTCGGTCCGCAGGCCCTCGACCTCCCAGTACAGCATCACCGCGCGACCCGCCTTCAGGTCGTCCGGCCCGGCCGGCTCGTAGCTGCCGAAGCCGTCGACGTGCCGGCAGAGTTGCAGGTCGGTGACCCCCAGCGCCGGCTCGGCCGCCTCGGCGGCGACCGCGTCGGTCGCGCCGGCGGCGGGCTCGTCGGCGCCGGCCTCGGAGCGGGCCTCGGCGTCGGCCAGCAGGCTGACGAGCGCCTGCCAGAGCTCGGTCCGCGAGCCGCCGGCATCGGCGCCATCGGCCTCGGAGACCCGCGAGAGCAGGCGGACGCGCGCGGCCCAGAGGTCGCGGGCGGGATTCTCGGGCTGTTCGAGCTGCCGGCTGGCCAGCGCCAGCAGGCTGTCGAGCCGCGTGCGCCAGGCGATTTCCGGCGGCTCGGACTCGGCCGCGAGCTTCGAACGGAACGGCTCGCCGGGGGCGCGCGGCGGGATCAGGCCGCGATCGAGGGCCACTGGTGTGACGCCCGGCTCGGGCTCCGGCACCCTGGCGTTCGAGCCGGGCGGCGCCGAGACGATCTCCAGGCCGGCGGGCTGCACCTGCGGGTCGCGTGGCGGCGGAGCGTCCGACCCGGTGGCCGGCGGCCGGCGGGCGAACAGGTTCGGCGCGGCCAGCTCGCGGGACGCCTCGGGGGCCGCCACCGTGGCCACGGCCGGAGCGGCGGCGGGAGCCGGAACAGACGTGGGCTCGGGGGCGGGCTGGATCGACTGGGCCCGCGCCAGGGCGGCGTCAAGCATCGGGGTGGGGGCGACGGCCAGGGCCTCGGCATCGGAGACGGGCCGAAGGGGCGAGCCGGGCTGCGGGCCGCGTGGGTCGGTGCCGGCCGCCATCGGGCCGTCGGCCGCCAGCGGCGGGGCCGTCGTGCCGGGTCCGGCGCCCACGTTCGTGCGCAACCCGGGGCCGGGGTGCGAGATCGTGCGGGGGTCGAGCGACGCCGACGGGTGCCGCGACGGCAGCCAGCGGCACCCCGCGCCCGTGGCGAGCACCAGGCCGGCCACGATCAGGCGGGCCGGGGCCGCGATCGCCCGGCGCGGAGCTCCCGCCGCAGGGCCGGCAGCGGCCTTCGGGTCGAGTTCGGACCGCAGCCCACCGATTGCGTCCCGTCTGTCCACCGCCACGCCCCTTCCCGGACGAGCCGCATCCCGGGCGCATGGAATCCATCCCGCACGCCTGAAGACCCGGCGCCGCGACTGATTACCCGATCACCGGGCACCCGGCAAGCTCGGTTCCGCGCCCACGGACCCCGCCGCTCGGGCGTCGAGCCCGTCGCCGGCCAGGGCGGCCACCCGCAGCCGGGTGGTGTGGAGCCAGCGCCGGTAGATCGCGTCGCGGTGGCGGGCCTCGCCCAGGCCCATGCGGCGGAACCCGACCCGATCGCCGGGCCGCAGCTGCGCCAGCCGGTCGAGGTCGGGGGTGCCGAGCTGCGCCCCGTGGGGGTAGCCGCCCATCGTGCCACCGGCCACGCCGAGCACGATCAGCCCGCCGGCCGTCCACTGCACGGCCCCGGGCGCCACCGGCGCCGACAGCC
>CAZUZD010000595.1:0-2387 GCA_964624465.1 uncultured Isosphaeraceae bacterium
GGCCGGTGACGGTGGCCGTGGCCGCCGGCGTGGTGCCGACGGTGGCCGGGTTGAATTGCAGGTCCAGGTACCCGCTGGCGCCGCTCACGCCCGAGGTGTCGACGGTCACCTTGTACGTCACGCCCGCCCGGGCCGCCGGCGCGACGGCCAGCGCAAGGGCCAGCAGGAGGGCCGACAGGAGCCCCAGTCGAGGAGATTGCATCGGATTCTCACTCCCGTTTCATGCGATGAGTCTGAGCCCGGTTCAGGGCGTGAGGTAGAACAGCGACGTGTAGCTGACGGAGGTGGTCGACAGCAGCTTGCGGAAGCTCAACCTGAGGGTGATCGACTGGCCGGCCGCCAGCGGCCCGGTGCTCATGTAGGACGTCCCGTCGGTCACCGTGCCGCTGGCGTTGGCCAGCGTCACGCCCGAAGCCAGGCCCGAGAGCATCATCGAGATGGCCGCCAGGGCGGTGCTTCCGGTGTTCGTCAGGGTGATCGTGCCGTTGTACCGGCCGGTCGAGCGGTCGAGGACCAGGCCGGTCCGCACCGCACGGATCTGGCTCGTGATGCTGGTGGCCGCCTGGACGGACGCCGACGCGGTGGTCGCCGTACCCACGGCGTTGGTGAACACCGCCCGGTACTGCCGGGCTGACATGCCGGCCGACACGACCACGCCGAGGCTGGTCGTCGTGGCGCCCGCCACATCGGACCAGCCCGAGCCGGTGTCGACCTGCCACTGCACCGTGGCCGTGGGATTGCCGCTGCTGGCCGCCGTGAGCGTGGTGGTCGTGCCCGGCAGGAACGTGCCGCCGGCCGGCTGGGTGGTCACCGTCGGGGCGAACTGCACCGTGAAGGTGGCCGCGCTGCTCGTGGCCGTGCCGTACGCGTTGCTGAAGACGGCGCGATACTGGTGGCCATTGTCGCCCGCCGTGGCCGTGAAGCTGTACGTCGTGGCGGTCGCACCCGGGATGTTGGCAAAGCCCGAGCCCGAATCGAGCTGCCACTGCACCGTGGGGGTGGGCATGCCGCTGGCGGCGGCCGTGAAGCTGGCCGTGTCGCCGGCGTTCACGATGGCACTCCCGGGCGAACTGGTCACCAGCGGGGCCGGGTCGGTGAGCGTGACGCTGGAGCTCGTGTAGTTGACGATCAGCGTCCGGCCGTTGAACGTGACCGTGGACCCGTCGGTCAGGCCGGTGAAGGTCCCCGTCAGGTTCGTGGCGGAGACGATCGTGAAGACATTGCCCCCGGTCGGGGTGTAACCACCCGAGAGGTTCAGCGTCTTGCCGGCGATCGAGAGATCCCCGTTCACCTTCAACTGCGTGTAACCAATTCCGGGGCTCGTCCCCGCGATGCTCAGGTTGACCGCCGGCAGCGCCGAGACGTCCAGCGTCTTGCCGGCGGTGTAGGTGAGGCCGGTGGCGCAGGCCGTGGGGATCAGGGCCGTGCCCACGCCGCTGGAGGCCAGCGTGAGGTTCGAGCCCGACGGCACGGTGACGGCCGCCGAGATCGTGACGTTGCCGCTGCTGGCACTGCCGAGCCGGATCGTGCCGGCGCTCAGGGTGTTCAACTCGCCGTTGCTGAGCCCCAGGGGGCCGCCACGGGGGTTGGAATCGGCCCCCAGATTGACGCCCACCCCCCCGGTCCGGGGCGCGATCGTCAACTGGATGCCGGAATTGACGGCCGACCCGGGCCAGGTGGCCAGGGCGACGCTGTCGGCGAGGATCGTGATGTTGCCGGCCGTGGTGGCGTTGCCGATCACCCCGGCCCTCGTGGCGTTGGCCGCCAGCCCCACGCTCTCCGATCCGGTCCCCTCGATGCCCGTCAACGCGATCGTGCCGTTGTTGGCGGTGATCGTGTAGTTGCTGACCGTGGTGCAGCCTTCGAGGAAGATCCCCGAGTTGGAGGCCGTCGCGTTCGACCCGCCGCCGCCGGTGCCATTGACCGTCACCGTTCCACCGTCGCCGATGTTCGAGATCAGGCCGCCCGTCGTGACCGACACGCCGTGGTTGGTGGTCCCGGTGCCGCCGGTGCCACCGCCGGTGCCCGTCACCAGAACCGCGCCCCCCTCGGACGTGATCGTGGGAGCGACACCCGAGCCGAGCGTCTGCAGCAGGACGCCGTGATTGTTGCTGGTCAGCCCCGTTCCCAGGCCGCCACCCGCACCGGTGACGGTGACCGTGGCGGTGCCGGTGCCGGCGATCTGGCCGGCTGATTCCACCATCACGCCGACGTTCGACCCGTTCGAACTGGAGACCGACGGATTCGTTTGCCCGCCCGTGCCGGTCACCTGGAGGGTGCCATTGGTGGCGGTGATCTTCGAACCAGCACCGGTCACATTCACGCCGTAATTTGGAGACTTCTCGCTGAACCCGCCTGGAGGCTCGTCGCCTCAAGGGGCTCTTGAC
>CAZUZD010000596.1:0-2367 GCA_964624465.1 uncultured Isosphaeraceae bacterium
GTGGGCCTGCTCGAACAGCTCCGGGCCCTGGCCGGCGGCCGGGTCTCCGAGACCGACATCCCGGCGGCGGCCTGGTTGCGGGACCTGGAGGCGATGCTGGCCGCCATCGCGGCCGGCCGGCCGTACCACGGGCCCGACCGACCGGGTTCGAGCTGGATCCGCCTGGCCCTGCCGGGTGGCCGCACCGTGCCGGCGCGGCTGTTCGTGCCCGAGGCGGCGCGGGGCGGCGGGCCGTTGCCGATCGTGGTGGCCCTGCACGGCGCCGGCGGGTCGGAGAACCTGTTCTTCGACAGCTACGGCGCCGGGGCGATCGTGGGCCTGTGCCGCGAGCGCGGTTGGCTGCTGGTCGCCCCCCGCGGCGGGGCCTTCGGCGGCGGGCCGGCGCCCGACGAGGTGGCGGCCGCGCTGGCGAAGCTGTATCCGGTCGACCCGAAGCGGGTCTTCCTGGTCGGCCACTCGATGGGGGCCATGCAGGCCGTGGCGGCGGCCGGCGGCCAGCCCGAGCGGTTCGCCGCCGTGGCCGCGCTGGGGGGCGGCGGCCGGCTCAAGGGGTCCGAGCCGCTGAAGGCGCTGCCGTTCTTCGTCGGGATCGGGACCCGCGACTTCGCCCTCGACGGCGCCCGGTCGCTGAACCGCGCCCTGACCGGCCTGGGGGTGGCGGCCGTCACCTTCCGCGAGTACCCCGGCATCGAGCACCTGGCGATCGTCCAGGTCGCGCTGCCCGACGTCTTCGCCTTCTTCGACCGGATCGCCACCGCCCCCTGATCCCGACGCGGCCCGGCCCGAGATCAGAGCCGGGCAGGGTCGAGCCGGCCGGACTCGCGGGCGGCACGGGTCTCGGGGCCGAGCGCGGCGGCCCGGCGCCGCTCCAGCCAGAGGCCCAGGCCCTGGAGGGTGGCGGACCACGAGAGGCCGTAGATCACGTAGGTCCACTGCGGGAAGCGGACCATGAGCATCCCGGTGGCGTACATCTGCACGGCGGGGATCAGGAACTTCAGGTCGATCAGCCACGCCATGGTCGCGAAGCCGAAGGTACTCAGGGTCGCCCAGGCCAGGCGGTACCAGTGCACGTCCCAGCCGGTCAGCTCGTTGTAGGAGACCAGGTTGAGCGTGAGGATGAAGAACGTGCCCCAGACCCGCACCACCGTCCGGCCGGCGTCCGAGGCGCGATACCACCCCGGGCCCGCGACCGCCCGGAAGACGACCAGCGCCACCACCAGGTCGGCAATCCAGAGCCCGAGGTGCCTCGGGTCGCGGTTGACCGCCGGGGAGTAGATCGCCTGGCAGGCCAGGAACAGCGCCAGGTGGGTGCCGCTCACGATGCGCAGGGCCAGACCCCAGCGGCCACGGTGGGCCGTCTGCTCCAGCTCGCTCAGGAAGTCGGCCTTCCAGCTGGGCGGCGTGGCCCGGCCGGCGTGCGGTCGGTTGGTCATCATGACGCCAGCTTACTCCACCTAGTCCCCCCAGTCTCGCCCCGAGCGGTCCAAAAACCGGGGGACATCCGGAAGCCAGGATGTTGAATCGGCCAGGCGGGCGGGGCAGGATGGGCCAATCCCCCCAGACGCGTCGCCTTTTTCAAACAGCCCGGCCGGGTCGTCGCCGGGCTCCCCTCTCCAACCCGACGTCCGGGAGTCTGCACCATGGTCGGTCCACGTCCCCGCACCGTCCCCGCACGCCGCGGGTGGACGGCGGCCGCCCTCGCGCTGGCCCTGACCAGCCTGCCGCCGGCCCAGGCGCAGCAGGACCGCCCGCCGCCGCCCGGCGGCCCCGGTGGCCAGGGTCGGGGTGGACCCGGGGGACCCGGTGGCTTCGGGCCGGGGACGTTCCTCGGGCCGATGGTCTTCGAGATCGCGGACGCCGACGGCGACGGCCAGGTCTCGGCCGACGAGGCGGCCAGGGCGGCCGAGGCGCTGGTGCGCGACGCCGATCGGGAGCAGAACGGCTCGATCGACGCCACGGCCCTGGGTCGGGCGATCAACCGCAAGCTGCCCCGGCCGCCCGGCTTCGACGACGGCCTGGCCGACCCGGACTTCGGGCCCGGCACCTTCTTCGGCCCGCAGGTGCTCGCGGCCGCCGACACCGACAAGGATGGCCGGCTCACCCCCGAGGAGGCCGCCGGCGCCGCCCGCGCGTTCGTGCAGAAGGCCGCCGGCGATGCCCCCAGGGGCGGCCTGGACGAGCCGCGCCTGGTGCGCGCCATCAACGACCGCATGGGCGGCGGCTTCGGCCCGCCGGGCATGGGCGGACCCGGCGGACCGATGGGGCAGGAGCTCAAGCTGCTCGCCCGCTTCGACGCCGACAAGGACGGCCGCCTGAACGCCGCCGAGCGCCTGGCCGCCCGCGAGGCCGCGAAGCAGGAGCGAGCCA
>CAZUZD010000597.1:0-2365 GCA_964624465.1 uncultured Isosphaeraceae bacterium
CGGCCGGCAGGGGTTCCTGCTCGAAGACGTCGAGCGCCGCGCCGGCGAGGCGGCCGGCCCGAAGGGCGGCGACGAGGTCGTCGAGCACGACCAGGGCGCCGCGGCCGATGTTGATCAGGTAGCTCGACGGCCGCAGGTGCGCCAGCGTCTTCGCGTCGAAGAGCCGCTCGGTCTCGGGCGTGTGCGGGGCGGCGATCACGCAGAAGTCGCTCCAGGCCAGGAGCGCGGGCAGGCGGTCGAAGGCCTCGACGACCACGCCCCCGGGCGGCTGCGTGCGGTCGGGGAACCGGTCGACGGCGCGGACCGTGAGGCCGAACGCCAGGGCCCGGCGCGCGATCTCGCCGCCGATGGCGCCCAGGCCGACGATGCCGAGCGTCGCCGACGCCAGGTGGATCGTGGCGCGGTCCATGGCGTTGACCGTGCCGGGCCCGGACACGTTGTTCACCCGCGCCGACTCGCCGCCCACCGGCGCCCAGCGGTGCGCCACCTGATGCCGCTGGTAGAGGTGCAGGTTGCGGGCGAAGGCGATCACGTACCCCAGCACCTGGTCGGCGATCACGTCGTTGAACAGCCCGCGCATGTTCGTGAGGGTGCACGGGTGCGCCACCAGCGCGGGGAACACGTAGTGCTCCAGGCTCACCGTGAACGCCTGCGCCCAGCGGAACCGAGTACCGGCGGCGGCGAGCATCGCGGGCGTGAGCTTGCCGAGCAGGGCGTCGGCCGATGGCATGGCGGCGATCGCCGTGGCCTCGTCGGCGGCGTTGACCCAGGTGGCCCTCGGGTCCTCGGCCACCAGTGCCGCCAGGCGGTCGGGCTCGACGGCCGGGTAGATCACGTACGAACGGGGCGCGGACATGGCGCGGGTCCTGGGTGCGACCGGGGGATGTGACAACCAGCGCGGGCGGGACCGCCCCGCACCGTCCCGGCCGTCGTCCTGCCGAACGGCCGTTCGCATCAACCCATGAATTTTCACGGATCGGGATTGTTGATCTTGTAGGGTCCGCTGTGCGGACCGATCCGGATCGGTCCGCACAGCGGACCCTACAGGACCCATTCCAGAGATTGTTGGAATTCGCTGCGGGCTCAGGCCGAGCGTTCGAGGGCGGCGCGGCAGACGGCGGTGAGGTGGGCGGCGACGCGCTCGGCGCCGTCGGCGGGGAACGGCGGCGGGCCGGGCCGGCAGGCGAAGGCCTTCTTGAGCGCGGCGCCGATCCGGAGCGCGGTGAAGTCGCGGGCCGGCACGGGGATGCCGCCGCCCCAGGCCCGCAGCGCGGCGTCGAGGGCGCGGTGCTCGGCGAAGCCGACCCGGGGCGGGTAGATGAACGGCGTGCCGGCGGTGATCGCCTCGCAGACGGCGCCATAGCCGGCCTTGGCGACCACGGCGTCGGCCGACGCGGCCAGGTCGGCGCCGGTGAACTCGCCGGGCGAGACGACGTGCAGGTTCGGCACCGGAGCCACGTCGGCCGGCGGCGCGTGGAACGTGACGAAGTGCACGCCGGCGAACCCGGCCAGCCGCTCCCAGCCCAGGTCGGCCTGGCCGTAGCGACCGACGTAGAGCGAGACCAGCTTGGTCTTCGCCGGCAACCCGAAGCGGCGGCGGAGCTCGGCCGAGCGGTCGCGGCCGGGGCTGACGACCATGCCGACCTCCTCGACGTCGCGGGCCACCCGCGGCATCCGCAGGGCCGGCTCGGTGCGGAAGACCCGGGTGGCGGTGCGGTACGCCTGCCGCAGCTCGGCGACGAAGGCCAGGGCCTCGGGCCCGATGCGGCGGGCGTGGGGCTCGTAGATGTCGGCCCAGGTGAAGTTGGCCAGCAGGAACCCCGGCACGCCGGCGCGGTGGGCGGCGACCAGGGGGACGGCCGGGGCGTCGCAGAGCACCGCGGCGGTGCCCTCGGCGCGGAGGCCGTCGGCCAGGCCGCCGATGTGGGCCATCGCCTCGGCGTGCACCCGGGCGGCCAGGGCCAGCGTGCCGGGCCCGTCGGTGGCGGCGCTGTCGCCGGGCGGGTTCAGGGCGCCGACGTCGGAGGTGTGCGACTCCAGCCGCGCCGGCCGCTGCAACCGCTCGCGCCAGTGGTCGAACAGGTCGGGCCGGCAGCGGATGGTCAGGGGCACGTCGGCGGGCACCCGGTTCAGCACGGCGACCGTGCGATTGAGGTGCCCGAAGCCGTGGCTGGTGACATAGGCGGCCAGGCCGCCGCGGTTCGCGTCGCTCACGGCGGCCGCCCCCTCTCCCACGCCTCGGGACCGGCCCGGACGACCGCGCCGCTCTAGTGGGCCGACGGCGGCACCGACTCGACGGACCGGGCTGGGAGCATAACCGAGCCGCGCGCCGACGGGCAAGCGGCCGGCGCGGTCCGGTCGCGCG
>CAZUZD010000598.1:0-2354 GCA_964624465.1 uncultured Isosphaeraceae bacterium
GTCGTCGACGATCAGGCCGATCGGGACCCGGGCTCGCGGGTTCAGGACCGAAACGCCGGCCGGTCGCGCGGGCCGCTCGCCGGGCTCCTGGGCGGCCAACGGGCCGGCCGCGAGCACGGCGGCCGCCGTGGCGCCCCGGGCCGAGTGCTGGAGGAACTGGCGGCGGGAGCGGGTCGCCTGGTGCATGGGGGTGGCCCTCGGGCGGGTCGAAGCGGGGGCGGCGGATTCCGGCTCCCGGCCATCGTCGGTCGGATCGCCCCGGCCGGCAAGCGCCGGGCCGCAGTCGGGGTCATGCGGGCGAGCGATTCGGCCGACTTCTAGGAGAAGGAGTCGGATGGTTGCGCACGGGCAAGGAGGCCAGACCGTCATGCGACGGACACGACGTGGAGCCAGATCGGGGCACGAGTTCGGCGGCTCGGGCGAGGATTCGTTCGTGGCCGTGGTGGTGACGAAGCTCACCGGTGCCCTGCTGTTCATCCTGCTGCTGTCGCTAGTGATCGTGGCCCTGGTTCCCAAGGCCGACGAGGCCGCCCGCCGCGCGGCCGGCGAGTCGGAGGCGCCCGAGGTGCCGCCGCTGGCGATCACCACGCCGGCCAGCTTGCCCGAGGCGATCGCCGGCCGGCCCTACCACCTGGCCCTGGCGGCCACCGGCGGCCGGGCGGCCCTGCGCTGGTCGCTCGACGGTGTGTTGCCGAAGGGCCTCGGCTTCGACCCCGAGATCGGCACGATCTCCGGCACCCCGGAGGCCGGCACCCCCGAGCCGGTGAGCCTGGTGGCGCGGGTGGTTGACGGATCGGATCGGGCGGCCACGGCGTTGACGCTGGTCGTCTATCAGAGCGACGCCGCCCTGAGCCTGCCCTCGCGCTGGAAGCCGGCCCTGCCGCCCGTCCCCTGGAAAGCCTGGCTGGATCAGGGGTTCGGCTTCCTGGTCCTCCTGCTGGTCTACCTGACGGGCCGGGGCGCCGTGGGTAGCCTGGAGCGGTGGTCAGCCTCGGGTGCCACGGGCGAGGGGGCGATGGCGGCGGTGCGGCGACGGTTCGTCGCGTATCGAGCCGCCGTCACGATGATGGCCGTGGGCTCGGCCAGCGTCCTGGCGATCTGGCTCTGGCGGCCCTGGGGTCAGCCCTGAGCGAGCCGCCGGATCGATCAACCGCTTTCGGACAGAAGGACTTGGGGATAGAATCCGGGTCAGATTCCCGGTCCGGGACTTGCCGATTTGTCGCTCTTCACCGGTAGTGGATCCTTCGGATCCGAGCCCGGTCTCTCCTTGCGCCCCGGCTTGCCCTTCCCCGCCTACCGTTCGTTGGAGGTGCCTGAGATGTCGACGAAGCGGACGATGACGCTCGCCGTCGGGGCCATCCTGGCTCTCGGCTCCGCAGCGCAGACCTCGGCCCAGGACGCCAAGAGCAAGCGCGTCAAGGTGGCGCCGCCCCAGAGCAAATCGGCCCAGGCCAAGTCGGACGACACGCCCAAGGACGCCCCCGCCCCCGCCGCCGGTACTCCCGGCCAGGCCGGCAACCGCGGTCCCGGCGGCATGTTTAACGACCCCGGCATGCGGTTGCGGATGCTGCGCCGCGAGGTCTCGAACCGCCAGGGCGGCGGCGGTCGCGGCGGCCCGATGGGCGGCATGGGCGGCGGGATGGGCGGTGGCATGACCAGCCTGCTCCTGCGGTCGCCCTCGCTCCAGGAAGAGATCAAGCTCACCGAGAAGCAGAAGGACGCCCTCACCAAGTTCGGCGAGGAGTCGCGCACCAGGCAGCGTGAGCTCTTCAGCACCATGTTCGGCAACCGCGGCGGCGGCAACGCCCAGGGCGGTGGCGGCGCGGGTGGGCCCGGCGGCGGCAACGCCCAGGGTGGAAATGCCCAGGGCGGCAATGCCCAGGGCGGTCGTGGCCGTGGCCAGGGTGGCCCCGGCGGCGGGGGACCTGGCGGTGGTGGTCAGGGGGGTCGCGGCCCGGGCGGTCGCCCGAACTTCGACCCGGCCATGATGCAGCAGATGCAAGAGGCCATGGCCCAGTTCCAGCAGCAGAGCCAGGCCACCATCGGCAAGATCCTCACCCCGGCCCAGCAGCGCCGGCTCGAGGAGATCCGCCTGCGGATCATCGGCCCGACGGCCGTGGCCGAGCAGCCGATCGCCCAGAAGATCCAGCTCAGCGAGGAGCAGTTCGTCCAGGTCAACGAGATCCTCAGCGCGATGGACCAGCGTGAGCGCAAGCTCATGATGAACGCCTTCCGCCCCCCCGGTGGCCAGGGCGGTCGCGGTCCGGGTGGCCCCGGCGGCGGTGCCCCCGGTGCAACTGCCCCGGCCGGCCGCGGGCAGGGTGGCCCCGGTGGCGGTGCTCCGGCGGGGGGGC
>CAZUZD010000599.1:0-2322 GCA_964624465.1 uncultured Isosphaeraceae bacterium
GTCCCGCTGCCCGGCCCCGTCGGCCGGAACTGAGGTCGTCGAGGTCGGCGACGGGCCCCGAGCCGCCTGCCAGGAGAGCGACGGACGATGGTGCTGCCGCTGGGCGACTCGACACGGACCTGGATCACGCCGCACGTCACGTACGCGCTGATCGCGCTCAACGTGCTCATGTTCGCGGCGCAGCTGCAGCGCGGCGAGACGTTCACGACGGCGATGGCGGCCACGCCGTACGAGATCACGCACGACGAGGACATCGCCGCGCCGTTCCTCCTGGAGGCCCCGCCGGCGCCCCCGGGCCACCGGCAGGCGCCCGACCGCGTGGTGCCGCAGGGGCCGGTGCCGTTCCCGGTCTGGTTCACCCTGATCACGGCCATGTTCCTGCACGCCGGCGTGCTGCACCTGGGCGGCAACCTGCTGTTCCTCTGGATCTTCGGCGACAACGTCGAGGAGGTGCTCGGCCACGTCCGGTTCCTGGTCGTGTACCTCTGCTGCGGCCTCGCCGCCAGCCTGGCGCAGATCGCCGCCGAGCCGGATTCCCTGATCCCGACCCTGGGCGCCTCCGGGGCCATCTCGGGCGTGATGGGCATGTACCTGATCTGGTTCCCGTACCACCGGGTGCGGGTCCTGATCTTCCAGTTCCTCACCGAGGTGCCGGCCGCGGTCGTGATCGTCGTCTGGCTCGGCATCCAGCTCTGGCAAGGGGTCGGCTCGCTCCAGCTCCTCGGCCAGTCGGGCGGGGTCGCGTACCTGGCGCACCTCGGCGGCGCGGCCGCCGGCATCGTCGCCGGCCTGCTCTTCGAGGACGACGCCCGCCAGCAGGGCCACACGCCGATCACCGGCTGAGCGTGCGGGCCGATCGATCCGACGTTCCCCCACCAACGGCCGCGACCCGGCGCCCGGGAGGGGTCCCGGGTCCGGGTCGCGGTGGGGAGTTCGAGGCAGGCGGTCGGTCGGTCAGTCGGCTCGATGCCACGCGGGCGTGGGGATCGGAACAGGCGGGACCGGACCGGGCGATGGGAACCGGGTCGGGGCGTCGGGCCGGCCGCGGGCGGTCGCGACGAGCGAGCGGGCGGATCGGTCGGGCCCCGGGCCACTGGGCGGGGACGTGCGGAAGTCGAGCCGGGCGGACCGGCGCCTAGGGCTTGAGGATCGCGGGCAGGTCGCCCAGGATCTTCGGGATGTCGGCGTCGGTGAGCGCGCCGGCGGCGTAGGCCCGGTTGGCCTTCACCTCGGCGCCCCGCCACATGAGGACGGTCACGCCGGCCTCCTTGGCGATCTGGTAGGCGGGCGGCCCGGCGGGGCTCTCGAGCACCGTCAGCGGCACGTGCTCGATCTTCTGGTCACGCGCCAGCGCCTTGAGGGCGTCGGACGTCTTGTCGGCGTCGTCGGTGAGTACGACGACGAAGGCCTTGAGGCCGGGTTCCTGGGCGATGCGCTGATCGACGGCCTTGACCAGACTGGCCAAGGGCCCCGTGGTCGTCCGCGTAAAAATGCAGACGACGGGGCTGGAACCGTAGCTTCAGCGATAGCAGAGGGTCTTGCCCTGGTTCGGGCCGGTGATGTCCTGCACGTCGAACGGGGGCGGAAACTCCCCGACGGGCAGGCCCGATTTGGGGCCGTCCGGGGGCCGCCCCGCGCCGGCCGCGAGGCAGGCGCAGAGGGCCGCGGGCACGGCCGCGACAAAGGTCCGTCGATTCATGATCGTTCATCTCTCCTGCGCCCGGTCCGGGCCGGGCCCGCGGTTCACCCCGCGCCACTCCAGCCGGCCGGCCGCCTCCTGAGGCTCCCCCCACCAGCTTGAACCCGGCCGGCCCGGTCGTCAACTCCAGGCCGGTGCGCCGGTCGCCCGGCTCAGTGCGGCCGCGACGTGCCGTGGGCCTGCGACCAGTAGCGGCCGATGGCGGTGGCGCCGGCGACGAAGCAGCGGCCGTCGACCTGGCCGCTGATCAGGCCGATCGCCTCGGGCGGGGGCGGCGCGGCGAGCACCAGCACGGGGCAGCCCTGGTGGGCCTCGCCCAGCAGCGCGACGAGCTCGGCGCGGGGGCGGGCGAAGTCGACGTAGCGGATGTCGAGGCCGTGCCGCAGCCGGGGGAAGTAGCTGAGCAGGCCGGTCACCAGCGCGCAGTCGGGGCAGTAGTACGGGGCGCCGTCGCCGTCGCGGAAGTCCTCGGTCAGCAGGAACAGGGTGTCACGGGCCACGGTCCGGGTGCCTCCGGTTCGAGTGCGGCCCGGCCACCACCACGGCGGCCGGGCGAGGGTGCCAGCCAGCGAGGATCCAGCTTCGACGGCACCTGGGCCGCCGTCAACGCCCCGGGGCCCCGG
>CAZUZD010000600.1:0-2316 GCA_964624465.1 uncultured Isosphaeraceae bacterium
CGCGGCGCCGTGGCCGAGCAGGAGCAGGCTGGAG
The DNA here is from genome assembly GCA_964624465.1 of uncultured Isosphaeraceae bacterium. Taxonomy (GTDB): domain Bacteria; phylum Planctomycetota; class Planctomycetia; order Isosphaerales; family Isosphaeraceae; genus CAZUZD01. Next base: position 35 of record CAZUZD010000600.1, read on the forward strand.
CGGTCGGAGCGCCGCCGCGCCGGCACGCCGCGGTCGTGGGCAACCTCGAGCACGCGGGCGGTGGCCGGGTCGGGGCAGACGCGGGCGGCCAGCGCTCGCAGCTGCTCGACCTCGGCGGCCACGTCGCAGTCGGCGCCGGCGTAGGCGGCGTTGAGCAGGCGGCGGCCGGCCTCCAGGCAGGCGCGGCCCAGGGTCTCGTCGCGGTAGCGGACCACGACCCGGTACAGCCCCTCCTCGTGCATGGCGCGGGCGCGGCCGTAGCCGACGGGCCAGCCGGCCAGGGTCATCAGCTCCAGGGTCACGTGCTCCAGGACGTGCGCGGGGTAGGTGCCGCGGCGGAGCCGCTCCAGGAACCCGCCGCGGTGGCCCTCGCTGCAGCGGTGCTCGATCAGGCCGGGCAGCCAGCGGTTCAGGCGGTCGTTGAAGCCAGGGACCTCGTCCGACGAGGCGTCGTTGAGCGCGCCCAGGTCGACCCACGCCTCCAGCACCGGCGAATTTGCCCAGAGGTTCGGCCCCCGCAGCGCCCGCACCTGCCGGAAGACCAGCGTGCCGCCGGCCGTCGCCCCCGACCCGATCGCGCCGGCTCCGGAACCCGCTCCCGACCCACCGTTCGGCTGCATCCCCATGTCCCCCTCGCTGGCCAGGGCCCCGGCCCCGTGACCGCGGGCCTTCCGGAGAGAGTTTACCCGGGACCGCCGGCGCGGTCGCCCTCCTGGCGGGCGGCGGCGGCGGCCGGTGCCCGGCCCGACCGGGCGGCGCGGGTCAGGAGCCAGACGTTGACCGTGGCGCCCAGCTGGCGGATCGCCAGCGAGAGCCGCCGGCCGGCCGGGCCGCCGAACTGGAAGGCCAGCCACTCGCAGGCCCGCGTGTTCAGCTCGGCCACCATCCCCAGCAGCGGGTGGAACTCGACCGACTCGAACCCCGAGCCGATCTGCGCGAACTTCGACGACTTCGTCGCCCCGCCGCTCTTGCAGAAGATGGCGAAGTTTTCGCAGTTGAACTTCAGCAGCGAGTACGGGTACGTCTTGCCCACCTCGGAGAGCGCCGTCTGGACCACGACCTCCGTCGGCACCGGGGGCAGGTCCGGGTACGTCCAGTGCTGGGGCACGCGGCCGGCGAGGAACTCGTCCCAGGTGACCCGGTAGACGAAGTTGTCGTTGAGGTAGTGCACCACCTCGCCGTCGCCGATGCAGACGCCCAGGTGGAAGGCGGTGCCAAAGTAGACGGCGTAGGCCTCGGCCACCACGGGCACCAGGGTGCAGGTCTGGTAGAGCGCCTCGGGGCAGGCCGGCGGCACGGTCCAGGCGATCGTCACCAGCGCCAGGCCGAAGAGCAGGAGCTTCAGGCCGACCAGCACCCCGACCCAGGTGATCGGGTCGTGCCCCCACTGCAGCAGGGCGGCGATGCCCAGGCCGCCGGTGCCCAGGGCGCAGGCGGCGATGACCAGCTGCGCCCGCCAGGTCGGCGCCTTCAGGGCGACCATGGCGAGGATGCCCCCCTCGGCCAGAAACAGGAGCCCGAGCGCCAGGGCCAGCAGGTGCACCGAGAGGCCGCGGTGGCTCAGCAGCAGCGAGCCGGCGCCGACGTCGAGGGCCACCTGCATCAGGATCATCGCCGCGCTGCGGCGGCGGGCCCCGTCGCGGTGCCGCCCCAGGCCGGGCACGAGCTGCAGCGCCTTGATCGCGCCCGAGCCGATCAGCAGCAGCCCCACCACCTTCACCACCGACCCGAGCAGCCGCGCCGGCAGGGTGACCGCCACCACACCCAGCACCAGGCACGCCGCGCCCACGGCCAGCAGCGTCCAGCGCTCGCGGCCCACGGTGCCCAGCCATCGCGTCGCGAACGCCTGCGCCGCCTGCGGATTGCTCGCGCTGGCGCCCGACGACGCCGACCACGCGCCCGACCCGGCCGGGACCTTCGGCGGAGCCTGGGAATCGGCGGGGCGGGGGTCGGCCATCAGGATCGGGCCTCGCGTCAGCAACGGGGGAGCCAGCCGGGGATGCCCGGTTGTACCCCCCGGCGCTCCCACGGACCAGCCCGCCGCCCCAGCTCCCCACCCGTTCCACCGACCGCGCCCGCCTCCGAGCCATCGTCGGGGCCACGCTCCGCCGGGGGCACGGCACACCAGCCGTCATTCCCGGGCCAGGGATCCGGGCTCCGCGGACGGAACCCGGGCACCCCGGCGGCTCCCCTCCCGTAGGGGGGGGGGGGGGCGGGCGCACCCCCCCGCCGGGGCCCCGGCCCGGGGGGCAACCCCCCCACCCGCCCGCGCGGGGGGGCGG
>CAZUZD010000601.1:0-2306 GCA_964624465.1 uncultured Isosphaeraceae bacterium
GTCCCGGATGAGTTCACCCGGGTGGGGACAAGTTCGCCGCTGCGGGTCTCGCGGTTGGCGAGGCGTCGTAGCGGCGTCGAGATGGATCATACCGGGTCCTGGCCGGACGTCAAATGTCTGGTCCCCTGGGCGGCCAAGATCTTCGGCGCCCTTCGGCGTAAGGATCTCAAGATGCTGGAGTTAAGTTTCGAAGAAATTCTTTCGGACTCTGGCGATTCTCCCGGTTGCGCGGCCGCCTACAAGGATCCGCGCGAGGCAGCCCGGCAACATCTGGGGTGGTCGGCCCCGCTGAACGGCCGGATGGCGCCACGATTCGCCCTTCGGTTGCGTGAGTTCTGAGCGTCTGTAGCCGCTCGATTCGGAGTCTGGGCCCCAGTAGGATGGCCCTCGGGGTCAGAGAGGCGGTTCCTCCGCGACGGATGCCCGGGTTCGCTCCCGGGGGTCGCGTCGAGGATCTGGCGTCCTTGCGCGAGGGCATCATCGTGATCGAGTTCCGGGGAAGCTGGGCGGCCGGGTTGCTGGCAGTGCTGATCGGGGGCGGCTGCGGCCAGGAGCCGGCCGGGGCACCCACCGCGGCGAGCGGGTCGGGGGCGAAGTCGGGTGTGAAGTTCGTGGGCTTTGACGTGAGCCCACCGCTGGTCTCGGCGCTCCAGGACGGTCAGATTCAGGGCCTGGTGCTCCAGAACCCGGTGGCGATGGGCGAGCAGAGCGTCCGGACGCTGGTGGCGCATCTGGAGGGTCAGCCGGTCGAGGCGAAGACCTCGACGGGCGAGCTGCTGGTGACCCCACAGAACATGAGCGACCCCGAGGTGGCCGCCCGGCTGGAGCCCCCGCGCACGCCGCCGAGCGAGGACACGAACCTCAGCGGCACCAAGCAGAAGAAGTACCGCATCCTGGTGATGCCCAAGGGGAACACGCACCTGCACTGGCAGGCGGTGCACTTCGGGGCCCGCAAGGCCGCCGAGGCGCTCGGCAACGTGGAGCTGGTGTGGCTCTCCCCCCCCACGGAGCGGGACAAGGCCGATCAGGTGGCGCTGATCGAGAAGGCGATCACGGCGAAGGTCGACGGGATCGTGGTCGCGCCGTTGGACGCCCAGGCGCTGGTGCGGCCGGTCGACGACGCGATCGCGGCGGGCATCCCGGTGGTCGTCATGGACTCGGGCCTCGCCGCCGGGGCGCAGAAGCCGGTCAGCTACGTGGCGACGGACAACTATCATGGTGGTCAGCTCGCCGGCGAGCGGCTGGCCGAGCTGCTGGGCGGCGAGGGGAAGATCATCCTGCTGCGGTATGACGTCAACAGCGAGGCGACCGAGGCCCGCGAGAAGGGGTTCACCGACGCGATCGCGAAGTACCCGAAGATCACGTACCTCTCGGACAACCAGTACGCCGGGGCGACGCCCGACTCGGCGCAGCAGGTGGCGCAGCGGCTGGTGCAGCAGTACAAGGGGCAGGTCGACGGGATCTTCTGCCCGAACGAGTCGAGCACGGTGGGCATGCTGCGGGCCCTGAAGGACGCCGGCTTGCTGTCGCAGGGTGGCGCAACGACGGCGGCCCCCCCTGCCCCGGCGGCCGAGAAGCCGACGGGGTCGCAGTGAGTTCCGGCGGCAACGAGGCCCCCGCGCTGCTGACGATGCGCGGGGTCGTGAAGTCGTTCGGCGCAGTGCGGGCCCTGACGGGGGTCGATCTGACCCTGCGTGCCGGGGCCGTGCACGCGCTGATCGGGGAAAACGGGGCGGGCAAGAGCACGCTCATGAAGGTGCTCAGCGGCGCGCACGCTCCCGACGCGGGCGAGATGACCCTCGACGGCCGGCCGTTCGCCCCGCGCAGCCCGCGCGAGGCGCAGCGGCTGGGCGTGGCCATGATCTACCAGGAGCTGACGATCGCCCCGCACCTGACGGTCGAGGCCAACGTGCTGCTGGGGCGGGAGCGGACGCGCTTCGGGATGGTCCAGGGGGCGGAGCACCGCCGGATCGCGACCGAGGCGCTCCGCGAGCTGGACCACCCGGACATCCGGCCCGAGGCGATCGCCGGCGAGCTGAGCGTCGCCGGCCAGCAGCTCGTCGAGGTGGCCCGCGCCCTGGCCTCGGAGGCGCGGGTGATCGTCTTCGACGAGCCGACCAGCGCCCTGACCGAGCGAGACGCCGAGCGGCTGTTCGCGGTCATCGAGCGGCTCCGGGCGCGGGGGCTGGCGGTCGTCTACATCAGCCACTTCCTGGAGGAGCTGGGCCGGATCGCCGACGACTTCACGGTGCTCCGCGACGGGCAGACGGTCGAGACGGGGCGGATGGCGGAGACCTCGCAGGCCG
>CAZUZD010000602.1:0-2288 GCA_964624465.1 uncultured Isosphaeraceae bacterium
GTCGGCACCATCACCCCCGAGCCGAAGAAGTTCACCTCGCTCTGCGCCGCCGCCGGCGTCACCAGCCGCGTCTCGCCGATGCCCCAGGCCAGACCACCGGCGATCACGGCCGCCGCCAGCGCCGGCCCGAGCCGGGGCGGGGGGGCCGTCGCGGTGGTGGGCGCGGCGGACGGCGGTCGGGGCGGCGCGGCGTCGTCGGGAGTGGGATGCGGCATGGGTCCGGCTCCTCGGGGTTGTGGTTCGTGGGCGGCCCGTCGGCCGTCGGGGCGCGGGCCCGGCCGGGGCCGCGCTCGGGCTGGATCGACATCCCCTGTGTCGTCGATCCGACCGCCGCTGATCGACCCCCGCCTCCCGGGACCGTGGCGGCGGCCTGGGCCAGGCCGCACCCCCGTCACGACGGGCCGGGTCGCATCGAGGCCAACGAAAAAACGAAAGATCTAGGAGTCCTGAAATTGCCGACATCATGGCATTGCAATCGGTCGGGGTGCCAGTAGAATCGCGCCCGCTGGTTCCGCGTCACATCACACCGCCCTCCGAGGCGATGGCGCGGAGCCGGTCTTGCCTGCCGGTGCGAGGGGTCGAGGCGATCGTCGTTGCGAGGCTCGGGCGCGGCCGCTGGCCGTGCGGCCGGTCCCTGGCGCTGCGCCGGGGGGACGGCCGCGTCACGGCCGGGCCCGGTGGCGCGCGGCGGTCAACGAGCAGGATCGAGGCTGTGACCGCGGCGGACCGGCGGGGCCGGGACCGCCCCGATCGGGGTGCGCGCCGCGGCCCCGGTCGCCGGATCGCTCGCGACGGCCGTCCCAATCGGCCGTCGCGGTGGGGCCGCGGTCCGCGCCGGGGTCGAGCCGGGCGCGGCGGCGGCCGTGGACGTCCGAACGCCAGGCATCATCGCGGCGCGGGGCCCCGACCCCGGCCGCCGAAGGGAGGGCGCATGCGACGGTTGAAGCGACCGGGATTCACCCTGATCGAGCTGCTGGTGGTCATCGCCATCATCGGCGTCCTGATCTCCCTGCTGCTGCCCGCGGTGCAGAGCGCCCGCGAGGCCGCTCGCCGGGCGCAGTGCACGAATAACCTCAAGCAGCTCACGCTCTCGATCCATTCCTATCACGATCAGAACAACGCCATGCCGCCGCTGGTGCAGAACGGCGGCAACGCCGCCTGGGGGGCGGTCTACTTCGACCCCTGGCCCCTGAACTGGTCGAGCGCCACCCTGCCGCAGATCGAGGGCGGCGTGCTCTACAACGCGCTGAACTTCGCCTACGGCTCGATCGGATCGCCCCAGAACGCCACGGTGATGAACTCGCAGGTGGCCACGCTGCTCTGCCCGTCGGAGAGCGTGGGGCAGCCCTCGCAGGGCCGCACCATGCGGAGCTACCACGCCAACGTCGGCGGCCCGCCGAACTTCGCGATGTGGACCGGCGCCATCGTGCCGCTGCGCTCCGACGGCAACGGCCTGGTCGGCGCGCCCGAGAACAGCAACTGCGGCACCTTCGGGTTCCAGGCCTTCACCGACGGCACCTCGAACACGGCGCTGTTCAGCGAGAAGCTCGTCGGCAACGGCCCGAACGCGCCGGTGCCCCGCTCGCACCCCAACGCCAAGCGCGGTTACGGCTGGGACGTGGGCCTGGCCAACAACCTCGACCAGGGCGCGGCCGGCGGCGAGTCGGCGATGGCGTTTGTCAACGCCTGCAAGGCGGTCCCCGGCTCGGCGCTCTCCAAGGGCAGCGGCCTGCCGGCGGGCAACGGCCTGTACTGGATCGGCGGCAACCCGGGCTCGTGCCTGATCTGGTGCGCCTACAACCACTTCATGCCGCCGAACACGGTGCAGTGCGTCGCCAGCAACGACGGCAACACCGAGACCTGGGGCTCGGTGATGAACGCGATCCCGCCGTCGAGCAACCATCCCGGCGGCGTGAACCAGTCGTTCGCCGACGGCAGCGTCCGCTTCGTCAAGGACACGATCAACACCCAGACCTGGTGGGCCCTGGGCACCCGCAACGGCGGCGAGATCATCAGCGCCGACGCCTACTGACGCGCCCGCGCCGGCTGCCGGGTCCCCGCCCCCGCGCGGTGGCCCGGCGGCCCGGCCGGCCGCGGCGCCGGCCCGGCGAGCCTGGCCCGATCCGATGGACCTGTGAGGTGCGAGGACCATGAGCGCGACACGATCGACGACCCGAGCGGCGCTGGCCCTGGGCGTTGCGGTGACCCTGGGCGGACTGGCCGGCTGCGGCGGCGCCCCGGCGGCGCCGGCGGACGCCGGCCAGAAGGTCGAACTGACCCCCGGCATG
>CAZUZD010000603.1:0-2277 GCA_964624465.1 uncultured Isosphaeraceae bacterium
GCCCCGTCGACCCCCGCGGCCGCGGCCTCGGCCGCCAGCCCGCGGAAGGCGGGAGACGGCGAGGGGTTCCGGACCCTGGCCGACCTGCCGGTGCTCCACGTCGAGGATGAGGGATCGCGCGTCAAGCCGATCGACACCTTCGCCCGGCTGAAGCTCAAGGAGATCTATGGCCGCGAGCAGCTCAAGCTCTTCGGCGCCGACACGGCCCTCCGCAACCGGCTCGGCCTGAAAGCCGAAGGTGCTCCGACAGACGCCACCTGGACGGCACTGTCGGCACTCGTCGACTGGCCCCTGCGGCCCGAGTTCTGGAATGGCCAGGAGCTCATCCTCGTCGACCTGTTCGAGTACCGCGGGCTGAAGCGCGAGCTGCTGAGCGCCGCCATCAAGGACGAGCTGACCCGGGTCGCCGCCCTGCCAGACACGAAGCCCGCCGACAAGGCGGCGATCGAGAAGCTGGCAGCCGCCGCCGAGGTCTCCGAGGGGGATCTCAAGGCCCTGCTGGCCGACACGACCTTGAGCCTGCCGGCGCGCGAGTTGCTCGCCGGCTGGGCCGAGAAGCTGGAAGAGGGACGCAAGTGGATCGCCCCGGGCGACCTCGAAGCGGCGCGTGTGACCGTCGGCGATCAGACCGACGTCGCGTTCCTCGACTGGTACAACCGCCTCGTGCTCCAGATCCAGCAGGCGCGGCGCGAGGGCCAGACCTTCGAGCCCACGCCGCGGGAGAAGCGGGTGCTGGAGATGGGCCGGCGGCTCATGACCTTCCAGGCGTTCCGCGACCGGAACACCGAGGGAGACCGCCACGCCGAGATCCTCGCCATCCCGCGCCCCTTTGATGCCAAGTACCTCGACTACACCCGGCAGATCGTCGAGGGCCTGGCCAAGGCCGAGGACCGGAACAAGCACTACCAGGGCCTGAACAACTTCGATCACGATGTGTTCGCGACCCTGGCCACCTACTTGGCCGACATCCGGTCGCCGTCGGCGTTCCTCGACGACATCGCCGAGGGCAAGCAGCTGCCGCCTGGCCAGGACCCGAAGTTCGATCAGGGTTATGCCAAGTGGCTCCGCGACAAGTCGGCCTGGCTGCCCGTGCGGCTGCTGCTCGACACCGACCTCGACACGCTCGACCGCGCCGGCATCGCCCGCGACAAGGTCGAGGCGTTCCGGCAGGCGTACCAGGGCTTCGAGACCGCCGAGCGTTCGGCGCCGGGCGTGGCCAGCCAGCCGGCCGCCGCCGGGCTGGTCGCTGCGGCCCGTGGGCTTGGCGAGCAGACCAACCCGGTCATCTACCCGCCGGCCGACGCGATGGCCCGCGAGACGCACTTCAACCGCTTCGCCCCGTTCTCCCAGGCCCCGATCGCCTATGGCGCCGGATTGGTGCTGCTGCTGGTGAGCCTGGGCGCCACCGGCCGCTGGGCCCGGCTGAGCTACGGCCTGGGTATGGCGCTTTTCGTGGCCGGCATCGCGCTGGAGATCTACGGATTTTACCTCCGGGTGCGGATCTCCGGCTGGGCGCCGGTGACGAACATGTACGAGACGGTCATCTGGGTCGCGGCTGTGGCCGCCGTGCTCGGCCTGGTGCTGGAGCTGATCTACCGCCGCAAGTTCGCGGCGATCGCCGCCACCGGCATGGCGCTCCTGGGCACGATCCTGGCCGCGAACGTGCCGCTGCTCGACGCCAACATCAAGTCGCTCACGCCCGTGCTCCGCGACAACTACTGGCTCACGGTGCACGTGCTGACGATCGTCTCCAGCTACGCCGCCTTCACCCTCGCCCTCGGCCTGGGGTTGCTGGCGCTGGGCTACTACCTGTCGGCCACCTATCGCACCGACGTGAGCTACGGCGCCGCGTTCGCCCCGTTTGTGCTGGGCCTGCCGCTGCTGGGCGTGGGCCTGCTGGCCTGGGCGGCCGGCACCCGCGGCTGGGCCTGGGGAGCGTTCGGCACGATGCCGGGGTACGTCCTGACGGCCGCCTTGCTGCTGTGCGGCCTGTTCATCGCGGTGGGCGGCCTGTTCGCCGTCATGGGCGAGTTCGCCAACCGCCGTGGCTCGACCGCCCTGGTGCTCGGGATCGCCGTGGCCGCCCTGGGCAGCCTGGCCACCGCCTCGGTGGCCCCCCGGACCCCGCCCGAGGGCTGGCCGAGCGCCCTGCCGATGACGTTCGTGCCCGGCTCGGTCGCCCTCTGCGGCGCGGCCCTGGCCGTGCTCGGACTGCTCGGCGGCCAGAGCCGCCGCGTGCTGCTCGCGGCCACGGCCGAGGGCCAGGCGAGCGATGCC
>CAZUZD010000604.1:0-2272 GCA_964624465.1 uncultured Isosphaeraceae bacterium
GTGCCGCCGGCGCCACTTCCGCCAGCGCTCGGCGAGGCTGCGGTTCCGCACGCCGGCCAGGGGGCGGTCGTGCAGGTGGCGGCGGAGGTCCTCGGCCAGCGCGGCGGCGTCGGGGTAGCGGTCGCGGGGGTCGGGGGCCAGGCAGCGGCGGACCATGTCGTGCAGGCCCACGCCCACCCAGGCCGGCCGCGCGGCGTCGCGGTCGCGGTCGCGGGGCAGTCCCAGGGCCTCGGCCAGCAGGAGCCCGAGGGCGTACAGGTCGCTGCGGCCGTCGACAGCCCCCGGCACCGGCTCGGCGGCGAGCACCGCCAGCATCGCCGCGTGCTGCTCGGGCGACATCCAGCCGGGGGTGCCCCCGAGCCGGTCGAGCACCAGGTCGCCGGCGTCGATCGGCCGGCGCGCCAGGTGGAAGTCCAGGAGCATGGGCTGGCCGTCGGCCGTCAGCAGCACGTTCGAGGGCTTGACGTCCATGTGCACCAGGCCGCGGGCGTGCGCGTAGTGCAGGGCGTCGGCCAGGCAGCCGCAGATCCAGACGATCGCCTGCTCATAGGACGCCTCCTGGAGGCTGCGGCGATCGGGGCCGTCGAGCGCCCGCGCGTCGTCGTCCGGGGGCCGGGGGGCGCGGTCGACGGCCGCGACGAGCAACCGCCCGGTGCGGCGGGCGATCGGGGTGGAGTCCAGGTCGGCGAGCACGGCGGCCAGGCTGGTGCCGCCGAGGTCGGGCATGCAGAGCAATCGCAGGCCGCGGTCGCGCAGGCTGTGCTCGGAGAACAGCGGCACGATGTGCGTGTGCCGCAGCCTGGCCAGCGCCAGGTGCTCCTCCTGGTCGTCGGGGATGACCTTCACGACCACCGGGCGGTCGGCCAGGGTCGGGTCGGTGGCCAGGAAGGTGCGGCCGGCGGCGCCGCGGCCGAGCTCGGCCAGGAGCTGGAACGGCCCGAGCGCCTCGCCGGCCTCGGGGAACGTGACCGGGGCGCCCGAGGGCCGCAGCAGCCGGTCGCACTCCAGCAGCGCCTGGAGGCCCTCGCGGTAGCGGGGATAGCGGGCGACGACCTCGGCCGAGTCGACGGGCAGGCCCGCCTCGCGCCGCAGGCAGACCTCCTCGTAGATCAGCCGGATGGCGTCCTCGGCGTCGAGGTCAGGCCGGTCGGCGATCAGCTCGGCGGCCGTCAACGGCTGGCCGCGCCCCCAGGCCTCGGCCAGCAGCGCGACCTGGCGGCTGAGCCAGCCACCGTCCGAGGACGAGGTGGCCTGGAGGCTCATGCCTCGGGCCCGGCGGGCTCGTCGGCCTTGCCGCGGGCGATCGCCAGCCGGCGGGCCAGCTCGTAGAGGATCCGGCGCACGCTGCCCTCGTGCAGGCCGGTGCGGGTGGCGATCTCGCCCAGCCGCAGCCCGGCCAGCCGCAGCCGCACGATCTGCTCGTGCTCGGGCGGGCAGGCGCGCAGCACCCGCTCCCAGAACTCGCGCCCCTGCGCCACCTGGCTGGGCTGCGGCTCGTGGGCCCGGGGCTGGTCGGCGCTGGTCAGGCCGCCGAGCGGGCGCTCGTGGGTGAGGGCCTTGCGGTGCTTCTCGTAGCGGTCGCCCAGCCGCCGCGACGCGATCCGCCGCAGCAGGCCCAGCAGCTGCGCCCGGTTGTGGAACTGCCAGCCGCCGTCGCGGACCCCGACCACCACGTCGGCGAAGACCGACTGCACGATGTCGGCCGAGTCCACCTTCTGCCGCAGCCCGGCGCTCAGCCGCCGGCGCACGACCATGCGCAGATACGGCTCGTACACCAGGAAGAGCCGCTCGACGGCCGCCTCGTCGCCGGCATTCAGGCGGGTCAACCAGCTCTCGGTCATCTCCAGGCTCATGGCGTGCTCCGTCGTGGTCCCGGACGTTCCTGACCCGGCCCGGTCCGGCCAGCTCCGGCTCAGACCAGCCGGCTGCGCGACGGGCCGCGCGGGGTCCAGGCGGAGACCGGCCGCAGGGTGCTGCGGCGCGACTGCCAGCGGCGCACGGCCTCGGCCCCGGCCAGCGCAGCTGAGGTGAGCATCAGCGTCGGCACCAGGCCCGCCTGCTCGCCCTCGGGCTCGGACTCGCCATCGACCTGGCCCAGGATCCGGTCGACCAGATCGGCCAGCAGCCGCTCGTCGAGCGGGGTCGCGTCGGAGAGCAGCTCCGAGCCCTGCGGACCGGGCAGCGGGGCCGCCTCGGCGTCGGCCTCAGAACCGGGAGCCGCCTCGATCGGGCCGGCCTGGACCCGGGCGGGGCCGATCGGCGCCAGGCCCGG
>CAZUZD010000605.1:0-2264 GCA_964624465.1 uncultured Isosphaeraceae bacterium
CGGCCGAACCGCAGCGCGTGCCGCAGCGCCAGCAGGCCGGGCTCCTCGGCCAGGCCGAGCCGCTCGGCCAGGTGCTCCAGCGCCTCGGGCCTCAGTGGCACCATGACCCGGTCGACTCCCCGTCGCGACGTCCCGGGCCGCCCGCCGTCGGCGTCGGCGGCAAGGGATCGGACCCTGCGCATGGTAGGCGATCGGCGGCCGGACCGGAATCCCCCCGGCGGCACGGCCCTTGCCGCCGGTCGGTCGGTCGGGTAAACCGACATGCATCGCCCGACCGGGCCCAACGCCCGCGCGCGGCGCGGCCCGCGCCGCCGCCCTCCCCGTCAGGTCCAGCCAGGAGTCCACGCCCATGACCCGGCCCCGCCTCACGTCCCCCGCCTGGCTCGCCGCCGCCGGCGTGCTCGTCACCGCCTCGCTGGCCTTCGTCAGCCAGAGCGGCATCCTGTTCCCCGAGTGGTCCAAGCCCACCAAGGGCGAGTACGGCAAGCCGGCCGAGGCCATCGGCAAGAAGGTCACCGACAAGCAGCCCTGGAGCGTGACGACGGTCACCAGCGCCATCGAGGGCAAGACCCTCAAGGGCGAGGCCAAGACCGTCGTCGGCGAGGTCGTCGACCTCTCGTGCTACCTCCAGGTCGGCAAGCACGGCGACAAGCACCGCGACTGCGGCCAGAAGTGCGCCAAGAACGGCGAGCCGATCGGCCTGCTGGCGCAGGACGGGGCGCTCTACACCCTGATCGCCGAGGAGCACAATCCGCGCCGGGACGGCCTGACGACCCTCCGCGAGAAGCTCATCGACCAGATGGCCTACGTCATCGAGGTCACCGGCACCGCCTCCGAGGTCCAGGGCCAGAAGGTCCTGTACGTGCAGGGCTTCCTCAAGCAGTGACCGGCCCGGCCGGTCCCGCCCCGGTCGGCGCCCACCGCGCCGACCGGGGCCCTGCCGCCGCCTGAGTCCGACTGACCCCCTCCGCCCGCCCCCCTGCCCGGTCCGGACCGAACCGAACCGGGCCCGTCCAGAGGTCCCTGCCGTGACGCGAACGATCCTGGTGCGATGCGCCCTGGCGACCGGCCTGGTGGCCGGCTCGGGCCTGGCGCTGCGAGCGGTGCCGGCCGGGTCGGCCCGGGCTCAGGAGCCGGCGGCCACCACCGGCGAGCCGACCCCGCCGCTGGGCCTGCCGCCGATCTTCTGGCCCGAGGACAACCCGTACTCGCCGGCCAAGGCCGACCTGGGTCGGCTGCTGTACTTCGACAAGCGGCTGAGCTCCGACGCCAGCGTCTCGTGCGCCAGCTGCCACGAGCCGGCCAAGGCGTTCACCGACCAGGCGCCGGTCTCGACCGGCATCAGCAAGCAGCGCGGCGGCCGCAACGCCCCCACGGTCATCAACCGCGCCTACGCCCTGCTCCAGTTCTGGGACGGTCGCGCCCGCAGCCTCGAAGAGCAGGCCAAGGGTCCGCTGGCCAACCCGCTGGAGATGACCAGCGACCGCGACGCCAACGCGGCCCACGAGGCGGTGCTGCGGCGGATCCAGCAGGTCCAGGGCTACCACGACCGCTTCGAGAAGGCGTTCGGCGACCGCACGATCAACCTCGACCGCGTCGCCCAGGCCATCGCCACCTTCGAACGCACCGTGCTCTCGGGCAACTCCCCCTACGACCGCTACCAGGCCGGCGACACCGCGGCGCTGACCGAGGCCCAGGTGCGCGGCAAGGACGTCTTCTTCAAGAAGGCCGAGTGCGACGCCTGCCACCTCGGGTTCAACTTCTCCGACGAGTCCTACATGAACATCGGCATCGGCATGGACCAGCCGGTGCCCGACCTGGGCCGCTACAAGGTCACCGGCCGCGAGTCGGACAAGGGGGCGTTCAAGACCCCGACGCTCCGCGAGGTCGAGCACTCCGGGCCCTACATGCACGACGGCAGCCTGACCACCCTGGAGCAGGTCGTCGAGCACTACGACAAGGGCGGCATCAAGAACCCGACCCTCAGCGAGAAGATCCAGCCGCTGTTCCTGACGAAGCAGGAGAAGGCCGACCTGGTCGCCTTCCTCAAGGCCCTGAGCGGCGAGGGCTGGCAGCACCTCAAGGAACCCAAGCCCGAGGAGTTCCCGCATTGACGACACGCGCCTGAGCTGAGCTGGACCGGCCCCGACCCGGCCGGCCCCGACCGACCGGGCCCCCCGCCCGACCGACCGGGCCGACCGCCGCCGGGGCCGGACTCCCCCCCCACCAGCCCACCGCGGCCGCCAGTGCATGGAACTCCGGGC
>CAZUZD010000606.1:0-2262 GCA_964624465.1 uncultured Isosphaeraceae bacterium
GGCGCAGGCAATCGTGAGCCCCAGCACGCCGCGGGCGAGGGTGTCGAGCCGGTCGTCGATCTGGTCGAACCCCTTGGCGTCGCCGTAGTAGACCGGCCCGCAGGCGGCGAACCCGAGCGCGGGCAGGCGCTCGGCGCGGCCGGGCTCGTCGAGCAGGTCGCCGGCGAGCTGCTCGGTCAGGAACCGGTCGTAGGGCATGTCGCTGTTGAGAGCGGCGATCACCCAGTCGCGGTAGCGGAAGCCGCTGGGATAGAGCCGGGGCTCGAAGGAGTGCGCCTGGTCCTCGCCGTAGCGGGCCAAATCTAGCCAGTGCCGCCCCCAGCGCTCGCCGTAGGCGGGGCTGGCCAGCAGCCGGTCGACCAGCCGCTCGTAGGCGTCGGGCGCCGAGTCGGTGAGGAACGCCTGCACGGCCTCGGGCGACGGCGGCAGGCCGGTCAGGTCGAAGCTCAGGCGGCGGATCAGGGTGCGGCGGTCGGCCGTTGGCGCGGGCGCCAGGCCGGCGGCCTCGAGGCGGGCCAGGATGAATTGGTCGACGGGGGTCTGGACCCAGCCAGCCTCGCGGACCACGGGCAGGGGCGGGGCGACGACCGGCTGGAGGCTCCAGAGGTCGCTGGCCCGCGCGGTGACCGCGGCGGCCGGGCTGGCGGCGGCGGGGTCGGTGCCCTGGGTCGGGGGCGGCTCCGGCCAGTGGGCGCCACGCTTGACCCAGTCGGCCAGCGCGGCGATCTGGGCGTCGGGCAGCTTGCCGCGGGGGGGCATGCGGGGCTCGCCGTGGTAGCGGACGGCCTCGATGAGCGGGCTCTGGTCGGGGTCGCCGGCCATCACGGCCGGGCCCGAGTCGCCCCCCTGGCGCAGGCCGGCGGCGGTGTCGAGCCGCAGGCCGGCCTTCTGCTTCTCGGGCCCGTGGCACGAGACGCACTGGTCGACCAGGATCGGCCGGACCCTGGCCTCGAAGAACTCCAGCGCCGCGCGGTCGGCGGCCGGGTCCTCGGCCCTGGCGAGCGGGGAGCCGGGGGCCGGTGCGAGCCAGAGTGCGCCGAGCACCGTCACGATCCGGGGGATCGACCGCATGCGGGCCTCATGGGGCTGGGAGCAGGTGCCGGCCGCTTCGGGATCGGCCCTTGGGGAGGGGCCCAGGGGGTGGGCGAGGGCCGGATCGGGGCGCGGGACGGCCTGGGGGGCGGGGTTGGACCAACTCTTCTTTAACATCCCGGACGCCCGCCCGCCAGCACGGATCGAGGGTTTCGCGTCCCACGATCCGGCCGTTCCGGGCCCGGGGCGGGGCTGGTGGCCTCCGCGCGATTGCTCTACGATCGGGCCGAACGTCCCCCGGCGCCGGGGGATCGGGTCGAATTGCCGGGGTGTCGGGGGGTGGTGCCGTGAGCGTGGAGTCGAATCGTCGCGCCGGGCGGGGGGGGGGGGGCGCGGCCGGGCTGGGTGGCCTGGCGCTGGGCGGTCGCGGGGCGAGGGCCGCCGAGGACCCGCCGCGGCGACCGGCCGGCGGCGACCGACCGTTCCGCCTCAGCCTCAACACCAGCACGATCCAGGGTCAGAAGGTCCCGCTGGCGCAGGAGGTCGAGATCGCCGCGAAGGTCGGCTACGACGCCATCGAGCCCTGGACCCGCGAGCTGGACGCACACGTCGAGGCCGGCGGTTCGCTGGCCGACCTGGGCAAGAAGATCGCCGACCTCGGCCTGGTGGTCCCCAGCTCGATCGGGTTCTTCGAGTGGTGCGTCGACGACGCCGACCGCCGCCGCAAGGCGCTCGAGGAGGCCCGGCGGGTGATGACGATGGTCAAGGCCATCGGCGGCCAGCGGATCGCCGCGCCGCCGCTGGGGCTGACCGATGTCACCGGCGTCGACCTCCGCCGCCTCGGCGAGCGTTATCGCGCCCTCTGCGAGCTGGGGGCCGAGCTGGGCGTGCAGCCCGAGCTGGAGGTCTGGGGCTTCTCGAAGACCCTGAGCCGCCTGAGCGAGGCCGCGTTCGTGGCCATCGAGGCCGAGCACCCCCAGGCCTGCATCCTGGCCGACATCTACCACCTCCACAAGGGCGGCTCCGGCTTCGGCGGCCTGCACCTGGTCGATGGCCTGGCGATGCCCGTCTTCCACATGAACGACTACCCCGCCGCCCCCCCGCGCGAGACGATCAACGACGCCGACCGCGTCTACCCCGGCGACGGTGTCGCCCCCCTGGCCGAGACGCTCCGCACCCTGCGCCAGGGCGGCTTCGACGGCTTCCTCTCGCTGGAGCTGTTCAACCGCG
>CAZUZD010000607.1:0-2253 GCA_964624465.1 uncultured Isosphaeraceae bacterium
AGACGCGGGCCGCCACCGATCGCGCGGCGGTCGACCGGGCGCGGGCGCAACGGGCCCGCCCCGCGGCGACCGCCGATCCCGCCCGTGCGGAGGCTCAGAAGCGGGTCGAGGCGGCGAAGAAGGCCCAGGCGGCGAGCCTCGCGGCGCTCGCCAGCCCGCCGGCCGGTACGTACACGCCGCTGAGTCCGTCGTACCCCGGGCTCAGCAGCGGCCGTCGCAGCGCGCTGGCCCGCTGGATCACCGCCGACACCAACCCGCTGACGGCCCGCGTCGCGGCCAACCACCTCTGGCGCTGGCACTTCGGGGTGCCCCTGGTCGCGACCCCGCAGGACCTCGGCCGCAACGGGGCCCCGCCGTCCCATCCGGCCCTGCTCGACTGGCTCGCGGCCGAGCTCCAGCGGCCCGGCGATCCGGGCGCCACGCCGTGGTCGATGAAGCGGCTGCACCGGCTCATCGTCACCAGCAGCGCCTACCGGATGCAGTCCAGCACTCCCGACCCCGAGCATCCGTCCCGCGCGAGCGATTCGGCCAACGTGGCGCTCTGGCACTTTCCGACGCAGCGGCTGGAGGCCGAGGCCGTGCGGGACGGCCTGCTGCACGTCGCCGGCCAGCTCGACCTGACCGCGGGCGGGCCCGAGATCGACCTGGCCCAGGGGCTCACCCGGCGGCGCCGGAGCCTGTACTTCAGCCACCACGGCGAGGCCCGCATGCCGTTCCTGGAGCTGTTCGACGCCGCCGACGCCTGCGACGCCTACCGGCGCTCCACCTCGGTCATCCCCCAGCAGGCCCTGGCCCTGACCAACAACGCCATGCTCCTCGACCTGGCCACTACCCTGGAGCGCCGGCTCTGGGCCGAGACGGACGGCGGATCCGCCGATCCCGGGGCGCGGGTCAGCGCATTCCTGGACGCCGCCTTCGAGACGGTGCTGGCACGCGATCCCACCGCCGACGAAACGGCCGTCTGCCGCGCCTACCTCGACCGCGCCACCGGACGCTCCGGCGCCACGCCCGACGGGCCCGAGCGGGCCCGGCGCGACCTGGTGCTGGCCCTCTTCAACCACAACGATTTCCTGACCGTCCACTGACCGAACGGGGAGGGCGAAACGACCCATGTCACGACCCGACGGACCCCCCTGCGGTCGCATCCGGCGCCGGACGTTTCTGGCCGATATCGGCTGGGGTGTGACTGGCCTGGCCCTGGGCTCGATGCTCGCGCGCGACGGTCAGGTGCGTGCCGACGATCATGAGCTGGTCTGGACCCCGCCCGACGGCCGGCCGCACTTCGCGCCGAAGACGAAGAGCGTGATCTGGGTCTTCCTCTCCGGCGGCGTCAGCCACATGGAGACGTGGGACCCCAAGCCGGCGCTCACGAAGTACGCGGGTAAGACGTACGACGAGACGCCCTATCCGAACCCGCTGAAGTCGCCGCTGTTCGCCGAGCGGTCGCGCGACGTGGTGGGTGGCCCGAGGCCCTATGCCAAGATCTTCCCGATGCAGGTCGGGTTCCGGCAGGCGGGGCAGTCCGGGTTCGAGATCAGCGACTGGTGGCCGAACCTGGCCGGCTGCGTCGATGACCTGGCGTTCGTCCGCTCGATGTACACCACCGACAACGACCACGCCGCCGAGTTCCAGTTCCACCACGGCCGGCACAAGCTCGACGAGAAGCAGCCGGTCATCGGCTCGTGGCTGCACTACGGCCTGGGCACGCTCAACGAGAACCTGCCGCAGTTCGTCTTCCTGGGTCAGGCCAAGGACACCCGGGTGAAGGAGAACTTCGCCGCGGACTACCTGGGTCCCCAGTATGGCGGCGTCGAGCTGGCCCTCGACCCCGGCAATCCGCTGCCGTTCGGGAGCCGGCTGAAGGGCATCGCCGCCGACGAACAGGCCGAGCAGTACGGTCTGATCCGCGACCTGAACCGGCTCTCGGCCGTCACCTACCCCGACGACGCCCAGCTCCGCGCCCGGATCAAGGCGTACGAGCTCGCCTTCCGCATGCAGACGGCCGTGCCCGAGGCGCTCGACCTGGCCACCGAGCCGGCCGAGACGCAGGCCCTTTACGGCATCGACCGCGAGGAGACGGCCGTCTACGGCCGCCGGCTGCTCGCCGCCCGCCGGCTGGCCGAGCGCGGGGTGCGGTTCACGCTGGTGTACCTGAGCGACTACGGCGAGTGGGACTCACACACCGAGCTCCAGAAGAACCACACCCGCTCGTGCGCCCGGGTCGATAAACCGCTGGCGGGCCTGATCCGCGAC
>CAZUZD010000608.1:0-2239 GCA_964624465.1 uncultured Isosphaeraceae bacterium
GGCTGGAGGTGCGCTGATGGCCCGAGCCAGGCCGACCGATCGCGACCCGAAGCCGGAGCCGGTGCCCGCCGAGGCGCCGCTGGCCCCGTCGGCGGCCCGGCGCGCCATCGCGGTGCGGCCCGAGGATGTCGAGCGCGCGGCGGCCGTGCTGGAGAAGTACCGCGAGCCGCTCCTCCGGCGCAAGGGCGTGACCGGCGTGGGCGTGGGCCTGCGGCACCGCCGCAAGCCGGGCGCGAGCCGGGGCGCGGCGGCCGAGGCCGGGCCCGACCTGCCGGCCCGCGAGTTCGAGACGACGTCCGAGGTCTGCATCGTCGTGAACGTGGCCCGCAAGATCCCGGCCGCCGAGCTCTCGAAGCTGCGGGCCCTCCCGCTGGAACTGGATGGCGTGCCGATCGACGTGCAGCAAGGGACCTTCGAGGCCTCGCAGGCCTCCGACCCGGCCAGCCGCTACGTGGACCCCGTGGTCGCCGGCGCCGGCATCGCCGCCGAGGCGACGCCGGGCAACTTCGGGACCCTGGGCCTCGTCGTCCGCGCCGGCGGCGCGCCCCACTACCTGACGGCCGGGCACCTGATCCCCGCCGGCGCGGCGGCCGTCGTGGTGCAGCCGCCGGGCGGCGGGGCGATCCCGCCGGGCGGCACCCGCGCGATCGGCCGGTCGAGCCCGATCACCCGATCGGTCGGCGGCCTGCTCGACTGCGTGCTGATCGAGCCCGACGCGGCCCGGCCGTTCGCCGGCGGCCTGCCCGTGAGCCCGCCGCTGACCGGCCCGCTGGTGATCCGGCCGGGCGAGGGCCAGGTGACGCTGCTGCTGGGCGAGCCGGTCGAGAAGCTCGGCGCGGTGACCGGGCGGACGACGGGCGTGGTGGTCGGCATCAACAAGTCGTTCCGGTCCAGCAGCGGCGTGACGTATCGCAACCAGTTCACGGTCCGGAGCACCGACGGCACGCCGTTCAGCCAGCCCGGCGACAGCGGCGCGGTGGTGATCCGACGCCTGGCCGGCGGCGGGGCCGAGGTGGTGGGCGTGCTGCACCACCTGCTGGAGGACGGCGCCGCGGCGGCCTGCCACATGTTCCTGGTCGCCGCCCGGCTGGGGGTCGAGGTCTGATGCTGCGAGGCCAGTGGAGGCGAGCGATGGGGGGGCAGGGAACCCGGCCAGGCCTTGGGGTCTCACGGGCGGTGCTGCTGGCGCTGCTGGGCCTGGGGCTCTGCGGCTGCCACGTCCTGCCGTTGCAGCACCCCGCCCGCGGGCCGGCGGGGATCACGGTCGCGCCGACGGCCGGCGACCTGATCCTCGGGCAGGTGACCGTCGCCGGCGACGTGAAGGCGCCGCAGGCGCTGCCCGTGCCGGGCGCGGGGCTGACCCTGGCCGATGCCGTCGAGCGCTGCGGCGGCTTCGCCCTCGGCGACCTGGGGGCCGGCGAGCCGGCGCCCGACCTGGCCGCCGCGCAGGGCCGCACCCGCCCGACGTTCGGCGGCACCCACGCGTTGAACCGCACCGACGAGTTCGTCACCCTCCGCCGCGAGGCCCCCGGCGCCGGCGGCGCGATCCTCTACCACTTCCCGCTGGTCATGGTCCAGCGCGACCGCGCCGGCCAGATCCTGCTGCGGCCCGGCGACCGCGTCACGCTCCAGCCGGCGCAGGACACCAGCCTGGCCCTGCACGCCAGCAGCCCGGCGGCGGCCTCGGAGTACCTCAAGACCCACGGGCGCCGCTACTCCGTCTTCGGCCCGCTGATCGCCCAGCCGCAGAGCTTCGATGCCCCCGCCGGCCAGGGGGAGCATTTCGTGATCTCCGACATCCAGGGCCTCTCCGACCAGGAGCGCGGGGTGGTGGTGCTGCGGCGCACCGGGCGCAACGACACGACGGAGGTCTTTGTGCTGCCGCTGCCCGACGACGGCCTCTACACCGACGACACGTTCCACTCCACCCTGCTGGTCGAGAGCCTGGTGCTCGACGGCGACGCCTTCGAGTTCACGCTGCTCGAACGGCTTCCGATCGTGCTGGACGGCCTGGTGCGCTCCACCGTCACCGTGCCCGCGCCCGATCCGGCCGCGGGCGGCTCCGGCCTCCTGGGCCTGCGGGCACCGCACAAGGGGGCCCCCGGCGCCGGGCTGGGCCTCGACCGCTCGGTGCCGCTGCGGGGCGTGGCCACCACGACCCGGGGCGCGGCCCCAGCCCGCCGCCGCCAACACAGTGGGGCCCCCCCCCCCCACCACGGTCCCGGGGTGCGGGTGCCCC
>CAZUZD010000609.1:0-2217 GCA_964624465.1 uncultured Isosphaeraceae bacterium
ACCTGCTGCTGAGCCCCGACCTGGTCCCGCGGCTGACGGCCGCCGGGGTGGACCGCGAGGTGCGGGCCCTGGAGAAGACCAGCGACCACGCGCCGACCTGGATCGAGCTGGACCTGCCGCCGGCCGCCTGACGACCGGGGCTGGTTCGTGGCGGAACGAACCGGGGGCCGGCCGTCGCGCGTGGCGATGGCCGGCCCCCGTTCGGTTTGCGAGTGCTGCGCCGCGGGGCTCAGCTCACTGGTTGATCTGGCCCTGGAGGCTCATGATCATCGGGGCGAGGCCCTTTTCGAGCACCGGGCCGACCCGGCTGGGCAGGACGAAGTCGAAGCGGGTGCCGGCGGGGCTGCCGGCCAGCGAGCCGCCGAAGTAGGCCGGCTCCTTGGGCATGTCGGCCGGCACCGGAATCTCGCCGCCGGTGAAGGTGCCGATCAGGCCGGCGAGGCTCTTGACCACCTGCTGGGCGTTGACCAGCATCAGGGCGCTGACCTGCTCGGGGAGCTGGCCGCGGGCGGCCTTGAAGCCGGCGTCGCCGCCGATGCCGCCGGTGCCGCTCAGGAGCACGTCGAGCTTCGGCTGGGCGGCCTCCCAGGTCGGGGCGACCACGGAGAGCACGGCCTTGCCGTCGGTGCCGTACCAGGTGGTGAGGGTGTCGCCGCCGAACATCTTCTTGACGGCGTCGGCCGCGGCCGGGTTGCCGGCCTGGGCCTCGGCGAGCTTCTCCAGGTCGATCGTCACGGCCGAGCTGCTGAAGGCGATGCCCTTGTAGGTCTTGGCGTCCTTGGTGACCTTGACGGCCTTGACCATCGGCGAGCTCTTGCCCCCCTCGGCGCCGGTGACCATGGCGGCGACCATGGCCTTGGCGTCGGCCGGGTAGCTCAGGCCCGAGACGTTCATGCTGCCGTTGAAGCTCATGACCGAGTAGTTCTCGGACCGGCCGGCGGCCTTGAGGGCCTCGATCGCCTTCTTGGCCTCGGGGCTGTCGGGGGCCGGGCCGAAGCCGCCGCCGCCGAGGCTCTGGAGGGCGGCGACGCTCTCCGGGTCGATGTTCAGGTAGGTGTAGAGCAGGCCGTCGCCGGGCAGGCCGGCGAGCTTGGCGGCGTCGGAGACCTTGGCCGTGGCCAGCCGCTTGGCGGCGGCGGTGCCGGCCTTGGGGGTGGCCAGGCCGGAGAGCTTGAGCGACTCGGCCGAGAAGTCGAGGTTCACGGCGAGGGCGTCGCCCTCCTTGATGGCCTCGAACAGGGCACCGTAGACCTGCTTGGCCTGCTCGAGCTGGCCGGCCTGCATCTGGCCGCCCGCCTGGTCGAGGAGGCCCATCAGGGCGTCCTTGGCCTGCTCGATCTGCTCACCGTACTGGGCCTGGACGTTGGCCAGGTTGACGTAGGTGCCCAGGTCGCCGCCGAGGAGCTGCTGCTTCTGGGGGGCGGAGAGCTTGGCGTCGAGGGTGGCCGAGGGCTTGGCGGCGATCGCCTTGACGATGTCGGCGTTGGGCGCGAAGGCGACGAAGCCGTCCCCCTCGTAGACGAACAGGTCCTCGCCCTCGCCCTGGTACTTCACGAAGCCGCCGGTCTGGGGCTCGCTCTTGGGGGCGTCGGAGCGGGTGATCAGCTTGACCAGCGCCGGCACGTCCTTGACGGCGGCGAGCACGGCCAGCGGGGGCATGCCGCCGGGGGCGTCGGCCTGCGGCAGGCGGACCAGGGCGAGCACCGGGCCGTCGACCAGCTCCTTGGGAGCCTGGGCGGCCATCTGCTCGTAGGCGCCGTTGAGCATCGGCTCGACCTGGTCGGCGACCGTCGGGCTCATGGCCCGGACCATCTTGAGCAGGTCGTCGCGGGTGCCGCCGGCGTTGCGGACGTGGATCACGGCGTCGATGTCGGCCGGGACGGCCTTGAGCCAGGCGGCCTCCAGGGCCGGGGCCTGCTGGCCGAGGCTGGCCGCGGCCAGGATCAGGCCGAGAACGCTGGACATCATGGGAACGGAACCTCCTGAAGGACGGCGAGGCCGGATCGGCAGGGGGCCGGGGGAGTCCCGGCCCATCTGTGAGCGGCACATCTGACACGGTATCGGTCCGTGCCGGAACCGACAAGGATACCAGCGGCCCCGGCCGTCGGTTTCGCCCGCCCGCCGACTTCCCCGCGCCCTCAGGCCGCCGGTCGCGTCACCCGCAGCCCCTGGCGGCGGCGCCGGTCGCGGTCGGCGGCGCGGCGGCGGGCCTCGGCG
>CAZUZD010000610.1:0-2201 GCA_964624465.1 uncultured Isosphaeraceae bacterium
CCACGGCCAGCGCCGTCCAGGCCGCGTCGCGGGCCTCGGGCCGCTCCGACCAGCCGCCCCGCGCCGCGATCAGGATCTCCGCCGGTACCTGCTGCCCCCAGGGCAGGCTCAGCCACCCCTCGTACCGCCCCGGCCCCACCGGCCTCAGCTCGTCCGGCAACTCCATGTCCATGGGCAAACCCCTCCCCCACGCCCGGCCCCGCCGCGAAGCGAGTTCCCGCGGCCCGGGACCGCAGACCACCGGCCCCGATCCGCTCCCGACTCCCCACGGCCCTGGCCAGTCTCGCGGAGTCTCAGGATACCCGAATACTGGACATCTGTCACTCAAAAACCGCCCCGATTTCGGTCCGGCCCCCGCCTGCGGGACCCGCCCGGGAGGTCCGGGGTTCCTGGTGGTAAGTCAAATCCGGTTCTCGGTTTGCGGCGAGTGGGCTTCGGGCCTCGCCGTCGGTCGCTCGCCCTGGGGCCAGCCCGCGGCCCAGGGTGCTGCCAGGGTCCTCCCCGCGACGGCCGGTGCCGGCGGAGGGCGTCCCCGGGGTCGCCCCGGTCGTGAGCCTGGAGCGGTTTGCGGTCCAGGTTCCCCTTCGGCGGCGAGCGGTCTGGCCACCGCTGGCGATTGCGGTATCATGCCCGACATGGAGTCGAGTCAGACGTTTCGATGGGTGGCCCTGGGCCCGGGTCGGCAGGCCGATGCCAGCGGCCAGGTCGACGCGACCGAGGCGCTGCAGGCCTGGATCGACGGGGCGGCGCCCGGGGCGACGCTGGCGTTGCCGGCGGGGGTGTACCGGGTCGGGCGCCCGCTCTGGATTCGCCGGCCCCTGACGCTGACGACCCGGGGGCACGAGCAATCGCGGGCACCGATCCGGCTGGCCGACGACGGCTCGTTCGACCCGGGTCCGTATGCCTGCCTGCGGGCCGGCCCCGAGCTGCGGTTCGGCTCGGTCTGGCCCCACGCCGACCAGGACCTGGGCCTGCTGTGCCTGGGGCCGCCGGGGCCGGAGACCGACGAGCCGGGGCCTGACCTGGAGGGGGTCGAACTCCATCACCTGATCCTCGACGGCAACGCGCGGGAGCGCTGCGAGGCGGCCGGCACCGGCGCGACCTGCGACCAGTTCAACTGCACGAACCTGCACGCCCGCCGCTGCCGCAACCTGTGCGTGCGGCACTGCCTCTCGACGGATGGCTGCGTGCGGGGCAACGACCCCTACGCCAACCTCTTCGCCGACTGCCCCGGCCTCCGGCTGATCGGCAACGTGTTCCACCGCCACGGCGACGTGCCGGTCGGCCCCCACGCGCCCGGGCACCTGGGCAGCACGCTGGCCAGCAACAGCCTGGAGATCCAGTGCGTGCGGGGCGACGTCCGGGACGTGCAGGTCGTGGACAACCTGATCTACGACCCTTCGAACCTGGGCCTGGTGCTGCGCCCCTGGGCGGGCCGGGTGATGACCGGCGAGGTGGCGCGGAACCGGATCGTGCAGGTGCGGAACATGAACTGGGGGGCGATGCTCCTGCTCTACGGCGAGGGCTCGTTCGGCGACGGCACCCGGCTCGACCCGCGCACGACCCTGCTCGTGCATCACAACCAGCTCGAGGGCAACGCCGCCGGCGCGGTCGTCCCGGGGACGCGGACCCCCGTCCGCATGGCGCCCTTCGGCATCCAGGTCGGCACCCGACCGTACGGCCCGGCCCACCCCGATCCGGCCGGCCCAGCCAGCCCCGGCCCGCTGACGTGGCGGGTCCGCGGGGGGCGGATCTTCGCGAACACGATCGCCTGGACCCAGTTCGGGGTGAACGTCGATGGCGCGGGCACGCCCGAGGCGCCGGTGGTCGTGGTCGACAACCGCGTCGGGCCGGGGGTGGGCCTGGCCTTCAACCGGGCGGCCTGGTCGAGTGCGGCGCCCGGGTCGGGCAACACGCTCTGGACGAACGCCCACCTGAGCGTCGACGCGGCCGGCGTGACCCGGCAGGCCGGCCCCCTGGTGCGGGTCGACGAGCGCGCGCCCGGGCCCGAGGGCTGGGGGGCCTGGCTCACCCACGAGGAATGCGCCTGGGGCACCTGTCCGGCGGTGCTGGCCGTGGCGCCCAAGGCGGTCGAGTCGCCCGGCTACGGGCCGCCGAACCCCGCCGTCGCCGGCGGCCGCCGCTGGCGCCAGCGGCTGGCCGATCGGGTCCGCGGCTGGAGCCGGCGCTGAGCCCCGGGA
>CAZUZD010000611.1:0-2195 GCA_964624465.1 uncultured Isosphaeraceae bacterium
GGCGGGCGGGATCGGCGGGTCGCGCGGCCGGGCCGGCGAGGCTGACGTCAGATCATCATGTTCTCGATTGCGAATCATCGGAAATCGGTTGATCCTGGGGCGGTGGCTGCGCCCGGGGCCGGGTCGGGCCGGTCGGACGATGGCGGGGGTCGGGGAGTTGGGGTAGTTTTGCGGGGTGGAGCGGGGTGCGGGAGGGGGCGAGCCTCCGACAGAAGCCCCGGGATTGCGGGGCGAAAAAGTCGGCAGAGAGGTGTTGACGCACCGGCCGGATGGCCGTATTTTCGGACCCGTCCTGAGGGTGATGCCGCCGCGGTCCTCGCGACGGTCGCCGCCCGCCGGATCCCTTCCGCAGCGAATGGTCGACGTGGTCCTCGCCCCGTCCCGGGGCACTGCCACACTCCCCTCTCGTCCAGTTCGCGTTCCGCTCCTCCGATCCCCTGAATGGAAAGGTCTGTTTCTCCAATGTCCGACACGGAATGTCGGTCGGAGATCGGCCTTTGACCGCGGTCGGATGGCGACGCTGTCGCCCCCCGGCCGATATGCGCACGCCGCTCTGGTTGTGGGCGGGCCCCGCATGATGTGGGACCTCCTCCGGCTCTTGCGGATCCCGGTCGCCCTGCGCCCGGGACTGGTGGGGTTCGATCCCGCCCGTGTGGCACGAGCTTGAGGCGTCCCCGACCGGAGTGTCGGGGACGCCTTTTTTTTAAGCCAGGATTTGCCCGGCCGCAGCCCGCCGGAGTCCGGTGGCCAGGGGCTGGAGCCGCGCGCCTCAGGGGCCGGCGGGGGGGCCGTCAAGCTGGCGGACGGCCTCGTAGAGCCCGACGGCGACCGAGCTGGAGATGTTCAGGCTCCGGGCCTCGGCGCGCATGGGGATCCGCACGCAGCGGCCGGCGTGGGCCGCCAGCACGCGCTCGGGCAGCCCCCGGCTCTCGGCGCCGAAGACCAGGGCGTCGCCGGGGCGGAACCGGGCGGCCGTGTGGGGGCGTTCGGCCTTCGTGCTGAAGAGCCAGAGGCGGTCGGGGCCGAAGAGCGCCTCGATCTGGTCGAAGCCGTCGACGGCGCGCCAGGTCAGGTGCTCCCAGTAGTCGAGCCCGGCGCGGCGGCGGTGCCGCTCGCCGAGCAGGAAGCCGAGGGGCCGGACCATCCAGAGCATGGCCCCGGCCGCCACGCAGGTGCGGCCGATCGCCCCGGCGTTGCCGCCGATCTCCGGTTCGACCAGGACGATGTGCAGCCGGGCCAGGGCCACCGGGTCGGCCCCGAAGGCGTCGGGGGAACCGGACAGGGGGTCGTGGTACGGCTCGGGCGCGGACATGGGGGCTCGGTCGATCCATCCGGAGGGGGGAGGGCCCGCGCGCGGGACGGGTGTCGCCGCGCGCGGGTCTGGGCCATCTGCGGCCGGCTGCGACGGTCGCACTGACCGGGTCGGCTCGGGGCTCAGCGGGCGTGCAGGGGGCGGCGGTGCGGCGAGTGCCCTGGCCCATTGGCGTGCATCAGGTCGTTGAGGACCTCCAGGGCCCGCTTCGGGTTCGAGGTGTGGAACAGCGCCAGGGCCTTGCCGGGGGTCGAGCCGCCGGAGCTGTAGGCGTACTCGATGTTGATGTGCTCGTCGTTGAGGCGCTCCAGCAGGCGGGTCAGGGCCCCGGGGCGGTTCTCCAGCTCGACGGCCAGGACGTCCCGGACCTCGAACTCCACGCCCAGGGCGCTGAGCACGGCGCGGGTCGGTTCGAGCTGGTCGACGACCAGCCGGAGCACGCTGCGGGGCCCGCTGTCCATGACAGCCAGGGCGCGGATGTTCACCTTCTCGTGGGCCAGCGCGGCACAGATCTTCGCGAGGCGACCCGGCTTGTTCTCCAGCCGTGCCGAGATCTCGGGGACGAACTGCATGGCGGCGTCTCCAGCGAGGGGACCCGGCGACCGCTCGGACCTCGGGCGGCCGCCCACGACGGACGGGCAAGGCATCGGGAGGCGGGCCCGCCCCGCCGTCGGGGCGGGCCCTCGGACCTCGATCAGGGCCGCTCGGCGGCGGGGGCTCCGCCACCAGGGCCGGCCGGGGCGCCCGGGGGACTACCGGGGCCGCCAGGGGCGCCCGGGAAGCCAGCGGGGCCGGCCATCGGGGCCATCGGGGGCAGGCCGGCGGCGCGGCGGGCGGCGTCGCGGGCCGACTGCACGGCGGGCAGCAGCAGGGCCGCACCCAC
>CAZUZD010000612.1:0-2193 GCA_964624465.1 uncultured Isosphaeraceae bacterium
CCGGGGCCGGGCTCGCGGCGGGAACGGCGACCGGGGCGGGAGTGTTGAGGAAGACCGGGCCGGTCGTGGGGCCGGGGGGGACGTTCCGTCGGGTGGCCCCGCGCGGGTCGGGCCGCAGGATGTCGACGACCTGGCCCAGCACCGGCCGCAGCGCCGGGTCGGCCTCGGTGCGGGAGGCCGACAGCAGCTGGCGCTCCAGGGTGGCCCCCACCAGCGGGCCGAACCGCCGGATGCTCTCCGCGAGGTGGCCGCCGACGGCCCGGCGGAACGCCATCGGGCGGCTGGTGTCGAGCACCGCCTCGGCGAGCTGCTGCTGGGCGGCCCCGGAGGGCACGTCGGCCAGCGCGGCGGCCGACGAGGCCTCCAGGCCGGGCAGGTTCAGGGCGGCCGACAGGGTCGGCTCGGCCCCCGGCAGGTCGGCGGCGAACGGGCTGCCCGGCTGGCCGGCGATCCTGGCCAGCAGCGCCGAGGCCTGCTGGGCCAGGTCCGACCGCTCGGCCGGGCTCAGCACGTTGGCCCCCAGCCGCGGCAGCTCCCGCTCCAGGGCCCGCTGCAGCAGCACCGGGTCGACCGGGGCGACCAGGAAGGCCGTGTTGGGCTGGTCGAGCAGCGCCAGGCCGATGCGGTCCTCCAGCCCGAGCGCCCCGGTGACGAAGACCGGGATGCCCCTGGTCCGGGAGTCGGCCCGCAGGTTGGCCAGGGTGTCGGTCCAGTCCCAGGGGCCTTGCAGGCCGATCGGGTCGAGCAGGATGAACTCGACATCGGCCGACTCGGTGGCGAGCCGGAACGCCTCCTGGCCGTCGCCGCAGGTCATCGGGTCGTAGCCCAGCGCCCGGAGCGCCCCGGCGGCGTTGCCGAGGTGCGCCAGGTTGCCGTCGACGACGATCGGCCGCGCCACCGGGCGGGTGGCGGCGAACCGGCTCAGCACCGGCACCACCCGGCTGGCGCCCGGGAACGACCCCTTCGGATCGAGCTCGACCAGGGCGCGGGCCGCCGCCAGCTGCACGCGGCGGTCGGGGGCGTCGAGGGTCTCGACGAGCGTCGGCTGCACCAGCGCCGCGCGGGCCGGGCCGGCGACCTGGGCCAGGCCCCGGGTGGCGACGGCGGCGACCTCGGGGTGGCCGTCGGCGATCGCGTTGCGGAGCACGTCCCGGAGCACGTCGGGGCCGGCCGCCAGCGCGGCCTGATAGGCGCCCGAGGGGTCCTGCGCCGGGAACGCGGGGCCGCCGCGGCGGGCGGCCGCGTCGAGGGCGATGCTGTGCTGGGCGACCAGCGCGGCCCGGTTCGACGGGTCGAGCTCGACGGCCTCCTGGGCCCGCCGCGCCGCCAGGGTCGCCTCGGCCACGGCCTTCGGCACCACGGTCGGCGCCGGCGCGTCGCCCTTCCACGACCAGAGCTCGACGGAGTCGGCGGGGAACCGCACGGCGTGGCGGTGGTAGCTGAGCGCCTGCTCGGCCAGCCGCTGCGACGGGTTGGCCGGCCGGGCGCCGGCGGGCTGGGGGTTGAGCCGGGCCAGGGCCTCGACGGCCGCCTGGCGGGCGACCGGATCGCTGGTGGGCCGCGCGGCGTGGTAGGTCAGCGGCATCAGGGCCCGGCGGTCGCCGATGCTGGCCAGGGCGGTGGCGGCGTCGGCCGCGACCCGGGGGTTCGGGGCGTCCAGGGCGGCGATCAGGGCGGGCACGGCGCGGGAGTCGAGCCGGCCCAGGTTCCGGACGAACAGCGCCCGGTCCTCGGGGCTCAGGTCCGGACTCGCCAGCCGCTTCACGACCGCCGGGATCGCGTTGGAGCCGGCCTGGCGCACCTGGTCGACGGCATAATCCTGCTCGGCGGGCGTGCCGGTGCTGAAGCGGTCCAGCTCGGCCGCCAGCCGCTGCGGATCGTTGGCCCGGCGGCGGAGGGCGGCGGCGACCCGCTTCAGCAGCGGCTCGACGACCGGCCGGGTGCGGGGGTCATCCTGGAGGGCCAGGATCGAGCCGAGGCCAGACTCCTCGCGGATCTGGATCAGGGTCTCGTCGTCCGGGTTCGCCTTCAGGAAGGCCTCCAGGTACGGCACCGCCTGGTCGGTCTGGCCGGTGCGGATCAGGTAGCTGGCGGCGTCCCACTGCTCGAAGGGGGTCTTGGGCGGGACGGCGAACGTCTCGCTCGCCATGCCCTCGGCGACGGTCGCGAGCTTGTCGCCCATCGCAGAGAGCG
>CAZUZD010000613.1:0-2138 GCA_964624465.1 uncultured Isosphaeraceae bacterium
AGGCGGGCCGGGCCCGCCGGCAGGGCCGGCCGGTCGCCGCGGCCGGCCACGTCGCGGAGCACGTACGGCGGCCGCTCCTTGACCTGCTCGTAGATCCGGCCGATGTACTCGCCCAGCAGCCAGACGCTCAGCAATTGCGAGCCGCCCAGCAGCGCCACGGCGCCGATCAGGCTGGTGTAGCCGGTGTCGGCCCCCGCCAGCTCGGGCCGGGTGACGCGGAGGATCGCGACCAGCGCCAGGTAGACGAAGCTCAGGAGGCTGAGCAGGCCGCCCGAGAGGCCGATGAGCCGCAGCGGGCGGATGCTGAACGAGAGCACGCCGTCCATGGCGTACCGCAGCAGGCCGCGGTAGCTCCACTTGGTCTGGCCCGAGTGCCGCTCGGCCGCGACGTACGGCACGCAGACCTGCGCGTACCCCGACCAGGCGACCAGGGCCCGGTTGAACCGGTGCCGCTCGCGGCAGCCCCGGACGGCGTCGACCACGGCGCGGTCCATGAGCCGGAAGTCGGCGGTGTTCGGCACCACGGGCACGCCGACCATGCGGTCGAGCACCCGGTAGAAGGCCGCCGAGCAGAGCTTGCGGACGCCGGGCTGGGCCAGGGTGTCGGTGCGGACGGCGTGCACCACGTCGTAGCCCGAGCGCCAGAGGTCGAGCAGGCTGGGGAACAGCTCGGGCGGCTGCTGGCCGTCGGCGTCGAGCACGACCACGGCACGGCCGCGGGCGTGGTCGTAGCCGGCGAGCATGGCCGGCTCCTTGCCGAAGTTGCGGGCCAGCGCCAGCACCCGCACCCTCGGGTCGGCCGCCGCCAGGGCAGACGCGACCGCCACCGAGTCATCCGTCGACCCGTCGTCGACGAACAGCACCTCGTAGTCGGCCCCCGGCCCGAGCGCCGCGGCGATCCGATCGACGAGCGGGCCCAGGTTCCCGCGCTCGTCGAGCATGGGGATGATCACGCTCAGCTCGACCTCGCGGGCCGGCGTGCGGTCGGGGGTGGTCATCGCTCGGGCCTCCGCAGCAGGTGCACCAGGATCGTGCCGAAGGGCACCCGCGCCTCGGCGGCCCGCACCCGACGCGCCAGCGGGCGGCTCACCGCCGCCAGCCAGGGGGCCACGGTGCAGCAGGTTGCCTGCCGCTCGGCGACCCAGCCCGAGTCGGCCCACGCCGCCCGGAGCCGGCCGTGGGTGTAGAAGGCCACGTGCTGGTCGTCGGCGAGCTTCGGCGCCCGGCCCGAGCGGTCCAGGGCCCACTCGATGACCGGCCAGGCGCTGCGGTAGTTCGGGGTCGTCACCAGCAGCCGGCCGCCGGGGCGCACCAGCCTGGCCAGCGAGCGGAGCAGGGCGCGGCCCTGGTCGGGGTAGATGTGCTCGATCAGCTCGAAGCAGCAGGCGGCGTCGAACGACCCGTCGGGCAGGTCCAGCTCGTCGACCAGCGTCTGCGCGAAGCTCAGGTTGGCGTCGGGGAATTGCTGGCGGGCGAAGGCGATCGCCTCGGGGTTGCCGTCCAGCCCCAGGCACGACGCCACCGGCGCCCTGGCGATGGCCGCCGCCACCACGCCCGAGCCGCACCCGACGTCGAGCACCCGGTCGCCGGCCGAGGGCCGCAGGTACTGCCGCACCAGCCAGAGCTTGGTGTCGTGCCAGAACCGCTGGACCCGGGGGCCTCGCGTCAGGGCCCGGTACTGGTAGTCGCCGGCGATGGCGACCGCGTCACCGACCCGTCGGGGCGCCGTCGCGGTCGCGGTCACGGTCGGGGAGGCCGTGGAGGGCATGGGCACGACTCGCAGGGGGGGGCAGAGGGTCCCCCGGTCCGGGGTCCGACCAGACCGGTATCAACATCTGTATCGACCGTGACGACCATCCGGGTTGAATCGTTTCCCCGGACGCCCGGAACGGCTCAGCGCCGGGCCGACGGCGACGGGGCGCGGACAGTGGCCGGCGGGTCCGGAAACGCCAGCTCGAGGGTGTCGAGGTCGAGGGGGCCGTCGGCCGGGTCGAGCCGCACCAGCCGCCAGTCAGGGCCGGCGGCGATCGGGGCCAGGTCGGCCAGGGCCCGCCGACCCGGTCGGTCGCCGGCGGCGACGATCTGGGCCCTGGCGGCACCGGCGGCGGTGGCCAGCCGGGGGTCCCTCACGAAGAGCC
>CAZUZD010000614.1:0-2125 GCA_964624465.1 uncultured Isosphaeraceae bacterium
GCTGCTGCACCTCGCCGGTCAGCCGGATCTGGACGCCCTTGACCTCCTTGTCGATGACCAGGGCGTTGTAGATCTCGGGAAGTTCCCCCTCGGGGAACTCGACGTCGAAGGTCGAGCCGATCACCTGGGCGATCCGGCCCGTCGCGGTGGCAGTGGCCATATGCAGATCCTCGCGTGGAAGGGAATGCGTGAGATGAAATCGGCGGTCGACCGGCGCACGGCAACGGGGCGGTCGGATCATTCCAGGGCCGCGGCGCCGCCGATGATCTCGGCCAGTTCGCGGGTGATCTGCGACTGACGGGCCCGATTGTAGAGCCGCGTCAGGGTCTTGATCATGTCGTCGGCGTTCTCGGTGGCCCCCTTCATCGCGACCATGCGGGCGATCTGCTCGCTCACGGCCGCGTCGAGGAAGCACTTGAACAGCCGGACCTTGAACGACACCGGCACGATCTCTTCGAGGATCGCGCGGGCGTCGGGCAGGAATTCGTAGGCGACCCGGGCCGTCTTCTTGGCCCCGACCGCGTCGGCGGCCGCCCCGGCGCGTCGGACCGAGGTGCCGAGCTCGCCGACCTGGGCGGCCGACATCGGCAGCAGGGTCTGGAGCAGCGGCTCCTGCCGAGCGGTGCTGATGAACCGCGTGAAGACCACGTCGAGGCGGTCGATCTCGCCCGACTGGTACATCTGGATGTACCGATCGGCCAGGGCCTCGACCTCGGCGAACTGCGGCTTGTCCTCGAACTGCGTGTAGACGACGTCGGGCTTGATCCGGCGGAATCGGAAGTAGGCGATTCCGCGCTTGCCGGAGACCTCCAGCGAGCGGGGCGTGCCCTCCGCGTCGCCATCCTGGATCGCTCGCATCGACAGCCGCAGGGCGTTGCCGTTGTAGCCGCCGGCCAGGCCACGGTTGCTGGTGATGACCAGCAGCAGCGACTTCTTGACCGTGTCACGCACCTCCAGCAGCGGGTGCGAGACCGAGCCCGACTCCCGGCCCAGGTCGGCGACGATCTCGGCGATCTTGCGGGTGTAGGCCTCCGCCTCGACCGCGCGATCCAGCGCCTTCTTGAACCGCGCCGTGGCGATCAGCTCCATCGTGCGCGTGATCTTCTTGATGTTCTGGACCGACTTGCGGCGCTTGATGATCGCTCGCGCTTTGGCCATGGAACTACCTGGCTGGAGGACGGGTCGGACGGGCGAGTTCGTCGGTCACCGGAGACCCGGGCGGGGGCCCCACCCGGGGGCGCCCCGCACCGCTGTCGCCGGACATCACGGTCGACGCGGCCGGCTCAGATCGCGGCGCCGGCAACCCGGGGGGCGGAGGTCGCGCGGAACCGGGCCTTGAACTCGGTCAGCGCCGAGCGGAGCACCTTGGCCAGGTCGTCCGTGAGCTTCTTGCCACGGTCGAGCTGGTCCCAGACCTCCTTGCGCTCCTCACGCATGTAGCGGAGGAACTCCTCCTCGAACCTGGAGACTTCCTTGTTGGGGATGTCGTCCAGGAAGCCCTCGGCGCCGGCGAAGATGCTCATGACCTGGTCGACGAAGTACATCGGCCGGTACTGCGGCTGCTTCAGGAGCTCGACCATGCGGTAGCCGCGGTCGAGTTGGAGCTGGGTCGCCTTGTCGAGCTCGGTGCCGAGCTGGGCGAACGCCTCGAGCTCGCGGAAGGCAGCCAGGTCGAGCCGCAGGCCGCCGGCGACCTTCTTCATCGCCGCCGTCTGGGCCTTGCCGCCCACGCGGCTGACCGAGATGCCGACATCGACGGCCGGGCGGACGCCGGCGAAGAACAGGTCGGGCTGGAGGTAGATCTGGCCGTCGGTGATCGAGATCACGTTCGTCGGGATGTAGGCCGAGACCTCACCCTCGAGGGTCTCGATGATCGGCAAGGCGGTCAGCGACCCGCCCGAGCTGGTGGTCTTGGCGACCTTGTGGCCGCTGGCGTGGTGCGCCTTCAGCTCGTGGTCGGCCTCCTCCTTGCCCGGCACGC
Source organism: uncultured Isosphaeraceae bacterium (assembly GCA_964624465.1). Lineage (GTDB taxonomy): Bacteria > Planctomycetota > Planctomycetia > Isosphaerales > Isosphaeraceae > CAZUZD01. The sequence continues at coordinate 1,982 of CAZUZD010000614.1, forward strand.
CCAGGTACACCTTGCCGTTGACGCCCGACTGCTCCGTGATCGGGGCCTTCGGGTCGGTCTCGACGGTGGCGGCGGGCACGATCACGTACTTGTTGGCGAGCTTGGCCGACCGCTCCAGCAGCCGCGAGTGCGTGTAGAAGATGT
>CAZUZD010000615.1:0-2117 GCA_964624465.1 uncultured Isosphaeraceae bacterium
GCGACGGGCGGCAACCGCCATCAGGGGCGTGAAGTGGCGCTCCAGGTCCTGTACCTCATGGAGCAGAACGCGGGCGTCGCCAGCAGCGAGATGGACAAGTTCATCCAGCGCCGGATCCGCGACCCGAAGCTCGTCGAGTTCACCCGCAGCCTGGTCGAGGGCGTGGCCGCCCGCCGGCCCGGCATCGATGAGCTGATCGGCCAGGTCGCCGAGAACTGGCGGCTCGACCGCATGGCCGCCATCGACCGGAACATCCTCAGGCTCGGCGCCTTCGAGATGCTCCACTGCCCCGACGTGCCCCGCAAGGTCGCCATCAACGAGGCGCTCGAGCTGGCCAAGCGGTACAGCACCGCGCAGTCGAGCCGGTTCGTCAACGGCATCCTCGACCGGCTCCACGCCACCGCCGAGGCGGGCGCGACCGCCCCGACCGAGGCCACCGGCGAGCCGGCCCCCGGGCCGACCCCCGACGAGGGCTGATCCGATCGGCCCGGCCGACCTGCACCTGCACACGACCCACTCCGACGGCGCCTGCTCGCCGGGTGAGGTCGTGCGCGCCGCGGCCAACCGCAAGCTCTCGGCGCTGGCGATCACCGACCACGACACCGTCTCGGCCCTGGCCGTCGCCCGCCCCGAGGCCGAGCGCCTGGGCCTGGAGCTGGTCAGCGGCGTCGAGCTGACCGCCGAGCGCGACGGCCGCGAGCTGCACCTGCTCGGCCACTTCTTCGACCCCGAGAACGCCGCCCTGGTCGCCGCCGTGGCCGGCCTCCGCGCGGCGCGGGCCGAGCGGATCGAGCGCATGGTCGCCCGCCTGGCCGAGCTCGGCCTCTCGGTCGACCTGCTGGCCCTGCGGCGGACGTATCCGAGGGCGACCATCGGCCGCAAGCACCTGGCCGACTGGCTGGTGCGCACCGGCCAGGTGCCGGGCCACCGCCCGGTCTTCGACCGCTACCTGGGCGACGGCGGCCCGGCCGACGTGCCCAAGCCCCGGCTGCCCTGGGAGCAGGCCATCGCCCTGGTGCGCACCGCCGGCGGCGTGGCCGGGCTGGCGCACCCGCCGCGCGACCTGAACGAGCCGGGGCTGCGGGGGCTGATCGAGGGGGGGCTGGGCTCGATCGAGGTCGCCGGCCCGGCCATCGGCAAGTCGCTGGGCCTGCGGCTGCGGGCCTGGGCCGAGAAGTACGGCCTGGTGCCGATCGCCGGCTCCGACTTCCACGCCCCCGACCGCCCCGGCCGCGCCGTCGGCGCGGTGACGACCCCGGCGGCCGACCTGGAGCGGCTGCGGGCCGCCGCGGCCGGCTCCCGGCTGGCATTCCCGCCGCCGGCGCACGGCGGGTAGAATCCTGCGTCGCCTCGTATTCCCCCGCGACGGGTGATCGCCGCCCCGGCCCCGGCCGGGCGGGTCCGATCCCCCGCTCGACCCCGTCCCGCAGCAGGAAAGACCGGCCGCCATGGGCCTGAAAGACCTCTACGCCAAGTTCAAGAAGGGCCTGGCCCGGACGGCGCGGCTGTTCAACGTCCGCGCCTGGTTCGGCCGCAAGGTCGACCAGGACTTCATCAACGAGCTCGAAGCCACGCTGATCCAGGCCGACGTGGGTGTGAAGGCGACCGACCGGATCGTCGAGCGGGTCCGCGAGGCGTACGCCGACAAGACGGTGGACGCCGACCTGGTCGGGTTCGTGAAGCAGGAGCTCAAGGACCTGCTCGCCGACACCCACCCCGGCACGCTGGCGAAGTCGCCGACGAAGCCGACGGTGATCCTGGTCGCCGGCGTCAACGGCTCGGGCAAGACGACATCGATCGCCAAGCTGGCCCAGCGGCTCAAGGACCAGGGGAACACGATCCTGCTGGGCGCCTGCGACACCTTCCGCGCCGCGGCCGCCGACCAGCTCCAGGTCTGGGCCCAGCGGGCCGGCGCCGACATCGTGCGGGGGGCCCCGGGCGCCGACCCGGCCAGCGTGGCCCACGACGCCTGCGACCGCGCCCTGGCCCGCGGCGTCGACATCCTGATCGTCGACACCGCCGGCCGGCTGCACACCCAGGCGCACCTGATGCGCGAGCTGGAGAAGGTCCGCGGCGTCATCGCCCGCAAGATCCCGGGCGCGCCGCACGAGGCCCTG
>CAZUZD010000616.1:0-2108 GCA_964624465.1 uncultured Isosphaeraceae bacterium
TAGCGGAAGCCGGCGTAGCCGCCCAGGCTCAGGGTCCGCCTCGGCGGCGTGGGCGCGGTCCGGGGCCGGTAGGCCGAGTAGGGGATCGTCGGCTCGGACACGCCCAGCAGCGGGTCGTCCAGCGGCGCCGCACCGCGGCGGGCCTGGCGATTGGCGCAGGCCGGCAGCACGAGCAGGGCCAGGCCGAGCACGCCCAGCAGCCCCAGCCGGCGGGCCATGGCCGTCGAGGTCGCGTCGGGGAACATCCGCAGCCGTGGGGACGACATCGCTCGGTTCCTCCTCCCCACCGACCCGGCCCCCTCGGAGCGGAGGGCGCAGGCGCAGCGGGCGCGGGCCGGGGCCCGACTCTGCCGATTGTATCGACGCCGCCCACCCCAGGGATGAGCCCTTTCTCGCCGACCCGCCCGGAAATCGCACCCGCCCTCCCATCGCCTCAGCGCCCGAACGGCCCGGCCCAGGCCGGCGAGCGGCCGGACCCTGGCAGCCCCGCCGGGAACCCCGGCGGCCCGATCGGGAAGCCGCCCCGGTACCCGTCGCCCGGCGACCCGAAGCCGTAACCCGGGTATCCCGAACCGTATCCGGCCGCCGGCCCGCTCCAGAGCCCCATCGACCCGGGTCCGGCCGCACCGCCGTAAGGCGCCCCCATCCCGTACGCCGGCACCCCGCCGAAGGCCGGCACCCCGTTGGCCGCGTACCCCGCCTGGTAGCTGAACCCCACCCGGGGCGCCGCCGGCGCCGGGCGGACCCGGACCGGGGCCGGAGCCCGCGCCGGGACCGCCACCCAGCGCACCGGGACCAGGGCCGGGGCCGGCGCGGGACGGATCAGGACCACCCTCCCGGGCCGTCCGGGTGCCGCCTGGGACGGCTGCGCCGACGCCTCGCGGGCGGCCAGGCCGCCCAGCACCAGGGCCAGCGTCGGGGCCACCCACCCGGGGAACGTCCGACGCGGGCGGGATGGCTCGATCGCGGGCAGCGTGGCAGGCATGGGCGGGCTCCTGGGCCGGGGTCGCTCGGGCCGGGCGGGACCCCGGCGCCGGCGGCATCGGGGCGACCCCGGCTCCATCCGACCCCGCCCACCCGGGCCGATCAAGCCCCGCGACGAACTCCCCAGATCTCCCCGCCGACACAACCACCACAACCCCTGCCACCAACAGACTCCCGTCGGCCGATCGCCCCGGGGTCGACCGGGCCGTCCCTGCCGCGGGCGGTCGGACCGCGATACGATGGCGGCGCCGGCTTGCTGGCTCCGTCCCACGACCTGGAGGCCTCCGCATGACGACCGATCGGCTCGCCCCCCGGACCCCCGTCCTGGGCCTCTCCCTGGCCGTCGCCCTGCTGGCGGCCGGCGCGATCGCTCCCGCCCGGGCCCTGGCCGCCGAGCACGCCAAGGTGCAGCTCGACGTGACCACCCCCGGCGACCGCCAGACGGCGTTCGTCGATCAGACCCCGCCCGACTCGGGCAAGAACCCGCGGCCGGTGGTCAAGGCCCGCGCCGGCGAGGCGATCAAGATCCAGTACATGTTCACCAACGTGTACCCGAACAAGACGATCAAGGACGTCGTGCTGCACTTCTACGTCGCCCGCATCGACGCCGTCGGCCAGAAGGACCTGCCCACGCTCGACGGCGGCCCGGGGGTCGTGCTCGAGACGGCCTTCGACATGGACTTCCGACCCGGCGGCAAGGGGGGCGGCCGCACCACGCTCAGGATCGACACCCCGGGCGTCTACCTCATCCGGGTCGAGAGCCGCGAGACCCAGAGCGACCACGAGCATTTCGCCGCCATCGACCTCGTCGTCGAGCCCGCCACCCCCTGAACCCGCCTCGAGCGATCGCCGCTCCCTCGGCGCCAGGACCGTGGTCTGCCGCCTCGTCGACCTGGCCTGGCCTGGCCCGGCCACGGCACCCGGCGCATCCGGCCGAGGCCAAGGATCCGGACTCCGAGCCACCCGGCCATACCGGTGTTCCGTCGGGTGCGCCCTCGGCGACCGGGGTGCCCGGGTTCCGCGTGCGGAGCCCGGATCCGGGGGCCTCGGAATCGTCGGCGTGGCCACGCTCCGCTCAGGCCACGGCACACCGGACCTCAGTCCAGGCTTCTGGATCCGGGCTC
>CAZUZD010000617.1:0-2100 GCA_964624465.1 uncultured Isosphaeraceae bacterium
AGCACGGCCGCCGCCGAGGTGCTAGCCTACCTGCTGCCGGGCCAGGCGGCCCGCGTGCGGGCCACCGCCGTCGAGGCCGGCTCGGCGCAGGTGCTCGCCGGCCTGAACCTGCCCGACGACGTGCTCGCCGGCCAGCGGCTGGGCCGGCTCGTCGCCCGCTCGATCATCGTGCGGATCTCCCAGGACCGCTTCAACGGCTCCGAGGCCGAGGTCGCCAACCGGCCCCGGGGCGCGCAGTTCTACACCCTGCCGAACCCGCTCGAGCCCCGCGCCGGCCTCGGCCGGCCGATCCTGCTGGACTCGATCGAGCGGTTCGCCGCCGCCGTGCCGCCGCCGCCGGCGGACGACTCGCCCGAGCACCAGGCCGAGATCGACAAGATGATGGCCGCGGTCCACGACCGCACCCCCGAGCAGGCCGCCATCGGCGTGCTGCACTCGCCGCAGCCGGCCTACGTCTGGACCCCCGTGCTCGCCGGCCTGCTCGAACGCCCCGAGCTCCGCAACGACCCGCTGGCCTCATCGCGGCTGGCCGCCTACATGTACGGCGGCATGTACGACACCATCCTGGCCGTCTGGAAGGTCAAGTACATTCACTGGACCCAGCGCCCCGCCGAGGTGCTGGCCCCCGACGTGCCCGGCACCGGCCAGCCCGGCTTCACCACGGTCGTCAGCACGCCCAACTTCCCCTCGTACATCTCGGGCCACGCCGCCACCAGCCACGCCGCCGCCGAGATCATCGGCGCGCTGGTGCCGGAGGTCTCGGCCGAGATGCACCGCTACGCCGTCGAGGACTCGATCTCGCGGCTCTACGCCGGCGTGCACTGGGACATCGACGACCGCATGTCCGACCGCCTCGGCACCGCGGTCGGCCAGACGATCGTCGGCTCGTTCCGGCTCCGCGACCGCGCCTGAGGCCGGGCCCACGCCGCCGCCGATCGCCCCCGAGGCGGGCGGCCGGCGGGCCGTGGCACGGTCGTTTCCAGAAAAACGATCAGAACCCGCTTGCCTTTGACCGGGACCCTGTTGTACCGTTCATCGTGATCGACCGCCGCCCCGTCCCGTTCGGGATTCCCGTCTGCCATCGGGGTGGCGCACCCTCTCGATCTTCCCAGGGGTCTCCAGCGCGATGCGGCTCTCCTCCCGGCAAGTCCCGGCACGGTCCTGGCGTCGAGCGTCGCTGACGCTCGTGGCGCTCGGGCTGTGGCTGGCGCTGGCCGGATCGGCCCGTCGCGTCGAGGCCGGCTGCGTCCACGACGGGCTCAGCCGATCGCAGGAGTCGACCGGGGCGGCGCACTTCAACCGCCTGATCGCCACCGGCGCCATGCCGGCCCCGGCCGAGCCGGGCGAGACCCCGGAACGGCCGATCCCCGGCAAGCCCCGGCCCTGCTCGGGCCCGAGCTGCTCGGGATCCGGCGGCCTGCCTTCCGTGCCGACGGCGACGATCGCCCCGGCCAGCTCCTCCTGGGCCTGGACCGACGGCCTCCCGGCCGCCGACGTCCCGGGCTCCCTGATCTGGCCCGCCCGCGACGCGCGGTCCCGGCCGATCCTCCGCCCGGCGGGCATCTTCCACCCGCCGAGAGCCGCCGCCTGAGGTCGGATCGGCCCCCTGGCCGCTCGCCCGTCCTCCCGGCGCCCCCCGTGTGTGCGTGCGTCGCGACGCGCCACCCGTCCTCCCCCGTCCAATCGACTTGCCAGCGCCCTGGGCCGCCTGTGTGGGCGGCCGCTGGTCCAGTCCGTTGGCCACGGTGGATCCGGGTTCCGCGCCTCGCCACCCTGACGCCCGCCTCGCGCCCGCCCCGGGCCCTCGACGCTCGCGAGCCCCGCCACTGCGGTCAGACCGACCTCGTCTGTTGGTGCCATTTCCGGTGCTGTTGCCGCGAAATCCCCACTCTCCAGGCGAAAGGCGGACTCCCATGCTCACGATGATCCACACGCTGGTGCGGCGGCTCGAACTCGGCCGGCTCGAGGACCACGCGGCCCTGATGGGCACGCTGGCCGTCCTGGGCACGACCCTGGCCAGCCTCGGCGTGCTCCTCATCTGATCCGGACCTGATGCGCCCCGGGGCGCCCTGACGCCCGGCCGCCGACGGTGGCCGGCAG
>CAZUZD010000618.1:0-2096 GCA_964624465.1 uncultured Isosphaeraceae bacterium
CCGGGCGCCGCAGCCTCGACCGCCTCGCGGCCGCCGGCGCGGGCAGCCGGGCGGGCGGTGGCCTTCACCTCGCCCCGCACGGCCTCGGCCGCCACGGCGGCCCCCGGCTGCACGGCGGTCAGGCTCAGCACGTCGAGCACCACGAAGCAGCCGTCGACCAGCGCCCAGGTCAGCTCGCCGCGAGTCGGGGCGTGCCCCTGGCCGAGCACGCCGGCCAGGTGCACGACGTCGTAGAGCGGCAGGAACTGGTAGAAGGCCACGCCGGTGGCGTCGAGCGACTCGGCCCGCGAGAGGCCGTCGCGCTCGATCAGCCGGATGGTCGCCTGGCCGCTGTCGCCGGAGAGCGCCAGCACCTGCTTCGCCAGCGCCTCGGACCACGACCGCCGGGGCTTCTGCTGGAGCGTCAGCAAGACCTCGGGGGCCAGGTCGGCGCGGGCGATCGGCGGGATCACGGCCGCGCCGTCGCGGGCGAGGATCGCGGCGAAGCCAGGGTCGGTGGCGTACTTGGCCAGGATCGCCGCGGCCATCGGACCGTACCGCCCCAGCGCCAGCACGGCCTGGTTCCGCAGGGTCGGGTCCTCGTACTGGTCGAACACGACGTCGGCCGCATCGGCCCCGGCGGCCAGCAGGGCGCGGTCGCCGTCGGCGCCGAACTGCACGGCGAGCTTCAGGCCATGCGGGCTGCCGCCGACGGCCTCGACCAGCCCGGCCGCCGCCACGTGCCGCAGATGGGCGGCGACGGTCTCGGCTGACCCGGTCCGCAGCAGCTCGTCGACGTCGTCGGTGTTCACCCGCAGCAGGATCAGCGCCTGGTCCAGCGGCAGGGCGTCGCCGACCGCGGCGAGCACCGGGCCGTAAAGGCTGACCAGCGCGAACCCCTCGGGGCCGTGGAGCCGGAAGGCGTCCAGCGCCAGGGTGCGGTGCCGCTCCAGCACGCCCAGGGCGCGCCGGAGATCGTCGGGGCCCGGCTCCAGGCTCACGAACTCCAGGGCGATGAGCGCGTCCTGCACGGCCTGCGGATCGTCGTCGAGCCGTCGCAGCAGCTCGCCCATGCCGGCGGGCTCGGCGAGGATCATGGGCAATGCCGACGGGTAGCGGCCGGCGAGCCGTCGCAGCGACGGGCCGAGGCGGCCGATCTCGCGGATGAGCACCTGGCGATCGACGTCGTCGGAGCGCTTCAGGCCGAAGTAGCTCGACCAGTGCAGCAGCAGGTCGGCGGCGGCGGCGTCGGTGAGGGTGGCGGCCAGGCGGCGGAACTCGTCGGGGTGCCGCTCGAAGAGGTACAGGGCCTCCAGGTCGAGCCGGTCCAGGAGCGTCAGCCCCCGCAGGCCGTCGGTGCGCTCGATGGCCAGCGCGTTGCGGCGGTAGCGGGCCAGGACCCGATCCACCAGCGCGGCGTCGGCCGGGGCCGGGTACTTCGCCCGCACGGCCGCGACCTCGGCGGCATCGGTCGAGGCGGCCGGCGCGGCCACGGCGACCGGGTCGGCCTCCGGCCGCGCGGGCCCCTTGCCGGCGAGCTTGACGAGCACGCCGAGGGCGGAGACGAGGATCAGGGCGGCCGCGATGCGCTTCATCGGAGAGGGGTGTCCCACCGGGAGCCGACCGTCGTTGCCGTCACGTCCCACGCTGCGAACCGGGCGACCGTCGTCGGCCCCGGGGGGCCCTCACGACGCCGGGCCCTGTGCTGATACGTCCGCGACGGCCGTTGGTTCGGACCCGGAGGTCCGATTCACCCCTAGCCGGGAGCCCGAAGGCTCGCCCTGGTGGCGGGTTGCGGCCCGGGGCCCGCTGACAGGCGGTCGCGGCGGCCCTCCGTCACCGGACGACGACGCCTCCGCCGCTCGCCCGGGACGCACGGTTTCCAGGAGGTAGGATCGGCCGGGGCGGCGGGTGATTGGGACCATTTCGGAGAATCTCCCGGCGGGCCAAACCTCGCAACCGGCACAGTCGAGGATCGCGGCAGAGTCGCCGATGGCCCGACGGAACCCGGCTGGACTCCGGGCCGGACGGCCGGTCAGACGGGTGTGGTGGCGCCGACGGCCGCCGGCGCCGGGGTCGGCGCCGGGGCCGGCCAGCGGCGGGACAGCTCGGCGGCG
>CAZUZD010000619.1:0-2085 GCA_964624465.1 uncultured Isosphaeraceae bacterium
CGCCCACGGCGCGCGATCCGCAGCCGTCGCACCCGTAGACGGTCAGGGGCACCCGGCTCGCCCTGGCCGGGAGCACCACGAGCGGTCGGGCCGAAGCCCGGCGCCGGCGGTGGGCGGCCGCCCGGCAGGCGTCCGTGCAGAACCGGCGACGGCCGACGGGGATGAATGGATCGCCGCACACCGGGCAGGCCATCGTGACGGGTATCGTGACGCGACGGGGATCCGTGGGACTCATGCGTCCTTCCCCGCCCGTCGCATGGTCGTGGCCCGCTCGGTGGCCCGCAGCCGATAGGAATCGGAGCCGGTCTCGATGATGTGCGCCCGGTAGGTCAGCCGGTCCACGATCGCGGCCGCGAGCCGTCCGTCGGGGAAGATGGATCCCCATTCGCTGAACCCCAGATTCGACGCGGCGGCGATGGACGCCCGCTCGTCGCGCTCGGTGATGACCTGGAACAGCAGCTCCGCACCCCGGGGATCGAGATGGACATAGCCGAGCTCGTCCAGGCACAGCAGGTCCAGACGGGCATAGCGCGCGACGGTGCGTGCGAGCAGCCGCTCGTCCGCCGCCTCCGCGAGCTCGTTGACCAGCTGGGCCGCGGTCACGTAGCGGACCCGCAGCCCCTCCTCGCAGGCGGCCATGCCGAGGCCGATGAGGATGTGGCTCTTGCCCGTGCCCGGGTCCCCGATGAGGACCACCGGCTCGCCCGCGGTCACCCAGGCGAGGGTGGCCAGGGATGCGAGCGTGGCCGGCGGGATCGATGGTGCAGCGGCCAGGTCGAACTCGGCGAGCCGCTTGGGGCGCGGGAAGCGGGCCTCGGCGATGCGCCGCTCCCGGCGTCGGCCATCCCGTTCCTCGAGCTCCGCGCCCAGGACCTCCGCGAGGAACGCCCGGTGGGTCAGGCGGTCCCGGGCCGCCGCTTCGGCGAGCCCGGCGTGCTGGGCCCGGATGGTCGGCAGGTGGAGGCTGCGGCAGGCACCATCGATGGCGAGCGATGCCGCCTGCTCCGTGAGGGATGCGCTCATCGGACGGCCCCGTCGCCCAGCAGCGCGTCATAGCCCGCGAGCGCGGGCACCGGGCGGGACCAGCCGCGACCCTCACCCCGGTCGACCGTGACCGCGGTCATGCCCCGGCCGTCGGCGATGCGGCGGGCCTCGATGGCCACGAGCGTCGGGTCGCAGGAACCCATGCGTTCCACGGTGTCGAGCGCGGCGTGGACCGCGACGAACGGCAGCCCGCGATGGAGCAGCAGCACCTCGATGAGCGCACGCGTGCCCGCCCCATCGCCCAGCTTCCGCCGTGCCCGCTTCCAGAACCGTTCGTGCGCGCTCATGAACACGCCGCTCTCCCGGGCCTGGGCGAGCGTGAGCGACGACGGCAGCGCACCCGGCTTGCGCGCGAGGACCTCCAGATAGTGATCGAGCAGCAGCGTCTGGCTGCCCTTCCTGGGATCCCGCTCGTGACGGGCCACGACGCGTCCCTCGTGGACGACCTCCACGCTCCGGGCACCCAGCCGGACCGCGAGGCGCCGGCCCACCAGCCGGGCCGGCACCGAGTACCAACGCTGGCGGACGCAGATCCGGGCCTTGCGGTCCACCTTCGCCTTCACGGGCAGGGAGGCATCGAACGGCTCGTCGGGAAACGGCCGCAGGTGGGGAAGCTCCGCCTCGAACGCCTGGCCCACGGTCTCGCGGCGGCCATCGACGTGGCGGCGCTCGTCCTTCCGATCGGCCGCGATGAGCAGCTCGTCGAGCTCGGCGAGGGTCGCCACCCGGGGCACGGGCACCAGGTGACGTCGCCGGAAGCGGCCCACCTCGCCCTCGACGCCGCCCTTCTCGTGGGCACCCCGCTCGCCGGGCTCGCAGAAGAAGGAATCGAAGCCGAAGTGGGAGCGCATCACGATGAAGCGCTCGGTCTCGACCCGGCTCCTGCCCTCCAGGATCCGGCTCACGGCCGCGGTGAGGTTGTCATAGCGGATGCGACCGGGCACGCCACCGAGCCTGGCGAAGGCGAGGGCATGACCCTCCAGCAGCGCCTGCTGGTCCTCACCCAGGAACGCGAGCGTCACCGAGCGGGCCGACGCCGAC
>CAZUZD010000620.1:0-2055 GCA_964624465.1 uncultured Isosphaeraceae bacterium
CGCATGGACGACGTGATCTTCGAGGAGTTCAAGGGCACCGGCAACATGGAGCTGCACCTCGACCGCCGGCTCGTCGACAAGCGGGTCTGGCCGGCCATCGACGTGAACCGCTCGGGCACCCGCCGCGAGGAGTACCTCATGGACCCCGAGGAGCTGCGCCGGGTGTGGATCCTCCGCCGCGTGCTCAACGACATGAACCCGGTCGAGGCGATGGAGCTGCTCACCGGGCGCATGAAGAAGACCAAGACCAACGCCGAGTTCCTGCTGACGATGAACCTGAGCTGAGGCCCGGCCGCCGGCGACGGGCGGAGATCCCGAGGGACCCCGCCCGCCGCCGCCCGGACCCTGATGGGATGCGACGACGATGCCGACCTTCGAAGGTGACTTCTCCTCCCCCGCCGGCCGGTTCGCGGTCGTGGCCGCCCGCTTCAACGGGCTGGTCACCGAGGCGCTGCTGGCCGCCTGCCAGGACACGTTCCGGCGCCACGGCGTGGCCGACGACCGGCTCGACGTGGCCTGGGTGCCCGGCTCGTTCGAGATCCCGATCATCGCCCGCCAGCTCGCCGACTCGGGCCGGTACGCGGCGGTCATCTGCCTGGGCTGCGTGATCCGGGGCGAGACCGGCCACTACGACCACGTCGCCGGCCAGGCCGCCGCCGGCATCCTCCAGGCGAGCGTGGCCACCGGCGTGCCGGTGATCTTCGGCGTGCTCACGACCGACTCGGTCGAGCAGGCGCTGAACCGCTCGGGCCTGAAGGCCGGCAACAAGGGCGTCGACTCGGCGCTGGCGGCCATCGAGATGGTCAACCTGCTGGACCAACTCCGGGGCGCCGGCACCCGCACGTTCGGGTTCCCCGGCACCACCGGCTGAGTGCCGATCGCCCCTGATCTTGTGACCTGGCTCGGAGGCCGCTGAAGACCCGATGTCGAGCCCCCTGCTGCCCCAGACCTTCTGGTTCCGCCTGGCCCTGCCCTGCCGGCACGTGCCCGAGATCCCCCGCGCCACCCTGCGCGGCAAGAAGCCGCTGCTGGACCTGCCCGAGGCGTGCCGCCTGCCCGAGCCCGTCCGCCTGGAGGGCCGGGCGCCCTGGGCCGAGCTCCGCGCCGGCTGGAACGCCGGCGGCCTGGGGATCACGGTCGAGGTCCGCGACAAGCCGGGCCCGATCCGCCACGACCCGCTGCTGCCCGAGGCCTCCGACGGCGTGCAGCTCTGGATCGACACCCGCGACACCCGCGACGTCCACCGCGCCACCAAGTTCTGCCACCGCTTCGGCGTGATCCTGATCCCTCGCGACGGCGACGTCCTCGAGCCCGAGATCACCTGGCGGCCGATCAATCGCGCCCTGGCCGACCCGCCCAAGGTGAAGCCCGAGCTGGTCAAGGTCCGCACCGAGCGCACGGCGACCGGCTGGCGCCTGGAGCTGTTCTTCCCGGCCGAGGTCCTGCACGGCTTCGACCCCGAGACCAGCCGCCGGCTCGGCTTCTGCTACCAGGTGACCGACCCGACCCGCGGCGACCAGTTCCTGACCGTGGGCCGCGACTTCCCGATCGCCGAGGACCCGAGCCTCTGGTGCACCCTGGAGCTGACCGACGACCCGGCCTGAGCCGGCGGGTCCGGCAGTCCGGGAGGGTCGCCAGGGCCCCGAACCGCTATACTGACCGGTCGAGTTCCGGCGGCCCGCCCCCGAGCCACCCCAGCCCTCGGTCCCCCGATCGCTCGCCTCGCGGTGGTGTCGGGTCCGCTGTCCACGAGACGGATTCCCCAGGTCTGGTAGGGTCCGCTGTGCGGACCAATTCCCGGACGGTCCGCCCACCGGCCCCTCCGGGACCCGATGACCCAGGTGCTGTCGGGCTCGCGCGGCGGGCCCGATGGGACGGATTTCCCAGGTCGCTTTCGAAGAGTCGTATCGCGCATGAACGATCCCACGCCGCCGATCGGGCGCGTCCGCAGCCTGAACGAGCTGCCCGCCGGCCCGCAGTCCGACCAACCCGAGTCGAAGCCCGCCGAGGCCGCGACGCCGCCGACTCCGGCCGCGCCCGCGCCTGCGCCCCGGC
>CAZUZD010000621.1:0-2047 GCA_964624465.1 uncultured Isosphaeraceae bacterium
CGGGCAGGGTGGCGCCGGCGTCGAGCCGCTCGGCAAGCCGGCGGATCCGGCGGCCGTAGCGCTCGCTGCAGAGGCCGGCGTACGCCGCCGCCGCCGGACCCAGCTCGGCGCCCCGGTCGGCCGCCAGCGCCAGCACCGACACCAGGCCGTCCTGCTCGGGCGTGCGGCGGCCCAGGATCGTCACGTAGATCACGACCACGACGATCGGCGGCAGCGACATCCCGATCAGCATCGGCAGCGCCACGCCGAGGGCGCGGGTCAGTTGCAGCAGCACGGCGGCCACGACCACCATGAGCATCAGGTGCCGCATCCCGAACCGCACCCGCCACGAGGCCCCGCTCGAGGCCCGCATCAGCTTCCCGGCGCCCAGGATGAACGCGATCAGGAACCCGCCCAGGCCGACGATCGCCAGCGCGTTCCAGCCGCCGATGGTCTCGTTCAGGAGCCGCAGCGCACTGAGGGCCAGGAGCACGCCGATCGGCAACCGGAACCGATACAGCGCCGCCCGCAGCTCGCTCGGTCGCGGCGCGGTCCGCTCGTCGTCGGGCAGTGGCGGTGCGGGGTTCACGGCGGGTCGGGCTCCGGGCGATTCGGGTCGAAGGCGGTTGGGTTCGTTCCGCAGCGGGTCCGGTTCGAGGGCCGCTCAGCCGGCCAGCTTGCTGATGAGGCTGAGCAGGGGCCAGAGCAGGGCGACCACGGCGATCGCCAGCCACCAGAGCACGCCGGCCAGCGTCGTCGCCTGGAGCAGCACGGCCAGGAACCGCGCCTGCGCCTGGGCGCGGGCCTCGAAGATGCCGGCGGCCAGCCGGAGCGACTCGGGCAGCGACCGGCCCGACTCGGCCCAGCTCAGGAACGGCGCCAGACCCTCGGGCAGCACGCGGCCGGTGGCCAGCGCCTCGGTCAGCGGCCGGCCGGCCTGGATGGCGGTCACCGCGGCGCCGGTCGCCTCGGCCAGCACGGGGTCGCGGGCCGAGTCGCCGGCCAGGGGCAGGGCCTCGGGCAGCGGCAGGCCCGAGTCGACCAGCAGCGCCAGGACCCGGCAGAACTCCGCGGCCGAGATCCAGCGGTTCAGCGGCCCGTAGCCCGGGATCGCGTTCACGAACCGGCATCGCTCCACCGGGGTGAACAGGACGCGGGCCAGGACGAACAGGATCACGGTCACCAGCAGCGGGCCCAGCAGCACCCAGACGCCGACCCCCTGGAGCGCCTCGATCAGCGTCAGCACCACCTGCGTGATCGCCGGCACGTTGATCCCGAAGTCGCGGTAGACGCTGACGATGCCGCCGGACGACGTGGCCGCCAGCGCCAGGAACAGGAACACGCAGCCGAGCAGCAGCGCCGCCGGGTAGAAGAGGTTCAGCCAGAGGCCGCGGCGGATTGTGTCGCCGACGCGGTGGTCGGCCATCACCTCGGCCAGCAGCTGGGGCAGCCGGCCCGAGCGCTCGCCGGCGGCGAGCAGGCCGCGGAGGTAGGGCGGGAAGGCGTCGCCCCGCGCGGCGATTGCCTCGGCCAGCGGGGTGCCGGCGTCGAGGTCGTCGGCCAGGGCGTCGAGCAGCCGCCGCAGCCGGGTGTCGTCCAGGTCGGCGCCCAGGGCGCGCAGGCCGGGGCCCAGCGGCAGGCCGGCGCCGGCCAGCGTGCCGATCTGGCGGGTCACCTCGGCGGCCGTGGCCGCGTCCAGCGGCGATCCGGCGGCGCTCATGCGTCGGGCCTCGTCAGGGCCTGGAGGAAGGTCGTCCACGGCAGGAACAGGAACAGGGCGTAGAGCAGGGCGGCCCCGCCGCCGATGCCCAGCAGCAGGAACGTCGGCAGGGTCGTCCGCAGCGTCTCGGCCCGCCGCAAGGCCCGGCGCCGGTACAGGTCGGCCGCCTGGCGGAGTGTGGGCGTGAGCGTGCCCTGGTCCTGCGCGGCCACGATCAGCCACCGCAGCAAGGGCGGCAGCCCGCCCGAGGCCGTCCGCAACGCCTGCGCGGCCGGCTCGCCGCGGCGGGTCGCCTCGGCCAGCGCCCGGGCCGAGGCCTGGAGCGCCGGGTCGCCCGAGGCGTCGCCG
>CAZUZD010000622.1:0-2033 GCA_964624465.1 uncultured Isosphaeraceae bacterium
GGCAGCTCCGCCGGCCGCGGCCGCCGAGGCCCCGGCGACCGCTCCGGCGGTGGCCCCGCCGTCGCAGCCGGCCCCGCCGGACTTCCCGGAATTGCCCCCGCCGGCCGAGCCGAAGACGCCCTGATCGGACGCCCGACCCGTCGCCGTTGCCGTCGCCTCCGTCGCACTCGACCACGAACCTGCCCGCCGCCCAGGACTGCGCCCGATGATGCCGACCGACCTGCTTGCCATCTCGAAGCAGACCTTCGTGTACCTGCTGCCCGAGGTGCTGCTGATCCTCGCGGCCACGGCCATGATGACCGCGGGCGCCGTCGTGCGGCTCCCGCGCTCCACCTGGGCCGGGCTGGCCGCCGCCGCGCTGGCGGTGGCCCTGGGCGCGCTCTGCCTCCAGTCGCCCGGCGGGCCCGACGTCTACGCCTCGGTCGTCGCCGCCGACACCTTCTCGGCCTACTGCCGGCTCGGGGTACTGCTGACCGGCCTCATCGTCCTGGCCCTGGCCCACGACCAGGTCGCCGAGGACCGCGCCGCCGAGTTCTTCGGCGCCCTGCTCATGCTCCACGCCGGCGCCATGGTCGTCTGCTCGGCCAACGAGCTGGTGTTCCTGTTCGTGGGCCTGGAGCTGGTGAGCCTGCCGACCTACCTGCTGCTGTACCTGCCGCGCCGCAACGCGATCACGCAGGAGGCGGCGACCAAGTACTTCTTCCTGTCGATCTTCGCCTCGGGCCTGCTGCTCTTCGGCATGGCGTACCTCTACGGCCTGACCGGCATGGGCAACCTCAAGGGCCTGGCGTACCTGATCCACTGGCAGAAGGGCGGCCTGAACCTGCCGCAGCCGCAGTTCGCCCTCATCGCCCTGGTCTTCATCATGGCCGGCCTGGGCTTCCGCGTGGCCGCCGTGCCGTTCCACTTCTACGCCCCCGACGTCTACCAGGGCTCGCCCACCGTCATCGCCGCGCTGCTGTCGTGGCTGCCCAAGGTCGTCGGCTTCACCGCCATGATCCGGGTGCTCACGACCGTCTTCGGCTACGCCCCCGACGCCGGCGAGGTCTCGCGGCTCGCCTTCACCTCCGACAAGGCCGTGCAGATCGGCTGGATCCTGGCCGCCGTCACCATGACCCTGGGCAACACGGTGGCCCTGGCCCAGCGCGACCTGAAGCGGCTGTTCGCGTACTCGTCGATCGCCCACGCCGGCTACCTGCTCATCGGCATCACCGCCGCCTTCCGCAACGGCCCCGGCGGCACCGAGGCCGTGCTGGGCGCCGACGGCGTGCTGTTCTACCTGGCCACCTACGCCCTCATGACCCTGGGCGCCTTCGGCGTGATCATCGCCCTGAGCACCCGCGAGAAGCCGGTCGAGACGATCCACGACCTGGCCGGCCTCATGAAGACGCACCCGGCCGCCGCGCTGGCCCTGACGCTCTGCCTGTTCAGCCTGGCCGGCATCCCGCCGCTGGCCGGCTTCTGGGGCAAGTTCCGGATCTTCCAGTCGGCCTGGGAGGTGGCCCGCGGCCGCGACTTCAACACCTTCACGCTCCTGCTGGTCATCGGCGCCCTGAACGCCGCCATCGGCGCGTTCTACTATCTGCGGATCATCGTCGAGATGATCTTTCGCGAGCCCCGCGAGACCCTCCAGCCCCGCGCCTCGCTGGCCACGCAGTTCGCCGTCGGCGCCTGTGCCAGCCTGTCCCTGATCCTGGGCCTGCTGCCCGCCCCGATCGCCACCGCCTCGAAGGCCTCGGCCCAGGCCGCCATCGCCCTGCCCGAGCCCACCACCGCGGGCGCCATCACCGCCACCGCCAGCGCGACCGTCCGCCTCGGCACCCCGCCGGCCCCCGTGGCCGCCGCCCGCTGAGCCCGCCGGCCGATCGCAGCCAGATCCCGGTTCCCCCGAAGGCCGGCCGCCCCCGCGGCGGCCGGCCTTCGCGCATGAACCGCCCGGTCCGCATGGTGTAGGGCGGATCAGCGCAGCGTCATCCGCCGCATGGGGTCGGAAGCGCTCGCCTGATCGGTCTCTTGGGCCGCGCGCGGCCACC
>CAZUZD010000623.1:0-2026 GCA_964624465.1 uncultured Isosphaeraceae bacterium
TCTCGCCGGCCTCCCTGCCGACGACCCGGTTCTTGTTCGGGATGTAGAACAGGTCGAGGCCACCGGCGCCGGTCAGGGTGTCGGGGCCCGTGCTGTCGATGATCGTCGTGCCACGCACCAGGATCGTCGAGCCGTTGGCACCGCCCGGCGCCTGGCCGCTGATCCGCGCCACCCGCACCGAGTAGGCCTGGTTGCTCGACCACTCCGCCATCAGGGCCGCCAGCGCCGCGTCCTGCGCGTCGAAGGTTGTCCGGCCCCCGATCAGGATGTCGTCGTCGGCCCCGCCGTCGAGCTTGTCGGCGCCAGTGCCGCCAACCAGCAGGTCGCGGCCGATCCCGCCCAGCAGCACGTCGTCGCCGTCGTTGCCGATCAGGATGTTGTTCGCCGCGTTGCCGGTGATCACGTCTCGGTTGGCCGTGCCGGCGACGTTCTCGAACGTGCCGTGGAGCTGCAACGCGCCCCCGAACGCGAAGCCCTGCCGCTGGCCGGCCGAACGGGACAGGTCGACGGTGACGCCGGCGCTCATCGCCGAGAAGTCGAGCTTGTCCGTGCCGCCCAGGTCGATGGCACTGTCGATGCCCAGGCCGGCGCCGAAGTAGGTGTCGTTGCCCTGGCCGCCCTGGAGCGCGTTCGTGCCCAGGCCGCCCGAGAGCCAGTCGTTGCCCGAGACCGCGCTGCCGGCGTCGAACCGGTAGAAGAACAGCTCGTAGTCGCCGGCCCCGGTGTCGGGCACGTCCAGGGAGGCAAAGGTGTCGACGACGATGTAGTACGTGCCGTCGGCCGGGATCGTCAGGTCGATCAGCGACGAGTCCTGGTTCTCGAAGCTGTCGTCGTTCTCGGCGGTGCCGCCGAAGAAGGGGATCACGGTCCCGGCCGAGTCGAGGATCCGCACGACGCTGTCGATCTTCGTCAGGATCCGCTCCAGCGTGATGGAGTAGAGGTCGAGGTTGATCAGGTCGCCGGCGCGGGCCGTGAACGCGTAGTAGTCGTCCTCGCTGATGCCGCCGTCCGTCAGGTCGATCGACCCGGCCACGGCGCCGAAGGAGGCGGCGAGGTCCTTGAAGCTGTTCAGGCCGCGCCTCAGGGTGTTCTGGACGGCCAGCGCGGTCCAGCCCAGCGGCTGGGCCGTGTCCGGGGATCCCTTGGTGCCGGCCACCTCATTGGTGACCGGGCCGCCCGCCATGGCGTAGGCGAGCTTGATCGCCTCGCGCTCGCCGAAGAACGGGTTGGCCAGGGTGTCGAAGAGGCTGGCGCCGACCGAGGCCGGCGAGGCCATCAGGTGCCAGGTCGTCTCGGCGGCGGCCTCGGGGCCGGGATAGGCGGGAAGCGTGCTGTCGGCCCCGGGGGGGCTGTGCATGCCCGAGCCGATCGGGCCGAACGAGTCGGCGTGGCGGAGGCCGAGCAGGTGGCCCATCTCGTGGGTGGCGATGGTCGCCGACATCGACACGACGTTGGCGCTGGTGGCGGCCGGCTGGCTCGCCTTGCCGAGCAGGCCGTTGACGTCGACGAGCGCCTTGCCGCCCAGGTTGCGGTTGCCGAGGTCGACCTCGTCGGCAATGCCGCCCGGCTGGGGGCCGCCGTTGTAGACCGGCGTGTCGTTGAACGAGAGCGTGGCGTAGGCGCCCGAGCCCGGGAGCGACTGGGTCACGACGACGTGGAAGCCGTCGAAGGCCGCCTGGATGTACTGCTGGATCGCGTCGCGCTCGGTGGGCGTGTAGACGTGCTCGGCCCGGGGGTTGCCCTGGTAGTCGATGCCGGTGTTGGAGTCGAAGTCGAGGTAGATGACCTGGGTCCGGCCGTCCCAGCCCAGGCCGGCGCCGTCGCGCTGGTCGAGGAAGTCGGCGCCCCGGAGCTGGTTGTCGCGGGCGTTGCCGGTGATCCGGTCGTCGTACCGCGAGCCGTCGACGTCCTCGATCGAGGTGGCCGACCAGAGGGTCAGGGCCAGGTCGGTCCCTCCGACGGTCTGCTTGTCAGTCCGCGCCAGGTCGATCGTGATCGGGGCGCCGAAGGCGGCGAAGTCGAGGGT
>CAZUZD010000624.1:0-2021 GCA_964624465.1 uncultured Isosphaeraceae bacterium
CGGTTACGGCCGGGGCGCCGTCGGGCGGGCTCAGGGGCCGGGCCGAGCGGATCGCCACCCGCGCGGCGGTGGCGCGGACCGGGGTCGCGGCGCGCGGCGCGGCGCCCAGGGTGCTCGGCACCTGGCGACTCTCCAGGGACTCCACTCGGGGCCGGACCGGACGGCGGCGCGGGGAATCGGGCATTGAGGGCGTCTCGACTTCGGGGGTGTCGGGTTCTGAGGTGCGGTCGAGGCGCCGGGGAACGCGCTCCGGGAGGGAACGGAGCCCACGGACCCGGGCCGGCTCAACAATCATCCGTGATGCAACTCGGGTCACCAGAAGCGTGGGAGAGTGCCGGGCAGGGCACACCGCTGCGGGAGGCAGCGAGCCAGCAAAGGCGGAGGGGGTGACGGCCGGGGCCGCCGGGGGGCGATCATAACGATTTTGACACCCGAGACAACCGATCTGTCCCCGGCGCTCCCCCGCCCCCCTTGCAAAGTGGCAGCATCCGGCTGCCACTTTGACCGCCCGGCGGCCGGCCGTCGTCGCCGGGCAGGCACCACAAACGATGATCAGTTCCGATCTTAAAACCGAAAAACCCCCATGGCACAGTGCTTGCTTGGACCGCCGATCCGGGCGTGGCCCCGACGCGGGTGGATTGGGGCGAACCGGCCGGCGTCGGGCTGCGAATCTAACGGAGAAGTGGGCCCGGTGACGCGGCCCCGTCCCGATGGCCCCGCATCCCCATTCCAGGAGTTCCGACCCATGGCATCCGATCGCTGGGATCCGTTCCGCGACGTGGTTAGCCTCAGTGACGCCTTCGGCTCGCTGCTCCGCGAGAGCTTCGTTCGCCCCGGGGTCGTCCCCACCGGCGCCGCCCCCGGCACCGCCGGCGCCGCCGGCATCGTGGCGCTGCCGCTGGATGTGGCCGAGACCGAGAACGAGTTCGTGGTCCGGGCCTCGCTGCCCGGCCTGGCCCCCGACGACGTACAGATCACCGCGCACGGCGACACGCTCACCATCCGCGGCGAGCTCAAGGCCGAGGCGGAGAAGCCCGGCGAGACCTGGCACCTCCGCGAGCGCCGCACCGGCGCCTTCCAGCGCACGGTGGCGCTCCCGGCGGCCATCGACGCCGACCGGGCGCACGCCGCCTTCGAGCACGGCGTGCTGACCCTGACGCTGCCGAAGGCCGAGACGGCCAAGCCCAAGCAGATCCGCATCAACCAGGGGACGGCCGGCGGCCCGGCCGGTCCGATCGCGTCGCCGCCGAGGTGAGCACCGCCCGGGGGGCCCGGCCGGCGGCCACCGCCGGCCGGGCGGCCGGGACCTCGGGGTCGGGGAACTCGCGGGCGAGCTGCACCGGGTCGAGGTCGGCGATCGAGTCGACGACCTTGTCGGGCCGGTACGCGTACCGCGGCAGGTCGGCTGCGACCGTGCCGCCGCTGAGCACCAGCACGGTCTTGAAGCCGAGCTGCACGCCGCCCAGGATGTCGGTCTCCATCGTGTCGCCGATGACCACCGTCTGGTCGGTCGAGAGCCCGAGCTCCTTGCGGGCGCCCCGGAGCATCAGCGGGCTGGGCTTGCCGACGCTGAACGCCTTCACGCCGCTGGCCGCCTCCAGCAGCGCCACGATCGCGCCACAGCCGGGGCGCAGGCCCGACTCGGTCGGGCAGTTCGGGTCGGGGTTGGTGGCCACGAGCTTGGCGCCGGCCAGGATCATCTTGAGCGCGGCCTCGACCATCTCGAAGCTCAGGGTCCGGCCCTCCCCCACGACGACGTAGTCGGGGTCGCGGTCGACGATCGCGTAGCCGTTGCGGTGCAGGGCCGTCAGCAGGCCCCCCTCGCCGATCACGTAGGCGGTGCCGCCGGGCTTCTGCTGCGCCAGGAACCGCGCCGTCGCCATGGCGCAGGTGTAGACGTGCTCCTCGCGGGCGGCGATGCCCAGCCGCTGCAGGCGGGTGGCCACGTCGCGGCGGGTCCGCTGGCTGTTGTTGGTCAGGAACCGGAACGGGATGTCCGCCGCCAGCAGCTTGCGGATGAA
>CAZUZD010000625.1:0-2020 GCA_964624465.1 uncultured Isosphaeraceae bacterium
CCGCCGCGCGCGAGCGGCTGGGCGCGCGGCCCGGCCTGGGCGACATCGTGCTGGCCTACCGCTCGGCCGCCGTGTTCGCCGACCCCGACCGCGTCGACCTGACGGCGCTCGAGGCCGAGCTGCGGGGACTGTCACCGGCGATGGCTCAGCCGGCCGCCGTCGGGCTCACGCACGAGCTGCCGGTGCTCTACGACGGCCCCGATCTGGCCGAGGTCGCCGCGCGGCTGGGCCGGAGCACCGATCAGGTGGTGGCGCTGCACTCCGGGGCCGAGTACGCGGTCTTCGCCGTCGGGTTCCTGCCCGGGTTCCCCTACGCCGGCTACCTGCCCGTATCCCTGCTCGGCCTGGGCCGTCGCGACTCGCCCCGCTCGCGGGTGCCGGCCGGCGCGGTGGCCATCGCCGGCCGGCAGACGGGCGTCTACCCGCAGGAGTCCCCCGGCGGCTGGCACCTGCTCGGACGCACGCCCCTCTCGATCGCCGACCCCGCCACCGGCCGGTTCCCGATCCAGGCCGGCGACCGCCTCCGGTTTCGCGCGATCGATGCGGCCGAGTGCGCCGCCAGGCAGGGTGAACCCCTCGTCCGGCCGCGGCCCGAGGCGGGATCGGACGCCGGATCTGGAGGATTCGCATGACCCTGCCGGCGGGCCGCATCGACCTGAATGCCGACCTGGGGGAGGGATGCCCCTGGGATGAGGCGCTGCTGGAGCGGGTCAGCTCGGCGAGCGTCTGTTGCGGCGCGCACGCGGGCGGGCCGGAGCACATCGTGGCAACCTTGCGAGCGGCCCGCGTGCGCGGGGTCACCGTCGGGGCGCATCCGGGGTTTGCGGACCGCGAGGGGTTCGGACGGCGCGAGCAGGTCATGACTGCCGCAGCGGTCGAGCGGCTGGTGCGCGATCAGGTGGCGACGCTGGTCGTGCTGGCCGAGCCGCTCGGGGTGCCGATCCGGTTCCTGAAGCCGCACGGGGCGCTCTACAACCAGGCGCAGCGGGACCCGGAGATCGCCAGGGGCGTGGTGGTGGCGGCCGCCGCGCTGGGGCTGCCGATCCTGGGGCAGCCGGGGTCGGCCGTCGAGAGCCAGGCGCGCGCGGTGGGGGTGCGGTTCTTGGCCGAGGGGTTCGCCGACCGTCGCTACGGGGCCGATGGCCGGCTCGTGCCGCGCTCGGAGCCGGGGGCGGTGCTGACCGAGCCGGCAGCGATCGCCGAGCAGGTGCGGCGGCTCGTCGCGGCGGGCATCGCGACGCTATGCCTGCACGGCGATCATGCCGGGTCGGTCGAGCTGGCAGACCACGTGCGGGCGTGCCTCGATCGGGCCGGCGTGGCGGTGCGGCCGTTCGCCTGAAGGGCCGGGACCAGGGAGTCGTCGGCATGTCCCTGCACGTCGTCCACCCGGGCACCTTCGCGACGGTCCAGGACCGGGGCCGGTCGGGGTTCCGGAGCGTCGGCGTGCCGACCGGCGGGGTGTTCGACGGCTCGGCCCTCATGCTCGCCAACGCGCTGGTCGCGAACCCGGAGTCGGCCGCCGCGCTGGAGCTGACCGGGCTGGGGGGGACCTACGAGGCCGGGATCCCCATGTTCCTGGCGCTGGCCGGCGCCCCGGTGCGGGCCGAGATCCACACGGCCGACGGGAACCGATTCCCGCTCCGGCCCCCGTGCAGCTTCCCGATGGCATCCGGCGATCGCGTGGTGGTGGGCGGATCGAGCCGGGGCGCGCGGGCGGTGCTGGCGGTGCGGGGGGGGATCGAGACTCCGATCGTGCTCGGGAGCCGGTCGAGTGAGGTGCCGGTCCGCGCCGGCGATCGGTTGCCGGTGGCGCCGGGCTGGGGGCCGTTCCGGAGGATGGCGGCCGAGGGCTGGGAGCCGGGCGCGGGCGACGACGCGCCGGTGGTGCTGCACGTCCTGGACGGGCCCGACGCGGGGGCGGTGGCCTGGGAGGGCCTGGTGTGGACGGTCGGCTCGGCCTGCGACCGCATGGGCGTGCGGCTGGAGGGGCCGGCGGTGTCGCCGCCGGGGGGGGCCGTGG
>CAZUZD010000626.1:0-2002 GCA_964624465.1 uncultured Isosphaeraceae bacterium
TGTTCGTCTTGACGACGTCCATGCCCACGCCGCGGCCGGAGACCTCGGAGACCGCGCGGGCCGTCGAGAACCCGGGCAGCAGGATCAGCCCGAACAGCTCGCGGGGGGACATGCGGTCCAGCTCGGCCTCGGTCCGGAGCCGCGTCGCCAGCGCCTTGGCGCGGACGGCGTCGGCGTCGATGCCGCGGCCGTCGTCGTGGATCTCGATCCGGATCTGGCCCTCGTCGTGCGAGGCGCTGAGCGTGATCCGTCCCGTCTCCGGCTTGCCGCGCGCCGCCCGCTCGGCGGGAGCTTCCAGGCCGTGGTCGACACAGTTGCGGATCAGGTGCGTGAGCGGGTCGGAGAGCTGCTCCAGGATCGTCTTGTCGAGCTCGACCTCGCGGCCGACGATCGTCAGCTCCACCTGCTTGCCGAGCTGCCGGCCCAGGTCGCGGACCAGCCTGGGGAACTTGCCGAAGAGGTTGCCGACCGGCTGCATCCGCGTGCGCAGGACCGTCTCCTGGAGCGCGGAGGTGACGGCGTCGAGCCGCTGGACGATCGGCCGGGTCCGGTCGTCGTCGGCGTCGAACGCCAGCAGCGACTGGTTGCGGATCAGGGTCAGCTCGCTGGCCAGCGTCATCAGACGGTCGAGCAGGTCGACGTGGATCCGCACCGAGGTCGGCCGCTCGGGCTCCGCCGCCGGCGCAGCGGGGGCTACGGCAAGCGGCGGTGGTGAACCGGCCGGCGACGGCTCATCCCGCGGGAGCGCCGGCATGGCCACGGCCGTCGGCAGGCCCAGCCGGGTCGCGATCTCCGGCTCCGGGAGCACCGTCCGCAGCGTGCCGCGGAGCACCAGGGGCCAGGGCCCGGGTCCGGCCTCGAGGTCGGGCGGGCCCCCGTCCAGGGCGGCCCCCTCCAGCGCCCCGAGCCCGGCCAGCTCGGTCAGCAGGCGGCCCAGCGACTCGCCACGGGCGGCGACCCAGCCCGCCAGGTCGATCCGCAGCGGCCAGCGGTGCCCGGCCGCGCCGGCGGCCGGGGTGCCCGGCTCCGGCAGCCCGAGGGCGCGGGCGATGGCCGGCTGCGGGGTCGTCGTGGCCTGCCGGGCGCGCAGTCGGATCGGGCCCGTTGGCAGGGATCGCGCCAGATCGACCGGGCCGATCACCAGCTCGGCCCCCGAGACCGGCCCGAACCCGGCCAGGGTGGCGCAGAAGCCGGCCAGCCGACCCCCGCGCTGCTGGTCCACCGCGCGAAGATCGAGGTCCCAGCGGACGACCGACCCCTCCAGCGCCCGGGCGGCCCCGGCCAGCGTCGCCAGCAGCTCGGTCAGGTCGGCCGACTCGCTGCCGGGCAGGTCATCGACCAGCGTCGCCAGCCGGTCGCGCGCCGTCAGCACCGGCTCGATGACCGCAGCCGGCGCGGGCGTGCCGCGATCGCGGAGCGCCTCCAGCACGGTCTCGATCGCATCGGCCAGGACCCGGACCGACTGGAAACCGAGGAAGCCGGCGTCCCCCTTGATCGAGTGGACGCTCCGCAGGCAGCGGTCCACCGCCTCGCGGCCCGCCGCCGCCGCCTCGGGCCGCTCGAGCGTCAGCAGCGATTGCTCGAGGACCGTCAGGTGCTCGCGCGCCTGGCTCACGAACTCGTTCGCCGGGGTCGCCATCGGTCAGACGCCCCCCGCCGCGAGCCGCCGGCCCGCGTCGTACTGGTCGAGCAGCCCGGTGACCTCCAGGACCGTCCGCAGCGCCGGCGACAGGCCGACCAGCCGCACGGCCTGGGGCCCCACGTGCCGCGGCAGGGCCGCCAGCAGGGCCAGGCCCGGCCCGTCGAGGTCGTGCGTCGCTCCCAGATCCAGGTCGATGACCGCCCCGGGCCGCTCCAGCGCCGCGAGGACCTGGAGTCGAACCATCTCGGCGGCCCCCGCGTCGAGGAGCTCCGGCACGACGATCGGCCCGGCCACCGCGGGCGGGGCTCCGGCGGGTCCCGCCGGGGCGAACGCAGGGCGGGCCGCCGGCCAGACGGCGGG
>CAZUZD010000627.1:0-1984 GCA_964624465.1 uncultured Isosphaeraceae bacterium
CAGCGGGTTGTCGCCGGTGATCATGACCGTCTTGATCCCCATGCGTCGCAGCTCGGAGAACCGCTCCTTGATGCCCCCTTTGACGATGTCCTTGAGCTCGATGACCCCCAGAACCCGGGCGTCCCGACTCACGACCAGCGGGGTGCCGCCGGCCTGGGCGACGTGCCGCACGCGGTCCAGCACCGCCTCGGGGAACAGTCCGCCCAGCCCCTGCACGTGCCGCTCGACCGACTCGGCGGCCCCCTTGCGGATGACCGCGCCGTCGAGGTCGACGCCGCTCATGCGGGTCTGGGCCGTGAACGGGACGAACGCGTGATTCTGCCGCTGAAAGTCCTCCGCGCGCAGGTCGAACCGCTGCTTCGCCAGGACGACCACGCTCCGCCCCTCGGGGGTCTCGTCGGCCATCGAGGCGCACTGCGCGGCCTCGGCCAGGGCCCGCTCCTCGACGCCGTCGGCCGGGTGGAACGCGGTGGCCTGGCGGTTGCCCAGCGTGATCGTGCCGGTCTTGTCCAGCAGCAGGACGTCGACGTCGCCGGCCGCCTCGACGGCGCGGCCCGACATGGCCACGACGTTCGCCCGGCTCAGGCGGTTCATCCCCGCGATGCCGATGGCCGAGAGCAGCGCCCCGATCGTCGTCGGGGCCAGGCAGACGAACAGGGCCACCAGCACCGTGAGGCTGATCGGCCGCCCCTGGCCGCTGACCGCCACGCCGTAGGCCGAGAACGGGAGCAGCGTCGCCACCACCAGCAGGAAGATCAGGGTCAGCGACGCCAGCAGGATCGCCAGCGCGATCTCGTTGGGGGTCTTCTGGCGCGCGGCCCCCTCGACCATCGCGATCATCCGGTCCAGGAAGCTCTGGCCCGGCAGGGCCGAGACCCGAACGACCAGCCAGTCGGACAGGACGCGGGTGCCTCCCGTGACGGCACAGCGGTCGCCGCCGCTCTCGCGGACGACCGGTGCACTCTCACCCGTGATCGCGCTCTCGTCCACCGTGGCCGCTCCCTCGACCACGTCGCCGTCGGCGGGGATCACCTCGCCGGCCCGGACCAGGATCAGGTCGTCGAGCTTCAGCTCGGACGCCGGCACCGCATCGACCGCCCGGGTCGCCCGATCGACCACCCGGTGGGCGGTCACCAGGGTGCGCGACTTCCGCAGGCTGGCCGCCTGGGCCTTGCCGTTGCCCTCGGCGATCGCCTCGGCGAAGTTGGCGAACAGGACGGTGAACCAGAGCCAGAGCCCGACCCCGAAGATGAACCCCGGCGAGTCCCCGGCGGGGTGCGTCAGCGATCGCACCCAGAGCAGGGTCGTGAGCAGGCTGCCCAGGTACACCGCGAACATCACCGGGTTGCGGAGCTGGTGCCGGGGCGCCAGCTTGAGCACCGAGTCGCGCAGCGCCCCGGCGAGGACGGCGCCGTCGAAGCGACCCGGGTCCGAAGCACGAGCGGACATGGAAACGGACTCCTCGATTCGGCCGGTTGCGATCAGGCGTGCAGGCCCAGGTGCTCGACGATCGGGCCGAGCGCCAGGGCCGGGAAGAACGACAGGGCCCCGACGACCACGACCACCGCGACCAGCAGGAAGACGAACAGCGGCGTGTGCGTGGGCAGCGGGCCCGGCCCGGCCGGGATCTTCCGCTTCGCCGCCAGTGAGCCGGCGATCGCCAGCACCGGGAGCATCACCCCGAACCGACCGACGAGCATGGCCAGGCCGAGCAGGCCGTTGAAGAAGGGGGTGTTCGCACTCAGGCCGGCGAAGGCGCTGCCGTTGTTGTTGGCGGCCGACGACAGGGCGTAGAGGATCTCGCTGAACCCGTGCGCGCCCGGGTTCGCCACCCCGGCCCGGCCCTGCGGGCTGAGGACGGCCGCGGCCGTGCCGACCAGCACCGTGGCGCACGGCAGCAGGATGATCAGCGCGGCCATCTTCATCTCGAAGGCGCCGATCTTCTTGCCCAGGTACTCGGGCGTACGGCCGACCCTGAGGCCCG
>CAZUZD010000628.1:0-1979 GCA_964624465.1 uncultured Isosphaeraceae bacterium
CGGCATCGGATTCGGCCGGATGGCGGCGGCGGCCGCGGCGCGGAGCCGGGGCAGCGCGGTGGCGGCGCCCTCCTCGACCAGCCGGCGGATCGGCCGGGCGGCGGTGCGGATCAGCCGGGCGGCGCCCTGGGCCTTGCCGGCCCGGCCGGGCACGGTGTCGGGGCCGATGTACAGGACCGGGTCGTCGTCGCCGATGCGGTGCACGTCGCCGCCGGCCGCGGCGCGGTCCTCGGCGATGAACCGGACGGTCGGCTCGGGCCGGGCGTCGCCGGGCAGCAGCAGGTCCTGCACCCGCTGCGGCCGCAGGTTCGGGTCCTTGGCCAGGGCCCGGGTCACGATCGCCCGGTACGGCTCGGGCAGCACCGAGAGGTCGGGCCGCGCCGTCAGGTGCTTCATCAGCACCTCGTGCACGCTCTCGCCGTCGAACGGCACCCGGCCGGTGACCAGCTCGTAGAGGATCACGCCGATGGCGTAGACGTCGATCGGCCGGTGGTACTTGCCCGTGCCGATCTCGGGCGCCATGTAGTGGCAGGTGCCCACCGACTGCGAGTGCCCCGGCTCCTTGCCGCTGGTGATCGCCTTGGAGAGGCCGTAGTCGCCGATCTTGACGACGTTCTCCTCGAGGAACAGGTTGGCCGGCTTGAGGTCGCGGTGCACGATCCCGTGGTCGTGCAGGTAGGCGACGCCGTCGACCAGGCCCTTGAGCCAGTGCCGCACCTCGGCCTCGGGCATGCCGGTCGGGTACCGCTCCAGGATGCTCGAGAGGTTCGGACCCGAGACGTACTCCATGATGACGAAGGTGTCGCCCTCGTCATTGGTGCGGAGGTCGTGGATCGCGATCAGGTGCGGGCTCTTGAGGTTCATGCACTGGATCACGCCCCGGCGCTCGACCTCGAGGTTGCGCGTGATCAGCTTCAGCGCCACCTCCTTGCCGGCGTCGGTGACGGCGTAGTAGACCTCGCCGAACCCGCCGCGGCCGATGGCCCGCTTGATGGTGTAGCCGTCCAGCGGCCGGGCGCCCGAGGTGAAGACGTAGCGCCCCTCGTTGGCGGCGGCCCGCAGGGCCTCGGAGCCGCGGTGACCGGCGTCGAGGGCCTGGTCAGGATCGTAATTCAGGGTCTCGTCCATGGCGCCGCCTCGGGGCTCTGGAACGGTCGCGTTCATCGGGGCTGCACTCCGCGTCCGGGCCATCGTCACGACCGGATCGGGTCACGAGGGCATTCGAGCGGGACCGGGTGATATTGGCATTCTATCAAGAGATGGGGTTGGCTCGCACGCATCCAGCCGGCCGATCAGGCGGTCGCCGTCACGCCCAGGGGTTCGAGGCTGAACGACAGCCCGGCCCCCTGCACGCTGGAGCGGGGCCCGAGCGGGGCCCGAGCCTGGCAGGGGCGGCCGTCGACCTCGAAGCCGCCGGGCAGCCGGCACCAGAGGCCGCCGGCCTGGCGGAACAGCACCGCCGGGGCCGCCAGGTGGGGCGCCGGCACGTGCGCCTGCGGGCCGGGGCCCAGGATGCAGGTCTCGGCCATCAGGATCACCCCCTCGACGGCCAGCGGCAGCCGGTGCCGGCTCACGATCTCGAGCCGGGCCGTGCTGCTGACCGGGCTCGGCTGCCGGAACAGCAGCTCGACGGTCGCGCCCAGCCGGATCACGTCGCGGTCCCGCAGCGGGGCCACGCCCGAGACCGGCCGGCCGTTGACGAACGTCGGCTGGTGCGCCTTCACGACGTAGCCGTCCCCCTGGCGCATCAGGCTCGCATGCCGCCGGGACAGGTCGCCCAGCAGCGGCACGTCGGCCGAGCTGTCGACCCCGGCGCGGCCGAGGACGACCTCGGGCTCCAGGCACACGAGGTACCCGCCCACGGCGTCGGCCCAGAGCAGGAACCGGCCGTGCGGGCCGCCCGCCGACGGGGTCGGGGGCGGGGGTGCGGGCAGGGTCCCCGGCGCGGGGGCGGCCACCGGGCCGGGCCGGGCGACCAG
>CAZUZD010000629.1:0-1974 GCA_964624465.1 uncultured Isosphaeraceae bacterium
GGGCCCGGCGGTCCGGGGCGCAACGGCCCGCCGCCGGACCGTGACCCGGGCCGTTGATCCCCGCGGCAACCACGACCCCCACGCCCACCCTTCAGGCAGGCGTGGGGGCGGCGTCCGGGTCGAGCCGGGCGAGGAACTCGCGAGCCTGGGCCTGCACCGCCGAGCGGGCGGACTCATCGAGCCGGCTCAGGCCGAGCACGGCGGGGCCGAGCCGGGGGTTCGAGCGCAAGGTTGGCTCGTGCTCGATCAGGAAGTTCCAGTAAAGCGCATTGAACGGGCAGGCGTCGGGGCCGGTCCGGGCCTTCGGGTCGTAGCGGCACTCGCCGCAGAAGTCGCCCATCTTGTTCAGGTATGCGGCCGAGGCGATGTACGGCTTCGTCGCGGTCATGCCGCCGTCGGCGTTCAGGCCCATGCCGATGACGTTCGGCAGCACCACCCAGTCGTGGGCGTCGACGTACAGGCTCAGGAACCAGTCGGCGACCTCGGCCGGGTTCACGCCCGTCAGCATCGCGAAGTTGCAGAGCACCATCAGCCGCTCGATGTGGTGCGTGTAGCCCGTCGCCAGCAGCCGCTCGATCACGCGCCGCAGGCAAGCGAGGTCGGTGTCGGCGTCCCAGAACAGGCGCGGCAGCGACCGGGTGTGGTTCCAGCCGTTGGCCGCGCGCAGGCCGGGCATCTGGCGGTGATATTGCCAGTAGATGAACTCGCGCCAGCCGACGACCTGGCGGATGAACCCCTCGACCGAGTTCAAGGGTGCCCGGCCGGCGCGAGCCTCCGCCTCGGCGGCCCTGGCCATCGCCAGCGGCTCCAGCAGGCCGAGGTTCATCTGGGGCGAGAGCAGCGAGTGGAACAGCACGCCGTGCGTGCGGCTCATCGCGTCCTCGTACGGGCCGAAGTCGGGCAGGCGGTGCGCGAGGAAATCCGCGAACGCCGCCTCGGCCTGGGCTCGCGTCACGGCCAGGTCGAACCCCTCGGCCGAGCCCACGCCGTGCCCCGAGGCCTCGACCTCGGCCATCACCGCGCGCGTGATCGCGTCGGGCTCGAACCGCGGCACGGGGGGCACCTGCAGCTTGCGCGGCAGCGGCTTGCGGTTGTCGGCGTCGAAGTTCCAGGCGCCGCCGGTCGGGGTGCCGTCGGGCTCGATCAGCAGGCCGAACCGCTTCCGCATGGCGCGATAGAAGTTCTCCAGCACGTAGCGGCGGCCGGGCTCGGGCTCGGGGATCGGGTTGAACTGCTCGACCAGGAACAGCCCGTTGGGCACGACCTCGACCGGCACGCCGAGCGAATCGGCGAGCGTGTGCTGCTTGCCCCGGACATGGTGCTCGGCGGCGGCCATCGTCAGCAGCCGCGCGGGGCGATGCCGGGCGACGTGCTGTCGCAGGCCGTCGAGCGAGTCGTCGGCCGCCACGACCTCGACGGCGAAGCCGGCCGCCTCCAGCTCGCCGGCGAAGTGCCGGCCGGCTGAGAGCAGGAGCGTCTGGCGCTTGCGGTGGAACGGCAGCCGGGTCAGGGCCGCGCGGCTCTCGACGAGCACGACCCGCACGGCGTCGCGGCCGGCCTCGGACCCGGCCCGCGCCAGCGCCGGGTGCGCCGTCGTGAGCTGGTCGGCGAGGATCCAGACCGAGACCGTCGCCGACTGCTTCGACCGACCCATGTGCCGCACTCCGGCCGCCGACGCCCCATCGCATCACGGCAGCCACTGTAGGCGCGGGGCGGCCATCGGCCAGGGATGGGCGGGGCCTGGCTCAGCACTCGACGATGTTGACCGCCAGGCCCCCCAGCGAGGTCTCCTTGTACTTGACCTGCATGTCGAGGCCGGTCTGGCGCATGGTCTCGATGACGCGATCGAGCGAGACGTGGTGGGTGCCGTCGCCGTGCAGGGCCAGGCGGGCGGCGTTGATCGCCTTGGCGGCGCCCATCGTGTTCCGCTCGATGCACGGCACCTGCACCAGGCCGCCTATCGGGTCGCAGGTC
>CAZUZD010000630.1:0-1968 GCA_964624465.1 uncultured Isosphaeraceae bacterium
ATCGCGCGGCGGATCGCCTTCGTCGAGATCCTCAGCGGCCACCCCGAGGCCGCGCGCCGGTTCCAGGCCCGCTTGACCGGCCTGCGGCTGGCGCTGGTCGTCACCCTGCTGGCCGCCTCGATCGCCGTGCTCTGGCTCGCCGACCGGATCGAGGGCGTGCTCTGAGCCGGACCGGGTGACCGGCCCGGACGCGCCCTAACCGATCTGGATCGGCGGAACGCGCCGGCTGGCATTGCCTTTTTCGGGGGCGATCCGCAGAATGCCGCCCGACCCGGCCCTGGCCGGTTCGACCGGGGCCGCCCGCGCCCGTGGCGGACGCCCCGATCTGCCCTCCCCACCCGGCGTCGCCGCCCCCGGCGACGCCCCGTGCCCCGTGATGGATCGTGCGGGCACGGCTGAGCTCTGAGATCGACCCCAATCGTCCGGCACCGACGACCGAGGCAAGGAGGCCACGCCATGTCACGCTGGTTCGTGGATCGCACAGCGCGCGAGGGAATTCCCGCGGTCAGCCTCAAGGGCCTGCTGCCCGAGGCCCAGTTCCCCGGCCTGCCCGACCTGGAGGTCTCCGGCTGCACGGCCGACGCCCGCCGGCTCGAGCCCGGCGAGGTCTTCGTCGCCCTGCCCGGCCGCGGCGACCTCGACGAGCAGATCGGCCTGGCCCTGACCCGGGGCGCCGCCGCCGTCGTCGTCGAGACGCCGAGCCCCGAGGCCGGATCGCTCCAGGTGATCGTGCCCGACGCCCGCCGCGCCTACGGCCAGATCGCCCACGCCCTGGCCGGCGACCCCTGCCGCCGGATCCGGATCACGGCCGTCACCGGCGCCATCGGCCAGACCGCCACGGCCGTCGCCCTGCGGGCGATCCTGGAGGCCGCCGGCGAGCGTGTCGGCCTGATCACCGCCGCCGGCTGGTCCGACGGCCTGACGACCCTGCCCGCCCCGGCCACCGTGCCCGACGCCGCCGCGCTGGCCGCCATGCTGGGCCGGATGGTCGAGCGTGGCTGCACCTCGGCCGTGATCGTGATCGCCCCCGAGGCGCTCGAGCAGCACCGCGCCGAGGGCCTGATCCTGACCGAGGTCATCGTCACCGCCGTGCGCCCCGCCGGCGTGGCCGCCCCCGACGCCGTCGTCGCCCGCCGCGCCATGGCGCGGCTCGTGCACCGGGTCCGACCCGGTGGCGCGGTGGTCGTGAACGCCGACGACGCCTGGGCCGCGGTCCTGGGCGGCGTGCACCTTGGCGCCCGCTCGCTGGGCATCAGCCTCGACGACCCCTCGGCCACGCTCTCGGCCCGGGTCGACCACCGCGACCTGGCCGGCACCCGGCTGCGGCTGCAATCGCCCGAGCGGCAGTGGACCGTGCACCTGAAGCGTCCCGGCGACGCCGCCGTGCGGGCCGCGCTGCTGGCCGCCGCCGTGGCCTGGGACCGCGGCCTGACCGCCGAGGCGATCGTCGCCGGCCTGGAGGCCGCCGCGACCGTCCCGGGCCAGCTCGAGCCGATCGCCGACCTGCCCGAGGGCCTGACCGGCCGCTTCGATCGCGCCCGCACCGGCGCCGAGCTGGCCGAGGCCCTGGCCACCCTGCGAGAGGCCGGCGCCGGCCGGATCGTCTGCATCGCGTCGGCCGGCGCCCACCCCGAGGACCTGCCCGCGCTGGCCGAGGCCGCCGAGGCCGGGGCCGACCAGGTGATCGCCACCGCCGACGAGGCCCTCGACGAGCTGGCCGTGACCGCCGCGCTCGACGACCTGCTCGCCGGCTTCCGCCGCCCCGGTCGCGTCCGGATCGAGCCCGACCGCCGCGCCGCCCTGGCCGCCGCCATCGAGCTGGCGCGCCCCGGCGACGTGCTCCTCTTCGCCGGCCAGTCCACCCCGCCACCCCGACCCGCCGCCGCCCGCCCCCGCGCCGGCCTGCGGTTCGACGGCCCCCATCCCGGCCCCCGCCCCCCGCGCCGGGACTGACCCGATCCCGCCGGG
>CAZUZD010000631.1:0-1945 GCA_964624465.1 uncultured Isosphaeraceae bacterium
CGGACGGACACCAGCAGCGGGTCGGACGGGTCACCGAACTTCTGGCCGGTGAGCGCCTCGACCTTGGCGAGCGCCTCCTGCACCTGGGGCCGGACGGCCTCGGGCAGCTTGCGGCCGTGCTCGTAGTAGGTGGCACACACCTCGGTGGTGATCGTGAAGCCGGGGGGCACCGGGATGCCCAGCGAGCTCATCTCGGCGAGGTTGGCCCCCTTGCCGCCGAGCAGCTCCTTCATCTTGGCCGTGCCATCCGCCGTGCCGCCGCCGAACGAGTAGACGAACTTCTCTGCCATGGGAATGGAAAGCTCCGCGAAAACGGGAGAGCGCCGCCCGGCTTCGGGCGGCGAGTGGGAAGGGGGCGTGTCGACCTAAGTCGAATTCCGTCAGACTTTAAAGTTTCGGTGCCAGCCCCGTCAAGGGCGCCTCCGATGCCCCCGCGGCCCGCTCCCCCACCCCCGCGCCGTAGCCCCGCCCGCCGGTTCAGGTTGCGCCGGTCGAGCCGATCGCTCGGCCCCCGGCGTCGCGTCCGGCCAGCCGACCCCTCCCGCTGGCTCGCCCGGATCACCGTTGGATGACGCCGTCTGGTGCTCTGCAACCCGGGGTAGCCCGGACAACTTGTTTGTCCGGGTCGCGCAGCGACAGGCGGCTCGGGCGGGCGATCGGTTGTCGTTGCACCCTGGGATTCTCGGATCGATCGCGTGCGGGCACCGCGCGGTCGGTCGGACGGAACGGTCCGCTGGGCTGCCTGTTTCCGGTGGTGCTGGCTGGCCTGCGGACCGGGTCGGCCGGTCGTTGTTCCGGTCGGAAGGCTGGACCGACGCCGCCTGTCGCTGCGCGACCCGGACGAGCAAGTCGTCCGGGCTACCCGGCTCCTCGCAGGATCTGCTGGGCTTGTCTCAACCACTCGGAGGGGGACAGGTGCTCGGACGTCGGATCGTAGTAGCAGCCCAGCTCGAACAGGACCGAGTCGGGCGACCTCTGAAACCACTCATCCGTGAGCAGATCCCCGATCTCGTCCGCTGCCGCCCGCACCGATTCGGGCGGCGCCCCGATGGCGAACGCTCGCACGGTGTCGGTCCAGCCGACGCGTGTTGCCAGGCCACGGACCAGGCGATCGGTTGCTGCGGGCCCGCTCCGGCGGTCGATCCGAGGACGATCCTCACAGCCAACGTGACATCATTCGCAACCGGCGTTGCCTGGCTCAATTCGCTCGGTGGATGGCTGTGTGTGATCCGGTCAGCCATCGATCGGCCCGGGGAAACGACGACGCCCGGCCGCTCCACGAGGGGAGGGGCCGGGCGTCGCGATGGAATCGGGTCGTCAGGCGGTCCGGAGGCGGCTCAGCCCTTGGCCTTGGCCTCTTCCTCGACCTTCTTGACGACGTCGTCCTGGAGCTTGGCGGGCAGCTTCTGGTACTTGAGGAACTCCATGCTGAAGCCGGCCTTGCCCTGGGTCATGCTGCGGAGGTCGTTGGAGTAGCCGAACATCTCCGAGAGCGGGACCTCGGCGTAGAGGACGGTGAAGCCCTCGCGGTTCTCGCTGCCCAGGATCACGCCGCGGCGGCTGGAGACGTTGCCGCTGACGGGGCCCTGGAACTCGGTCGGGGTCTCGATCTCGACCTTCATGATCGGCTCGAGCAGCACCGGGGCGGCCTTGCGGAAGGTCTCCCGGAAGCAGTCGCGGGCGCAGATCTGGAAGGCCATGTCGGACGAGTCGACGTCGTGGTACGAGCCGTCGGTCAGGACCATCTTGACGCCGAGCACCTCGTAGCCGGCGACCGGGCCCTTGTGGAGCGAGTCGCGGAAGCCCTTCTCCACCGACGGGATGTACTCGTTGGGGATGCGGCCGCCGGAGACCTTGTTCTCGAAGACGAACTGCTCGCCCGAGTCGTCGACCAGGGGCTCCAGCACGCCGACGATGTGGGCGTACTGGCCCGAGCCACCGGTCT
>CAZUZD010000632.1:0-1931 GCA_964624465.1 uncultured Isosphaeraceae bacterium
GGGGCGGTTCGTGCGGGGCGTCCATCGGACCAGGGCTCCCGTCGTCTCGTCGAGGCCGGTGGGGGGACGGGTCAGGCCGACCGGATCGCGGCCAGGGCGCGCCCCCCGGCCCGCCCCGGCGCCGACTCCGGTGCGTCGGGGGCCAGGTGCACGTAGCCAGCCCCGGTCGCCGTGGCATGCCGACGCCCGGCCACCACGCGATACGACCGGCCCGCCCAGTCGAGGTGGCCACCGGCCTCGGCCACGGGCCCCTGGGCCGGATCCACGCCGAGCAGGCACACCTCGCGGATCGACGGGGGCGCCCGATGGGCCCCGGTCTCCGGTCGGCCCGGAGCCCCCGGCTGGCGGTGCCCGGAGGTACGCGTGTGGTGGGTCGTGCTCATGGGTGTCCATCCTCCGTGCCGGGCTGGCCTGAACGATGTGCTCGTTCAGGAGTGTACCGATCCACAGCAAGGGGACACAAGCACCCAGGGCGACGATTGTCCAGGTTGTAGCGGCGCCGGTCGATCAGCCGCCGGCCAGGGCCCGGGTGATCTCCGCGCGCATCCGGTCGAGGCCATCGCCCGAGTACGGCTGGTGCGACCAGGGCCAGTGCACGGCGTCGTCGGCGTGCCGGGGGATGACGTGCCAGTGCACGTGGTCGATCGTCTGCCCGGCGACGCGGCCGACGTTCACGACGATGTTCAAGCCCTGCGCGCCGGTGACGGCCTGGACCGCGCGGGCGACGCGGGGCAGGAGGCCGGCGGTGTGCGCGGCCAGGTCGTCGGGCAGGTCGTGCAGCCGGACGTGATGGTCGCGCGGGATCACCAGCACGTGGCCGGGGTTCACCGGGTTAATGTCGAGGAAGGCGACCGCGTGGTCGGTCTCGAGCACCCGGGCCGACGGGATCGTGCCCGCGGCGATCTTGCAGAACAGGCAGTTCGGATCCTGGCTCATCGCGGGGCTCCCGGAGTCATGACAGGGCCGGGTGGGGGGAAACGACCGACGGCGTGACCGGCGACCGGCCCGGTCTGGGCTGGAGGCAGGTCACGCCGTCGGTGGCGGTTCAACGCTCGTCCCGGGTCGGTCGGCTCAGGAGGCCGAGACGACGGCCGGGCGGGTGGGCTCCTTGGCGACCTTCTCGTCGGCGCCCAGGAGGCTGATGACGGCCATGGCCGAGCAGTCGCCCTGGCGGACCTTGGCGAGCTTGAAGATCCGGGTGTAGCCGCCGGGACGGTCGACGAACCGGGGGGCGACCTCGTGGAAGAGCTGGAAGGCGACGTCCTTCTTGGTCAGGACGGCCAGCACCTGGCGGAACTCGTTCAGCGGGATCGCGCCGGTGGCGGCGGTGCCCGTGGCGGCCTGGCGGCGGAGGCCGCGGCAGGCCAGCGAGATGATCCGCTCGGTGTACGGCTGCAGCGACTTCGCCTTGGCCAGGGTGGTCGTGATCTTGCCGTGCTCGATCAGCGACGTCGCCAGGTTGCGGAGCATCATCTGGCGGTGGGAAGGCGACCGCTTGAACTTACGGCCGGCTTTGAGGTGACGCATCAGTCCGTTCCTGTCTGAATTCGGATCCGGACGCGCCGGCGTCCGGGTTCACCAGTCGAGTTGAGTCGTGCGGTCGCCCGCCCGTCGGGTCACGAGCGCTGGGGCAGGGTCATGCCGAGGTCGAGGCTGATCTCGTGGAGCTTCGCCTTGACCTCCTTGAGGGTGGTCTCGCCGAAGTTGCGGACCTGCAGGAGCTGGTCCTCGCTGCGGCTGACCAGCTCGCGGACGGTGGTGATGCCCTCGCTCTCCAGGCAGTTGGTGGCCCGGACCGAGAGGTCGAGCTCGGCGAGGCTCATGTTGAGCTTGCGCTCGAGCTCGGCGTCCATCGGCGAGTCGCCGCGCAGCCCGTCCAGCGAGGCGCCGTCGGCGGGCAGGCCGGGGCCCGGCTCGTAGTACTGGACGAA
>CAZUZD010000633.1:0-1928 GCA_964624465.1 uncultured Isosphaeraceae bacterium
GGTCGGGGGGCACGTGCGGCACGCCCTCGGGCGACGGCTCAGTGGTCACGATCGGTTCGGTAGGCAGGCGCGTCGAGCTCAACAACGGAGGGTGAACGGGGCGTCGGGGGTCGTGTGACGGTTCGTGGCGATTCGGCTCGGTTCGGTTCGTGGCGATTCGGTTCCGGGACGGGTGTCCCTAGCGCCCGCGCCGGCGGCGGTCGCGGGCCGGGGCCGGGCCGGCCGGATCGGTCGGGGCCGGGTTGCCGGGCGGCGGCGTCGGGGCGGCGGTCTCGACCAGGGTGGTGCGGAGGGTCTCGATGAGGGCGGCCAGCGACTCCTCGGCCGTGTCGAGGTCCGCCGTCAGCTCGGCGAGCCGGGCGGCGGCGGAGCTCTCCAGGGCGCGGACCACGCGCTTGACCTCGGGGATCTGGTGCGGGGGCATGCTCAGCTGCCGCAGGCCCAGGCCGATCAGGACGGCGGTGTAGAGCGGGTCGCCGCCCATGGTGCCGCAGACGTTGACCGGCAGGTTGCGGGGCCGGGCGGCGTCGACGACCAGGCGGATCAGCCGGAGCACGGCCGGGTCGGCGGCGCAGTAGAGGCCGGCGACCAGCTCGTTGCCCCGGTCGACGGCCAGGGTGTACTGGACCAGGTCGTTGGTGCCGATCGAGAAGAAGTCGACCTCCCGGGCGATCTTGTCGGCCATGAGGGCGGCGGCGGGCACCTCGATCATGGCCCCCACCGGCAGGTCGAGCCGGCAGGGCACGCCCTCGGCGGCCAGCTCGCGGCCGACCTCGGTCAGCAGGGCGCGGGCCTGGCGGAGCTCGCCCAGGGTCGAGACCAGCGGGAACAGGATCCGCACGTCGCCCAGGGCCCCGGCGCGGAGGATCGCGCGCAGCTGGGTGCGGAACAGGGTGCGGTCGCGGAGCGTCAGCCGCAGGCTCCGCAGGCCCAGGAACGGGTTGGGCTCGGTGATCACCGCGCCGCCGTCGCCCAGGGTGGGGGCGTCGAGGCGGATCTTGTCGGCGCCCAGGTCGAGGGTGCGGATGGTGACCGGGTGGCCCTTGAGGGTGCGCACGACCGCGGCGTAGGCGGTGTACTGCTCCTCCTCGGTGGGGGGCCGGTCGGCGGTCAGGTAGAGGAACTCGGTGCGGAACAGGCCGATGCCGCGGGCCCCGCGCTGGAGGCAGGCGGCGGCCTCGCTGGGGAACTCGATGTTGCCCAGCAGCTCGATGGCGGTGCCGTCGCGGGTCTCGGAGGGCAGGTCGGAGAGCCGGGCCAGGTCGGCGAACCGGGCGGCCCGCTCGATGCTGGCGCGGCGGTAGCGGGCCAGGGTGGGCGGGTCGGGGTTGAGGACGACCAGGCCCTCGTCGCCGTCGACGATCACGGTGTCGGCCAGCCGGGCGGCCTCGAGGAAGCTGCCGAGCGCCACGACGGCGGGGATCTCCAGGCCGGCGGCGACGATCGCCGTGTGGCTGGTGCGGCCGCCGGCCTCGGTGGCGAAGCCGAGCACGCTGCGGGGGTCCAGGCCGGCGGTCTCGCTGGGGGAGAGGTCCTGCGCCAGCAGCACGCTCGGGGTGTCGCCGTCGTGCGCCGGGGCCTCCTCGCGGTCGCGGTCGCCGGCCAGGTGGTCGAGGATCCGGCACTGGACATCGCGGACGTCGGCGGCGCGGGCGGCGAGATGGGCGTTGGGCAGGGCGGCCAGGTGGGTGGCCAGGCGGTCGAGGACCTCGCAGACGGCGTGCTCGGCGGCGATGTGGTCCTGCTCGATCCGCTGGCGGGCGCGCTGGCGGAGGCCCGGGTCGTCGATCATGCGGGCGTGCGCCGCCAGGATGGCGCCGTAGTCGGGGCCGAGCCGGGCGGCGGCCTCGCGCTGGGCCTGCTCGGCGTCGAGCCGGGCGCGGGTCAGGGCGGCCTCGAGCCGGTCGAGCTCGGCGGCCACGGCGGCC
>CAZUZD010000634.1:0-1927 GCA_964624465.1 uncultured Isosphaeraceae bacterium
AAGTAGTCGAGCACCTGGCGCCAGAGGTTGTAGATCGAGCGGTGGCACTCGTCGACGATCACGAAGTCGAACGACTCGATCGGGATGGCGGGGTTGTAGACGACCGGCAGCGGCTCGCGGACCAGGTCGCTGGCCCGCTCGTGCGACGACTGCTCCTCGTTGGCCTCGTCGAACTCGGGCTCGCCCCGGAGGATGGAGTAGAGGCGCTGGATGGTGGTGATGACGACCTTGCTGGTCGGCGCGATGGAGTTCGAGGCGAGGTGCTGGACGTGGTACTCGTCGGTGAACTTCGAGCCGTTGACCGGGCTGACGAACTGCTGGAAGGCGCGGTGGGTCTGGCGGCCGAGGTTGCCGCGATCGACCAGGAACAGGATGCGCCTCGCCTGGCCGAACTTGATGAGCCGGTAGCAGGCGTTGACCGCCGTGAACGTCTTGCCCGAGCCGGTGGCCATCTGGACCAGTGACCGCGGGCTGTTGCGGGCCAGCGACCGTTCGAGGCTCTCGATGGCCCGCACCTGCACCGACCAGAGGCCGGCCGGGTCGAGCGCCGGGAACTCCTGGAGCCGGGCGCGGACCTGCTCGGCGAGCCTGGCCAGGCGGATGAGCTCCTCGGGCCGGTGGAAGGTGAAGACCTCGCGGCTGCGGGCCTCGGGGTCGAGAAGGTTGGTGAACTGCGTGACGGCGCCGGTGCTCTCGTAGCCGAACGGCAGGGGCGAGCGGTGGCACGGCACGCCCGGCGGCAGGGCCCCGATGTACCGGGCCGTCTGGGTCTCGACCCCGATGAGCGGGTGCCCCTTCGGCTTGGCCTCGACGACGCCGATCGCCTTGCCGCCGGCATAGAGCAGGTAGTCGGCCTCGCCGGTCGTCATCGCGAATTCGCGCACGGCGACCCCGAGGGCCGCCGAGATGTTCATCTCGCTGCGGCTCTGCACCTGCCAGCCCGTCTGGTCGAGCTGGCGATCGATGATGCGGCGGGCTTCGTCTTCGGGCGTCATCGTCCGCACATCGGGGCCATCGACATCTCGGCAGCCATGATCGCCGGCACCCCGACGGCCGTCAATCACCGGCCTCGGAGCCATCGAGCTCTGGCGGCAGTACCAGGACCCGCGGGGAGGTCCTCCCCCGGGCTTTCTAGCCTAAATTCCGGCTCGAATCCTGGCATGAGGAGGTGACCGCCCCCGTATCCGGCGCCGCCCCGGATGTCCCGGGGCCGCCCCCGCTACACCGCTCTCACCAGGAGCCCCAACCCCGTGTCCCACGTCGTCACGATCCGCGCCGAGCTGCGCGACCCGACCGCCCTGGCCGACGCCTGCACCCGGCTCGGCCTGCCGACTCCCCAGGCCGGCACCGCCCGGCTCTTCAGCGCCCAGGAGACCGGCCTGCTCGTCCGCTTCCCCGGCTGGCACTACCCCGCCGTTGTCCAGCCGGAACTGGGGCGGGTGCTCTTCGACACCTACGAGGGGCGCTGGGGCGACCCGGCCTGGCTCGACCGGCTCCAGCAGGCCTATGCGGTCGCGAAGGCGACCCGCGAGGCCCGCCGCACCGGCCACCGCGTCGTCGAGCAGCAGCTCCCCGACGGCTCGATTCGCCTGACCCTTCACGCCGGCGCGGGAGGTGCTCGATGAGCGGACCGACGATCACGATCACCGTCGACCCGAAGGGCGGCGTCACCGTCGCGACCCGTGGATTCGCCGGCACCGCGTGCCTGGTCGCCACCCGCACGCTGGAGCGGGCCCTGGGGCGGGTCCTGGGCGACCAGCCCACGCCCGAGCTGCACCTGCCCGGTACGGCCACCGACCCGACGCGGCTGCGCACCGACTCCTGAGCCGATTGCCAGCCTCTCGCCCCTGCGTCCACCCTTCGCCCCCCAACCCACCCGAAGATCACCACCGATGGAGACGCCCCATGACGCTCACCGAGCGCCTGG
>CAZUZD010000635.1:0-1920 GCA_964624465.1 uncultured Isosphaeraceae bacterium
TCACCGGCAACAAGTTCGAGTTCCGCGCCGTCGGCTCCGGCCAGTCGATCGGCGGCCCGAACCTCGTGCTCAACACGATCGTGGCCGAGAGCCTCGACTACATCGCCACCGAGCTCGAGAAGTCGGGCAAGACGGGCAAGGACCTGAACGGCGAGATCCAAACCCTGCTCCAGAAGATCCTCCACGAGTGCAAGGTGGTGATCTTCAACGGCGACGGCTACAGCGAGGCCTGGCACAAGGAGGCCGAGCAGCGCGGGCTGCCGAACCGCCGCACCGCCATCGAGAGCCTGCCCGACCTGGTCTCGCCGAAGTCGCTCGAGCTCTTCGGCAAGTACGGCGTGTTCAGCGAGCGCGAGATCCACTCGCGGTTCGAGATCCTGCTCGAGAACTACGTCAAGACGATCAACATCGAGGGGAACCTGACGGCGTCGATCGCGACCCGCCAGATTCTGCCCGCCGCGCTGCGGTACCAGGGCGAGATCGCCAGCGCCATCGCCGCTCTCAAGGGCGCCGGCGTCGAGGCGCCCAAGCAGCAGCTCGAGCTGCTCAAGTCGATCGTCGAGACCACCCAGGAGCTGCAGAACAGCGTCGACAAGCTCGTCGACGCCCTCGACGACCACAGCGCCGTCGACAGCCACACCCACGCCAAGCACATGCGTGACAGCGT
This sequence comes from uncultured Isosphaeraceae bacterium, assembly GCA_964624465.1. Taxonomy (GTDB): domain Bacteria; phylum Planctomycetota; class Planctomycetia; order Isosphaerales; family Isosphaeraceae; genus CAZUZD01. The sequence continues at coordinate 668 of CAZUZD010000635.1, forward strand.
CGTCCCCGCGATGAACGCCGTCCGCGCCGCCGGCGACAAGCTCGAGATCGTCGTCGCCGACGACCTCTGGCCGCTGCCGACCTACCAGGAAATGCTGTTTATCAAGTGATCTCCGGCTCCGCCGGCAGCATCTGATCGCAACGCGGGCCCCGGATGCTCAGGCATCCGGGGCCCGCGTTCGTTTGCGCCCGGTTCAATCGCGCGGCCGCAATGCCGGGCATCGGACCACAGAATCGCGGACCGGACTGATCGCTTAGGTCCGGTCCGGCCCAGGGTCGTCCCGCATCCGGCGAGGCGCCACCTCGCCCCTCCCACCCGGTGGCGCCGAGGGTTCCGCGGTTCCCGCCATCGTCATGCTCCCGAGCGAAGGCCGTGACTGGACGCACGTCATCCAGCCGTGCCCGGACGCGTGGGCCCACGGCCCCGGCAGCGTCACCTCGTGACCGAGCCGCAAGGCCGGCGGAACTTGGACGAGGGAGACTCCGGGGATGCACCGCGGGCACCTCCGTGGGCGGAGGTGCGCATGGCGAGGCCCGCGACCGGAGGATTCCGGTCGCGGGCCATCGTGGAGTCCAGGCGTTGATCGGAGCGGTGGAGCCCCGGCCTCAGGAGCTGGCGATCACCTCAGCGTCGTGGTGAGCGTGCTTGAGGCTGTGGCCGTTGGTGATCAGCGAGCCCAGGTTCAGGGCCGACTCGCCATGCTGGCTCTTGTCCAGGCCCTCGTGCTCGGCCTCCTCGGTCACCCGCAGCGGGATGATGAGGTCGACGACCTTGAAGAGGATCAGCGAGCCGACGAACGAGTACACCGACACGATCACCAGGGCGATCATGTGGTACTTGAAGGTCTCGGTCTTGCCGTAGAACAGGCCCAGACCCTCCATCTTGTCGAAGTCGTAGGCGAAGATGCCGGTGGCGATCATGCCCACGATGCCGCCCACGCCGTGGCACGGGAAGACGTCGAGGGTGTCGTCCAGCGTGCTCTTGGACTTCATGTGCACGGCCAGGTTGCTGACGACCGCGGCCACCAGGCCGATGATCACGCTCTGGCCCACCGTGACGAAGCCGGCCGCCGGGGTGATGGCCACCAGGCCCACGACGGCGCCGATGCAGGCGCCCAGGGCCGAGGGCTTCTGACCCTTCATCCAGTCGAAGAAGATCCAGGCGAGCATGGCCGTGGCCGAGGCCGTGTTGGTAGTGGCGAAGGCCAGGGCGGCCTTGCCGTTGGCGGCCAGGGCGCTGCCGGCGTTGAAGCC
>CAZUZD010000636.1:0-1908 GCA_964624465.1 uncultured Isosphaeraceae bacterium
GCCGCCAGGGCCCCCGCCGAGCGCGCCGCCGGCGCCCCGACCGCCAACTGGATCCCGCCCGGCCTCTCCCGGGCCCTCGGCGGGGGCGCCGCTGCCCCGGCCTCGGCCCCCGACCCCAGGGCCGCCGCCCCGGCTCCCGGAGCGGCCCCGGTCGCTGACGGCTGGGCGGAGGTGCGCCGGCGGATGTCGGCGCACGGGGTAACCCGGTACTGGATCGAGGGGGACGCCGCCGCCGGCACGGTGCGGTTCCGCTGCGTGGTGCCGCTGGCCGGCCGCGCCGCCGTGGCCCAGCAGTTCGAGGGCGAGGGGGACGACCTGCTCGCCGCCGCCGAGGCCACCCTGCGGCGCATCGACCTGTGGCAGGCCACCGAGCAGCCCTGAGCCGCTCCCCCCGGCGCCCGATTGCCGAGGTTCCCGGTCCGCGGCTAGCATGGACCGCCGGGTCCGGGCGCGCCCGAGGGGCCCGCCCGCGGCCGCAGACCAACGCCAACGCCGAGACCGACCGAAGTGGTGGAAGGGGCCCGGCATGGGCGACGACGACGACACACGGCCCCGCCTGCTCCTGATCGTCACCGGCAGCGTGCTGCGCGCCGAGGAGGCCGACCGCCCCCTGGCGTATTACCTCCAGCAGCAGATCCGCCGCCGGCTCGACGGCATGGGCCCCCGCGCCGAGGCGCTGCAGGTCCACGTCATCGCCGACTTCCGCTGGCTCCACGAGGACCTGCTCCACGACGTGCCGACGATCTCCATCGGCGGGCCCGGCGTCAACGTCCTCGCCCAGCGCTGGGACGACGACCTCACGCCCGCCCTGGTCGTCGACGACAGCTACGTCATCCAGCGCGACGCCGACCCCGACGTCCTGCACGTCAGCCTCTGGGGCATGGACAACCCCAGCACCCAGCTCGCCGTCGCCGCCTTCCTCCAGCGCTATCTGCCCGAGTTCCTCGACCGCTGCCTCAACGCCGAGCCCCCCGACCTCGACCTCGACGCCGAGGACGACGACGACCCCGAGGACGAGGACGAGGATGACGACGAGGACGGCGACAGCGACGAGGACAGCGACGACGACGACGACCCCGTGAGCGACGACGACCCCGACCTCGGGCCCCACCACGGCCACTGAGCCGACCCGGCCGCCCGGCACCGCCGCCACACTCGCCTGCCGCCAGCCGGCACCGCCACTCCACTCCACTCCGGCAACTCGACGCGTCATGAACCGGCGTGCGGGGTTCGCCCGGACGTCTGGCTCCGCCGGTTTCCGAGGATTGGGTCGCCCGGACGACTTGGTCGTCCGGGCTACCCAACTCGTCAAGCTCTGAGGAATGGAAAACGCGCGGCCGCCCGGCGCCAAGGCCGTGAGATCGGTTCCCCCGGGCAGCCTCGTGCGCAACCGCGGCACACCCCGCAGCCAGGGCCGGTCATCGGCTGCGCGGCGACGTCGGTGCGTGACCGGACGAGCAATGGCAGGGCATGCGAGGGCTCCATCTGCGCAAATTGGCCACGGGGAGGGGGCCCCGCGGTGGGTCGGGCGGGCGTGGTCCGGATTGAGCGTCGAACGATCTTGTCAATGGGTTTGGATTTTTCCATGATTGGAGCCGAGGTTGATCTGGGGGCGACGGCGTGAGCCGGGGCCCGCGGATCGACGGGCCCCGCGGCGATGGCGGCGGCCCGGGGCCGGCACCCGCCGGAATCCCCCGCGTCCGATCCGCGGCCCCGACCCGGGCCGACGGACCCGATTCTGATTCGATCCAATCCGACCCGACCGTTCGATCCGACCCGCGATCGGCGCCGCCATGTCCGGGCGGCCCCCGCTCCCCGATCGCCGAGCGCCGTCCCTCCCGGGACGGGGAGTCGCCGCCCCATGCCCACCGCCGCCCCCGCCCGCGCCGGCGCCCCGACGCGCCCCGG
>CAZUZD010000637.1:0-1906 GCA_964624465.1 uncultured Isosphaeraceae bacterium
CCGTTCCCCTCGCCGGCACGAACGTCCAGAGCCTCGCCGCCGCCTGCCCCTGTCGCGCGCGAGCTGAGGCCGCCGCGAGCCGGACCGCCGAACAACGCACGACGCCCGCCCGAGCACGGGGCTAGGGCGGGCGTCGTGGGGTTCAGGTCGGCCGGATCCCGGGAGATCCGGCCGAGGGTGTTCGGGATGGGTGGGGGACCGCGTCGGTTCAGTTCGATTCGACGTCGCGCTCGGAGCGGGCCAGTCGATTGACCAGCTCGGCGGCGTCGAGGGCACGCCGGGCGTCGGAGTACTTGGCCAGGGCGACCGAATGGCTGCCGTCGCCATAGACGCCGAAGACCGTGTGCAGGCCGTTCGCCTCGCCGGTCGCGGCCTGAATGAACAGGCCCGAGCGGATCAACGAGGCCAGGTTCTGCTGCCAGAGCTGGGTCTCAGCCAACTTCGCATTCATGGCGGGCCCCCTGCGGGAAAGACGAGCCAGAGTCCTGGGCGGCAGACAACCGGAACTGCGAACTGCCGACATGATTCTAAACGCTGGAGCCGCGCCGAAGGTTTGATCCGGAAATTTTTCCGGATCCGGATCCCCCGGCCGCAGCCCAAAAACCTCGCAGCTCGAACCACGATTGTAGACATTGCCCCGACCGTCCGGTTCGCCTGGCGTCGGTCCATCCGCGGCTTCGGCCCCGGTCAGGGGGCCCGGTCGAGGGCCGCCACCCGGCTTCAAGTGGCGGCCATGACACGAGATGGAGCGGGTCGTTCGGCGGTCGTCGGATCGGGAGCCGGCCGGGCCCGGGCTCCGGGCCGCCCCGGGATCCGACCCGGGCGGATCGGCTGGAGGCTCACATGATGCAAGAGCCTTGCCGGCGGCACCCGACGTGGGTTTTTTTTCTCAAGTGGGGCGCCAGAGCCGCTCAGTAGCTGTCGGCGCTGATGACCTCGCCGCCGGCGACCGAGCCGAGCCCGCGCCAGACCTGGCCGCTGAGGGTGCTCTTGAAGAACCGCACGCTGCCGTCGCCGAGCAGGGCGTTGACCCCGCCGGGGTGGTAGCTGCGGGCGGTGGCGGCGGCGAAGGTGGGCTTGCCCAGCTTCTCGCGGTTGCTGGTCAGGTCCACGTCGACGAGGGCCCGGTTCGGGCCGCCGGCGATCCGCTTGTTGGGCGGCCAGGCGGTGGTGATGCCGGTGTGGTGCGAGCCCGACTCGTACCACTCGGTGCGGCCCTCGCCGAGCTTCAGCACGCAGCCGCCGAGGTACTCGGGGGCCACGGCGTACGGGTCGTCCTCGGGGCCCGGCACGCTGGCCGGGTCCTGGATATTCGCCAGCTTCGGGCAGTCGCGGTAGTAGTCCAGGAAGGCCTTGCCCTCGGAGAGGAACAGCGTCTGGCTCAGGCCGTCGGTGAACTCGGCCAGCCGTCGCGACTGGTTCGGCCCGAAGGCGCTGCGGTTGCGGTTCGGGGCGCCCAGGCCGCTCCAGACGTACCAGTCGCCAGTGACGAACCCGTAGCTGGCGATCCCCAGCCGGGTGTTCGAGCCGGCGCGGAACGGCGGCCGCACCTCGCTGGGGCAGATCAGCACGCTGAGCACCTGCACCACGATCGTCGAGTTCGGGGGCGTGAGCATGTCGACGTCGAAGTTGATGGTGTTGAACAGCGGCCCCTGCTCGGCGTAGGGCAGGATGCGCGGGTGGGCGCCGAAGCCGTTGGTCCAGGTCACCTGGCTGGCCGTGCCGGTGATCATCAGCGTCGGCGGCAGCGAGCCGACCGTGTCGTTGTAGCCGTGGAGCGCCAGGCCGAGCTGCTTGAGGTTGTTCACGCACTGGATGCGGCGGGCGGCCTCGCGGGCGCTCTGCACGGCGGGCAGCAGCAGGCTGATCAGCACGCCGATGATCGCGATCACGACCAGCAGCTCGA
>CAZUZD010000638.1:0-1903 GCA_964624465.1 uncultured Isosphaeraceae bacterium
GCCGCGCCGCGCCACCAGATACGCCTGCGTGGCCCGCAGCACCAGGGCGTTGGCCCGCCGCCGCACCTCGCCGGCCGCCGGGGCGCCCGGGGTGCCGGCGGCGTTTGCCAGCAGGTCGGCGGCCAGGTCGGACCAGAGCACCGCCAGGGCCTCGAACGGCTCGGTCGGGTCGTCGCGCCCGGCCGTCTCGCGCGCCAGACTCTGCAGCGCCACCCGCGCCTGCCCCAGCGCCAGGGCCGAGGTCTCCAGCCCCCCCGTACCGGCGACCCCGGGCGTCGCCATCGCGTCGGGCACCGGGCCGATGATCAGGTCCTCGGGCTCGACGAGCACCGACGCGCACCGCACCTCCGCCGTGCACGACGCCTGCAGCGCCGCCAGCCGGAAGGCGGGCTCGACGCTCAGGCCGTCGCGGTCGGACGGTAGGGCGGCCAGGATCTGCTGCCCGTCGGGCCGCACGGCGCCCAGGACCAGCACCTGCGCCCGGGCGGCCCCGGTCACCCAGGGCACCACCCCGACCAGCCGGTGCGCCCCGCCGGCCTCCGGCTCGGCCACCAGGGCGGTGGAGCCATGCCGGCGTGAGGTCGTGAGCTGCGAGAGGCCGACCGTCGTGAAGGCCCGGCCCTCCGCCACGGCGTCGAGCCAGGCGGCGATCCGGGGGCGGTCCGTGGCCGGCAAGAGCCGTCGCACGGCGGCGTCGTGCTGGGTCAGGACGAACGCGGCGGTCAGGCTCCCCTCGGCCAGCCGGGCGTAGCTCATCAGCAGCCGCGCCCGGTCGAGCGCCGCCCCGCCACGCTCCGGCGGCAGGGCCCAGCGGTTGGCCCCGCGGGCGACCAGGGTCTGCCAGAGCGCCTCGGACCAGACGCCGGCGTCGTCGACTGGGCCGTCGAGGTCGGCCAGCTCCGGCACCAGCGGCGCCAGCGTCCCGGACGGTTCGGGCCAGTCGGGGACGGCGATCGCGTCGGCCATGCTCGGGGCACCTCCGGAGGGGCGGATTCGAGATTCGGGCGCCCTCGGCGCGGCAACTGCACGGGACCGGCCGCTGGTCGCGGCCCGTGCCAGGGCGCATTCTAGCCCCACCGACCGACCCGCGTCACGTCTCCCAGGACCACCGCCATGGCCAGGCCCAGGACTCACTGCTACGAATACCCCCGGCCGGCCGTCTCGGTCGACCTGGTCGTCTTCGCCTGGTCGGACGAGGCCCTGCACGTGCTGTTGATCCGCCGCCAGCGCGACCCGCACGCCGGCGCCTGGGCCCTGCCCGGCGGCTTCCTGGACCCCGACGAGGCGCCCGAGACGGCCGCCCGCCGCGAGCTCCGCGAGGAGACCGGGCTGGCCGACGTGCCGATCGTCGAGCCCCTGGGGTTCTTCGGCGCCGTCGACCGCGACCCGCGCGAGCAAATCATCAGCCTGGCGCATGTCGGGGTCGTCGGCTCGCCGCTGCCGTCGGTCGCCGGCGGCGACGACGCCTCGGAGGCCGCCTGGGTCCCACTCGACCGGATCGACCGGCTCGCCTTCGACCACGACCAGATCCTGGCCCGCGCCCGAGCCTGGCTGGCGCAGGCGGTGGCCGAGGGCCCGGCGGGTTGGGCCCTCCTGCCCCGCGACGCCACGACCGGTCAGGCCGGGGCCCTGCTGCGGGCCGTCGGGGTGGCGACCCCGGCGGCCGACTGGCTCACTCGTTGAACAGGTCGGCCTCGCAGAGGATCTCGAAGCCCTTGTTGTGCAGGGTCGAGCCGGCCTGCTCGATGTTGTCGACGTGCAGGGCGACGGCGGCGCGGCCGTGGGGCCGGACGATCAGGGGGTAGGCGTAGTGGATGTTGATCTCGGCCTGGAGCAGGCCCGAGCACATCTCCACCAGCGACTGCGGCCCGCTGGGCAGCTCGACGACGAGCAGGTCATTCTC
>CAZUZD010000639.1:0-1900 GCA_964624465.1 uncultured Isosphaeraceae bacterium
GGTGCGGGGGCGCGGCGACCGCCGCCGACGGGCCCCGGGCCGGGGCCGACTTCGCGCCGCGGCGGGCGGCGCTCCGCGGCGGCGCCGCCGGCACGGCCCCCGTCCCGCACGGCCCCCCCGGGAATCCGACCGCATGAGCGACCGCATCCTGACCGAGCCCGACGTCGCGCCCGGCCCCGAGTCCGCCCGCGACCGCGCCGTCGAGTCGGCCCTCCAGCGCCTGGTCGACCGCGCCGAGCACCCCCGGGCCCTGGCCACCCGGCCCGAGGCCCGCGCCGCCGTGCGCCGCGCCGCCGACCGGACGCGGACGGTGCTGCTGGGCGAGGGCGAGAACGTGCTCACCATCGCCCTGGCCGGCTGCACCGGGGCCGGCAAGAGCACGCTGATCAACGCCCTGGCCGGCGCCCCGATCGCCGAGGCGGCCGAGCAGCGCCCCTGCACCATGCGGACCCGCGTCTACCACCACCGCGGCCTGCCCGCCGGCGGCCTGCCCCCCGAGCTGGCGGCGCAGGCGACCTTCGTGCCCCACGACCGCCCCGAGCTCTGGCACAAGGTGCTCGTCGACACCCCCGACCTCGACACCTTCGCCACCGAGAACCGCGCCGCCACCCGCGCCCTGCTCAAGGCCGCCGGGCTGGTGCTGTACGTCTTCAGCCCCGAGAAGTACTGGGAGGAGCGGGCCTGGTCGGTGATCCGCGACGAGCAGCGCTTCAGCGCCTGCCTGGCGGTGGTCAACAAGGCCGACACCGTGCCGATCGCCGAGCTCCAGCGGATCCTCGACGAGATCGGCCGCCGGTTCGCCGAGCTGGGCCACCCGGACGTGCGCGTGCTGCCGATCTGCGCCGTGAGGCACGTGCCCCGCGCCGACGGCACGATCCCGGCCTCCGACCCCGGCGTGCTCGACGAGTTCCTCACGCTGCGGGCGTACATCGAGCACGAGCTGCAGGAGGGGGACATCGCCCGCATGCTCCGCCAGCAGCGCGAGCGGGTGCTGGGCCACCTCCGCGCGGCGGTCGACGCCCTGACCCCCCCGGACCTGACGGCCCGGCTCGACACCCTGGCCGCCGATTCGGAGTCGCGGGCCAGCGAGGCCGCCGACCAGCTCGCCACCCGGCTGGCCGACCGCCTGGCCGCCGCAGCCGACGAGCTGCGCCCGATGGCCGCCTTGCGGCGGCACCAGCAGTTCTTCGGGCCGTTCCGGCTCTGGCTCTCGGCCGGCGACGGCCTGGTCTACGGCCTGCCCCGGGTGCTGCGACGCCTGCGGCTGCTGGGCGGCGACACCGGCGGCTCGGCCCTGACGCCGCTGCTGGTGACCGACCAGACCGACGCCGCCGACGACCTGCTCCGCGCCCAGGCCCGCAAGCTCCAGGACCGGCTCTACGCCGACGGCCTGCCCCTGGAGCGCTGGGCCACCCTCACCGGCGCCGCCAGCGGCACCGAGCTACTCACGGCCGCCGCCCGCGGGCTGGAGGCCCGCTACGAGGCCGCCGCCGCGCTGGGGGTGCGCCGCCGGCGCTGGGTGGCGCGGGCGGCGAGCGTGGCGGGCATCGTGCTGCCGGTGGGGCTGTCGGCCTACGCGCTCTACGCCCTGCTGCGGAACCTCGCCGCCGGCGGGGTGCCGAGCGGGTTCGGGATGCTCGGGCTGATGCTGTCGCTGACGATCCTCGCCTACGTCGTGCTCCACGGCCTGATCGCCCCGTTCCTGGGCGCGGGCCCGTCGGAGCCGCCCGAGGTCCTGGGTCGGCTCGCCGTGCACGAGGCGCTCCGCCGCACCCTGGGCGGCTGGGTGGCCGCCTACCGCGGCGAGCTGGAGGCCGACCTGGCCGAGCTGCACGAGCCGCTGCGGGCCCTGGAATCGGCGGCCGCCGCCGGCGCCCACCCGAGCCTGCCGCCCCCGGCC
>CAZUZD010000640.1:0-1878 GCA_964624465.1 uncultured Isosphaeraceae bacterium
GACGATCCTGCTGTTCATCCGCGACTGGCGGACGACGGTGATCGCGACCCTGGCGATCCCGACCTCGATCATCCCCACGTTCCTGTTCATGGACATGATGGGGTTCACGCTCAACAACATCACGATGCTCGGCCTGATCCTCGCCATCGGCATCGTCATCGACGACGCGGTGGTCGTGCACGAGAACATCTTCCGGCACATGGAAGAGGACGGCATGGACGCCATGACGGCGGCGCGGATCGGCACCAACGAGATCGCGCTGGCGGTGCTGGCGACCAGCCTGTCGCTGATCGTCATCTTCCTGCCGATCGCCTTCATGGGCGGGATCGTGGGCCGGTTCTTCTCGAGCTTCGGGCTCACCGTTGCGTTCGCGATCGCGATGAGCCTGTTCGTCTCGTTCACCCTCACCCCCATGCTCTGCAGCCGATTCCTCAAGCTCGAGGCCGGCCACGGCCATGGCTCCGAGGCGGCGAGCAAATCGGGCGTCGTCTGGCGGCTGCTCGACGGCAGCTACGGCGGCCTGTTGAAGTTCGCGCTCCGGTTCAAGTTCCTGATCGTGGCGGCGGCCGTCGGGGTCATCTTCAGCACGGTCCCGATCGGCAAGCTCATGGGCTTCAGCCTGATCCCCCGCGACGACCAGAGCGAGTACGAGGTCTCGGTGACGACCCCCGAGGGGTTCACGCTGGAGAAGACCAGCGCCCTCATGACGGAGATCGAGTCGCGGCTGAAGCTCCTGCCCGGCACCGTGCACCTGTTCACGACCGTCGGCGGCCTGTCGACCGGCCGGCAGGTGAAGGGCCAGGGGGACGTGACCCGGGCCTCGACCTACGTCCGGCTGATCGACCTGGAGGAGCGCTACACCTCGCCGGCCCCCCGCGGCTGGTGGGACCTGCCCCGGCACTTCGAGCGGTACCGCCGCGGGCCGGACTTCTCGCAATTCGTCGTGCAGCAGGCCGCCCGCGAGCTGATGACGCAGTACCCCGACCTCCGGGTCAGCGTCAACGACGTCTCCGCCTTCCAGGGCGGTCGGCGGCCGCAGATCTTCCAGATCAACCTCGCTGGGCCCGAGCTCCTGAAGCTCGACGCGATCGCCCAGGAGCTCAAGGACGGCCTGGCGAAGGCCGGCGGCCTGACCGACCTGGACACCTCGCTGTCGCTCCGCAAGCCCGAGGTGCAGGTGCTGATCAACCGCGAGAGCGCCAGCGACCTGGGCGTCGAGGTCTCGACGATCGCCGAGACGCTGCGAGTGCTCGTCGGCGGCATCCCGGTCTCGAACTTCCGCGACGGCGGCGAGCAGTACGACGTCTGGCTCCGCGCCGACGCCGATGAGCGCGGGTCGCTCGACAACATCGAGGACCTGTCCGTCCCCTCGGCCAAGGCCGGCCTGGTGCACCTGGCCAGCGTGGCCACGCTCCGCGAGGACCGCGGCCCGACCGAGATCGAGCGCCTGGGTCGGCAGCGGATCGTGACCGTGCTGGGCAACCCCGAGGGCATCCCCCTGGGCGACGCCGTGACGCGGGCCACCACGATCCTCGACGGCCTGAGCCTGCCGCCGGGCTACAGCTACGAGGTCAGCGGCCAGGCCAAGACCCTGGGCGAGACGGGCTACTACTTCGCCATCGCCTTCGCGCTCTCGATCGTCTTCATGTACCTGATCCTCGCCGCCCAGTTCGAGAGCTGGATGCAGCCGGTGGCGATCATGATGGCCCTGCCGGTGACGGTCCCGTTCGGCCTGCTGTCGCTGGTGCTCTTCCGCACCCCGATGGACCTGTACGCGATGTTCGGCCTGTTCATACTGGTCGGCATCGTCAAGAAGAACGGCATCCTCCAGGTCGACGCCACCAACCCGCTCCGGGCCAAGGGGATGGACCGCCGCTC
>CAZUZD010000641.1:0-1871 GCA_964624465.1 uncultured Isosphaeraceae bacterium
CGGCCGGCCCGGCCCCGGCGCCGGCCGGGTCCGGCTCAAGATCGAGCCGACGGCCGCCCTGCTCGACGACGAGGCGGAACCGGCGATCACCCCGGCGACCGTCCAGGGCTGGGTCGCCGCCGTGGTCACGCACCTGCTCGTGCTGCTGCTGCTGGCGATCACCGTGCTCGGCGTGCCGCGTCGCAACGAGGTGACCATCGAGACCCGGCTGCCGGCCGGCGACCCCCGCGGCTCCGAGTTCGGCACCGAGCTGACCGGCGGCCTGGGCATCGACGAGCCGCTGGCCGCCCCGATCGAGGCGACCCCGATGCCGGCCGTCGGCCTGAACCCCTCGCCCGACGCCAATGTCCCCGACCTGACCAATCCGCTGACGATCCCCGGCCGCGACGGCGGCCAGAACTCGGGCATCGCGCTGACCGGCACCGGCCAGGGCGGCAGCGGCGACGGCTTCGGCGTGGCCAAGTTCGGCCTGGGCGGCACCGAGAACGTCAACAACGTGAACGTGAAGGTCGGCAACCCCCAGTTCACCCTGATCTGGGACAGCCCCGTCGACCTCGACCTCCACGTGCTCGAGCCCGGCGGCTCGCACCTGTTCTGGCAGAGCCGCGTGGGCGCCCAGGGAGGCGAGCTCGACGTCGACGACCAGGACGGCCTCGGCCCCGAGAACATCTTCTGGGGCGGCGGGCTCGACCAGGGCAACGGCCCGCCCGGCGAGTACAAGTGGTACGTGCACTTCTATGGCGCCACCGGCGGCGTGGCCATGCCGACGAAGTGGAAGGTGCGGATCAAGCACAACGGCCGCTACGACATCCATGAGGGCCGCTTCACCAGCTTCGGCCAGCGCTCCAAGACGTACAGCTTCAAGCTCGACCCCCGCGAGCTGCCCCCGACCACCGCCGCGGCCGCCACCCCGCCTCCGGGCGCCCCCAAGGCGCCGGCGGCCGACGCCCGCCAGACCTTCGACCGGCCCCCCGGCCCCGAGCGGGATAGCACCGGCTGGGTCCTGATCCGCCCCGAGGGCGGCCGGTTTGCCGCGCGGTTCCCGGACGAGCCGTTCGTCGACCGCGAGGCCGCCGAGGCCAGCTTCGGCCCGGTCGACCTGCACAGCCTCGTCCTCGACCGCGGCGAGGGCGGGTACACCGTCAGCTACACCGACGTGCCGGCCACCGCGAAGCTGTCGGCCGAGGCCACCCTCGACGGCGCGGTCCGCTCGGCCGTCAAGCAGGCGCAGGGGACCCAGAAGGCGGTGCGATCGCTGACCGTGGCCGGCCACCCGGCGCGTGAGGTCGAGATCGACGTGCCCGAGGCGGTCGTCGCCGGCGGCGGCCTGGCGCGGGTGCGGGTCGTGCGGGTCGGCGACCGGCTCTTCGCCGCCAGCGTCACCGGCACCGCGGAGTTCGTCCGCCGCCCCGACACGGCCAAATTCCTCGATGGCTTCACCCCCGAGGCCGCCGCCCCCCGGTAACCCCGCCACCTTGACAGGGTTCCGGTGGCGCCCATAACAGGAAGTTTAGGGGCAAGCACGACGATCGGGCCGCGAAACACCCTCGACGATCGGGTGGCAAACTCTTACCGTTGTCGCGGTTGATCGACCCATCCGCGCGCGACCGAGGGTTGACCATTCAACCCCTCGACGCCCAGCGCCCCCCCATCCCCCACGCCCCAGGCTCCCGGAGGCCCCGACGATGGCCGGTCCCGATGGCGACAGCAACGCGACGGCGGAGGTCTCCACCGGCAGCGGCCGCTCGCTCCGGGACGAGCTGGCGTCGCTCAAGATCGACCGCCCCCGGGCCCGGCCCGCCGCCAGGCCGGCGCCAGCCCCGGCCCCCACTCCGGCCACCGCCCCCAGCTCCGGGGCGCGCCCGTCGGTG
>CAZUZD010000642.1:0-1864 GCA_964624465.1 uncultured Isosphaeraceae bacterium
ACCCATGCCGCCGCCGCCCATGCCGCCGCCCATGCCGCCCATGCCGCCGCCACCCATGCCACCGCCGCCCATGCCGCCGCCGCCGAACTGGCCGACGGCGCCCGAGGCGATCAGGCCGGGGGGCAGGACGACGTTGAGCTGACGGTCGGAGCGGTTGGTGACGCTGACCATCATGCGGCCGTCACCGAGGCCCTTGGCCTCGACGGCCAGCTCGCCGGAGTGGAGGCCCTCGAGCAGGCCGAGCTTCGGCAGCTCGACGGCCTTGGTCTTGGGCGCCGTCTCCGGAGTCTGGGCGGCGGGCTCGTCGGCCCGGGCGGTCATCGAGATCAGCAGGGTGCTGGCGAGGGTCGCCGGCAGCAGGATCAGCCGGGTCAGGTCACGCATGACAGGGGCACCTTCGTGGCTGGGCCGACCGCGGGCCGGGCTCGTGGCGAGGGGCACGGGCCAAGGGTCGGGGGGTGGTGAACGGGATTGATCCGAGCATACCGCGCCGGGGTGGGTCGTGGCGGGAAAAGCTCTGCCGACGACCCCGGCGATCCTGGACAAGACTGGTGGCGTCAGTGAGTCTTACGTCCGGCCGGGCCGGGTTATTCGCGCCCACCCCCGGCCATTTTTCGGACGCCGCCGGCGCGGTCCGGGCCCGGGGGGCCCCGGCCCACCCGAGCCCGCCCCGGGGCGACTCCCGGGCCCCACCCGATCGAGGCTGGACATGGGTTTTGTGTCGCACCTGGCCTGCCCGAGCTGCGGAGCCACCTTCCCCACCGACCGGGTGATGAACCTCTGTCCCCACGACGACCGGCCCGTCCAGGTCGTGCTCGACCTCGAACGCCTCCGCGCCGAACGCGGGCCCGACGGCGGCTGGGACCCGACCCGCCGCGACCTCTGGCGGTTCGGGGGCCTGCTGCCGCTGGACATCGCCGACCCGGCCGACCGCGCCCACATCGTGAGCCTGGGGGAGGGGTACACCCCCGAGCTCCCCTACGAGCACGAGCTGGCCCGCCAGCTCGGCTGCCGGCTGTTCGTCAAGGACGAGGGCAAGCCGTACCCCGGCTTCGGGGCCAACCCGACGCTGTCCTTCAAGGACCGGGGCATGGCCCTGACGGTCTCGATGGCCCGCGCCCGGGGGCTGACCCGCCTGGCCGTGCCCACCCAGGGCAACGCCGGCGACGCCCTGGCCACCTACGCCCTGGCCGCCGGCCTGGAGGCCGTGGTCGTCATGTCGCCCGACACCGACCGGCCCGTGCTCGGCAACGTCGCCGCCCTGGCCGCGCTGTTCCCCGACCGGCTGACCCTGGAGCTGGTGCCGGGCACCATCGTCGACTGCGCGGCCCGGATCAAGGCCCACCACGTGCCGGCCGGGTTCTTCAGCGTGGCGACCTTCCAGGAGCCCGGCTGGCGGATCGAGGGGAAGAAGACCCTGGGCCTGGAGCTGGCCGAGCCCCGCGGCGACCGCCTGGCCGGCCGGACCTGGCAGCTGCCCGAGGTGATCGTGTACCCGACCGGCGGCGGCACCGGGGTGCTGGGCATGGCCAAGGCGTTCGACGAGCTGGAGGCGCTCGGGCTGGTGGGCCCGGAACGGCCGCGGATGATCTGCGTGCAGTCCACCGCCACCACCCCGATCGTGCGGGCCTTCGCCGCCGGCGACCCGGACATCACCCCCCGGGCCGCCGGCCAGACCGTGGCCACCGGCCTGAACGTCGCCCGCAACGTCGGCCACATCCACGTGCTGCGGATCCTCCGCGAGTCGGGCGGCGCGGCGATCGCGGTCGACGACCCCACCATCCACCAGACGATCGCGCGGGAGTGGCGCGAGCGGCGGTTCGCCTGGTCGCCCGAGGGGGCCGCCACCCTGGCCGCCCTGCCC
>CAZUZD010000643.1:0-1857 GCA_964624465.1 uncultured Isosphaeraceae bacterium
GGGCCGCCGGGTTCGCGCGCCGGGGCTCGACGGGGACCGGCGCGGCCTCCGGGCCGGCCCGGCTCGGGATCGGCCTGGTCGTCCTGATCCTGGCCCTGGTGCCCGAGGCGGTTTCCATCGTGGCGCTCGGCGTGGCGGCCGTGACGCTGTGGACCGGCTCGCCCACCGCCCGGGTCGTGGCGGCGGCGGCCCTGGTCTTCGCGGTGATGACGCCGCTGTACCACCCGTATGCCCGGCTCTGGCTGCCGCTGCACGCGGCGAGCTGGGTGCTCGTCGGCGGCCTGATCGCCCGCGGGCTCGACCCGGACGCCTGGCGGCGGGCGGCGGCCGTGGTGGCCGATCCGGCCCGGCCGCGCTGGGCCATGGTCCCGCTCGGGGCCTTGGCCGGACTCCTGGCCGTGGTCGGGCTCGGGCCGGCGGCCACGGTCCAGCCACTCCCCGGGCTGCTCGACCCGAGCGACGGGCTGCGGACGGCCACCGCCGCCATCGCCGCCCGCGACCTGGGCCCCGGCGTCCGGGAAATTCGCGCCGCGGTCCGGCCCGGCGTGATCTTCTACCTCGTCACCGGCCCCACGCCCGTGCGCGTGCCGATCCGCCGCGTCGCCGACCCCGCCGCGCTGGCGACGGCCGCCGCCGGCGCCGTGAACCTGCTCGATACCGCGCTGCTGCCGCCGGATCTCGCCGCCGCGGGCGGACCCGTCGCCGCGCTGGCTGGCCGCGTGGTGCGGACCGGCGAGCCGGTGCGGCTGAACCTGCCGACCCTCCTCGACCTCGATCCCGGCGCCGCCCGCGCGGCCGGCCCCGGCCGTCACGAGGCCGCCCGCACCCGGCACCTCGGGCCGACAGGCCGCTGACGCCCGACGACGACCCGCATCCTGCACCCCGATCCGCCCCGGAGCCGCCCGATGTCGCAGCCGAAGCCCCCGGTGAACCTCTGGCCCGACTCCGACTTCCTCGGGCCGGTCACCGACCTGTACCAGCTCACGATGATGGCCGGCTACGCGGCGGCCGGGCTCGACCAGACGCCGGCGACCTTCGAGGTGTTCGTCCGCAAGCTGCCGCCGGACCGCTCGTACCTCGTGTTCGCCGGGCTGGAACAGGCCGTGGGCGACCTGCTGCGGCTGGCGTTCTCGCACGATCAGGTCGAGTACCTCCGCGGCCTGCCCGCGTTCGCCCACGTCGATCCCGCCTGGTTCGAGGGCCTCCGCAGCCTGCGGTTCTGGGGCGACATCTGGTCGGTGCCCGAGGGGACGGTCGTGTTTCCCGGCGAGACCCTGCTGCGGGTCGAGGCGCCCCTGGCCGCGGCGCAGTGGGTCGAGACGTACCTGCTCGCCTCGCTGAGCTACCCGACCCTGGTCGCCTCCAAGGCCGCGCGGATCGTGCAGGCGGCCGCCGGTCGGTCGCTGTTCGAGTTCGGCACCCGCCGGGGCCACGGGCCGCTGACCGGGGCGATCGCCGCGCGGTCGTCGTACGTGGCGGGGTTCGCCGGCACGAGCAACGTCGAGGCGGCCCGCCGCCTGGGCATCCCGTGCTTCGGCACCATGGCGCACGCCTGGGTCCAGACCTTCGCCGACGAGTCGGAGGCCTTCTCCCGGTTCGTCCGCACGTTCCCCGAGGCCAGCACGCTGCTCGTCGACACGTATGACACGCCCGAGGGCGTCCGCCGCGCGGCGGCCATCGAGCCCCCGGTGCGCGGGGTGCGGATCGACTCGGGCGACCTGGGGGCGCTGGCCAAGGAAGCGCGACAGATCCTCGACGCCGCCGACCGCAGCGGCGTGCAGATCATCGCCAGCAGCGCCCTCGACGAGCGCAAGTTCGCCGAGCTCCTCGCCGACGGCGCGCCCATCTACGCCTTCT
>CAZUZD010000644.1:0-1851 GCA_964624465.1 uncultured Isosphaeraceae bacterium
GGCCGGGCGACTGCGGCGTGGCGGCGTTTCCCGGCGCCGGGGCGAACGCGGCCGGGGCGGCCGGAGCCGAGGGGGCGGCGGCGGGGGCCTGGATCATGTACCCCTGCACCGCCTGGTAGAGCTGCGGCCGGTGGTGCTTCTCGCCCGCCAGGCCGGCGGCCGGGGCGAACAGGCCGAGCAGGGCCAGGGGGCCCGCGGCGCGGGTCAGGAGGCGGGCGCGGGGGCGCCGGATCGTCCGTGACATGGGTCGCTGCCCTCGACGCGCGGGGCGGGGCCGGGCCCCTGGCGCCGCGATGGATCGGGTGGAGTCCATTCGGTCGGGTCGGGACCCGGGGCGGACCCGGGCGCGACCCACTGGGCCAAGCATAGCCGTCGGGTCCCGGCCGGGCCGGGGCGAGCGCCGGGGAATGGACCCGTCGGATCGGCACATCCGGCCCGCGCGGAATCGTCGGCGGCGTCGGCGCGCTTGCGGCGGGCGGGATGGGCGTCTAGATTGGCCAGACGGCGGGGTGGCGGCGGACGGTGCGGTCGGCCGATCCCGACCGCGCGGCCGTGCGGCGTCCGTCCAGGGGAGAGGGTCCCGATGCGTGCTCCGAAGCTCCGAACCCGCTGGTTCGTCGGCCCGATGGCCGTCGCGGCCCTGCTGCTGGCCGCCCTCTGGACTGCGCCCCGACCCGCCCCCGCCCAGGACCCCCAGCCCCGGGCCGGCGGGGCCGCCGCGACGGCCACGGAGCTGCCGCCCGAGATCCGCAAGCGGGTGCGGGCGCTTGGCGACCGCCAGCGCCGATCGCCGCTGATCCGCCGGGCGCTGGAGGAGGCCGCCAAGGCGGCGAAGGCCGAGGCGGCTCAGGGGGACATGCTGCTGGCCCCGGGACCGGGCGCGCACGTCGGGGCCGCGCTGTCGCCGACCTCGCTCGACCCGAACATCCGCCAGGGCATCGGCCGGATCACGGGCCTGCTGCCGCCGGCGAACCTGCTCGAGCAGGCGCGGCACATCGACGCCGAATCGAAGGAGCTGCAGGTTCGCCTGGGCGCCGCGCCGCCGCCGAGCGCGCCCCTGCCGTCGCGGTTCTCCTGGCGGGCCACCACGCCGTCGATCGTCACCCCGTCGCGCGACCAGGGCAACTGGAACACCTGCTGGGCGTTTGCGACCATCGGCGCCTTCGAGAGCGCCTACGCCCGGGTCAACGGGGCCGGCGCCACCACGCTGCCGCGGTTCTCCGAGCAGGCGGTGATCAACTGCAGCGGCGCCGGCACGGCGCAGAACGGCGGCTGGTGGGCCTTCGCCTACCTCCGCGACTTCGGCGCCACGCCGTACGCCAACCTCCCCTACACCGGCCAGGGCCCGCCGCAGCCGCCGAGCTCCTGCAGCCAGACCACCGGGTTCCGGGCCCTGAACTACAATTACGTGGACCCCTCGAACGCCTACTACCCCGAGCGGAGCCTGATCAAGCGGGCGATCCTCGACCACGGCCCGGTGGCTGCCGGTGTGTTTGCGACCGACGGCTTCATGAGCCATCTCGACGGCACCGTCTTCCGCGAGCGGTTCGGGCCCGGCGGTCAAGGGTATGACCGGAGCGTGGGAGCCAATCACGCCATCGTGATCGTGGGCTGGAACGACACCCAGGGGGCCTGGATCATCAAGAACTCGTACGGCCCGGACAACTGGGGCGTGAGCGGCTTCGGCTACATCGCTTACGAGACCAACAACATCGGCTTCGGCGCCGCGTGGGTCGACGCCGTGACGTCGTCGCAGCGGGCCGCCCAGGTCGGCACCCTGCGGGCGCTGTTCCCCTCGGCCGGACCGGCCAACGGCGGCACCCCGGGCGCGGCCGAGCCGCCCGCCACCCC
>CAZUZD010000645.1:0-1839 GCA_964624465.1 uncultured Isosphaeraceae bacterium
CGGCCAGCGCGGCCAGGGCGACGCGGCGCGGCTGTCGGATCGCGGCCTCGCCGCCGGGCAGGGCCAGCGGCCGGAGCGCGGCGACCCGGGTGGCGTGATCCAGGCGGGCCCGCAGGATCTCGCCGCCCCAGAGGGTGCCGTCGGTGCCGAAGCCGGTGCCGTCGAGGCAGATGGCGAGCACCTCGCGGTCGATCAGGTCGTGGTCGACCATGGCGGCGGCGGCGTGGGCGTGGTGGTGCTGCACGGCCAGGCGCGGCAGGCCGTGGGCCTCGGCCCAGAGGGTGCTGGCGTAGTCGGGGTGCGCGTCCTCGGCCAGGGCCTGCACGTCGGCGTGGTAGAGAGCGACCAGGTCGTGCGTCAGGGCGTCGAAGGCCGCGCGGGCGGCGAGGCCGTCGAGGTCGCCGACGTGCGGACCCAGCACCGCCTGCGCCCCGCTCCAGAGCGCCGGCGCCACCTTCTGCTGACCGCCCACCGCCAGCACCGCCGGCAGCCCGGCCGCCAGCCGCTCCAGCGCCGGCAGGGGCAGCGGGGCGAACCCCCGGGCCAGTCGCAGCAGCACCGGCCGGCCGGCGATCACCCGCGCCACCGAATCATCGACCCGCCGCACGATCGGCCGGTCGTGGTCGAGGAACGCGTCGGCCAGGCCCGCCAGCGCGGCGGGCGCCTCGGCCTCGTCGATCACGATCGGCTCGTCCCCCTGGTTGCCGCTGGTCGCCACCACCGGCACCCCCAGCGCCGCCAGCAGCAGGTGGTGCAGGGGCGTGGTCGGCAGCAGCAGCCCGACGTGGTCCAGGTGCGGCGCCACCTCGGGGGCCAGCGCGAACGGTCCGGGGGCGTCGGCCCCGGGCTTCGGGGATTCGGGATCGTCGCGGCGCTCGACGAGCACGATCGGGTTCGTCGGCGCTGTCAGCAGCACGCGCTCGGCGGCTTCGAGCCGGGCCAGGCGCTCGGCCCAGGCCAGCGAGGGGACCATGACCGCCAGCGGCTTGGTGGGCCGCTGCTTGCTCGTGCGGAGCCGCTGCACGGTGTCGGACCGATCCGCACGGGCGAGGATCTGGTAGCCGCCGAGGCCCTTGAGGGCGACGATCCGGCCGCTGGCCAGGTCGCTCGCGGCGGCGGCGATGGCGGCCGGGCCGGTGGCCTGGGTGTGGCCGCTGGCGTCGCGGTACGAGACGGTCGGTCCGCACGCGGCGCAGGCGGTGGGCTGCGCGTGGAACCGGCGGTCGTCGGGGTCGCGGTACTCAGCGGCGCAGACCGGGCAGAGGGGGAACCCGGACAGGCTCGTGGCCGGTCGGTCGTAGGGCAGCGCGGTGATGATCGAGTACCGCGGGCCGCAGTGCGTGCAGTTGGTCAGCGCGTAGCCGTGGCGGCGGTCGCCGGGGTCGAGCACCTCGGCGCGGCAGGCCGCGCAGCAGGCGAGGTCGGGCGGCACCCGCACCGCCGCCGCCGCCACCCCACCGGGGTCGCTGGCCGCGATTGCGAACCCCGCTCGGCCAGTCGCCTCGGCCGATTCGACCGCCACCGACTCGACCCGCGCCGACGGCGGCGCCCCGGTCCGCAGGATCTGCACCAGCGCCGCCAGCGCGTCGGGCGTGCCCTCGACGGCGATGCTCACGCCGCCCGCGTCGTTGCCCACCCACCCCGCCAGCCCGAGCCCCCGCGCCGCGCGGCAAACGAACGGCCGGAACCCCACGCCCTGCACCCGCCCGGTCACGCGGATCCGGACGGCGGCGGTGGGGGTGGACATTGCGGGCGCTCGCACGAGTATTTCGTAGGGCGGATCAGCGGAGCGTCATCCGCCGGGACGGGTCGGCGGCCGTTCGCCTGGCGTGGTGGATT
>CAZUZD010000646.1:0-1836 GCA_964624465.1 uncultured Isosphaeraceae bacterium
GCGTCGCGAAGTCGGCCCGGGCCCGGGCCACGTCGTCGGCGGTCGCCTCGCCCACGAACAGGGCCCGCACCGGCGCCACCATGCGGGCCTCGACCACGTCCTGGAACGCCGCGAACTGCAACTGCCGGAGCTGCGCCCGCTGGAAGTCGAGGTACTTCTGCAGCCCGTACTCCAGCAGCAGCCGCTGCGCCGGGGCGACCAGGGGCCCGATCACCGCGTCGGTCCAGTCCAGGCCGTGCGACGCGACGATCAGGCCGGTGGTGCCGACGTCGAGCGTGAGCTTCACCCCGCGCAGGGCGTTGAGCAGCTTCGGGTTCTCGGCCACCTTGTCGTAGAGCGCCCGCGCCCGCTCGCCGGTCAGCACCTCGATGCGATCGCGGTAGTCGGCGTAGGCCGCGGCCATCGCCTCCACGAAGTCGCTGTAGAAGGCCGGATCTTCAAGGGTGGCGACGACCCGCCCCCAGGCCGGGTGCGGCGGCTGGCCCCGGGTCGATTCGAGCTGCGCCTCGGCCTTGAGCGCCGCGTACCAGCCGTCGAACGCGGCGATGACTGCCTCGTGCTCGGGCAGGTGCGCCGCCCGCGCCGGCTTGCCCGCCGCCGCGCGGGCCAGGCCCACCACCCGGCCGACGACGAACCGCGAGACCGACTTGACCCCCTTGCTGAGCGCCGTGATGTAGGTGCCGATGCCGGGCAATTCCAGCAGCTCGAAGAACTTGACCAGCGTCAGGTTGAACTCGCCATAGGTCTCGGCGTCGAGGTAGTCGGAGCGGTAGCGGCCGTAGAAGCGGGCCTGGGTGGTGTGGTTGACGACCTGGGCCCAGCGGTCGGCGGCGGCAACCTCGGCCGCCAGCGGGGCGAGGATGGTCTCGAGCCGGCGGCCCAGGAACTCGACGGCGCCGGCCAGCCCGCGGCGCTTGAGCGCCGCGCCGGCGGCGACGTCCTGCGCCACGGCGCCGCGGAGGGCCCCGGCCTCGGGCGTGATCAGCAGGGCGGCCAGGCGGGCGGTCTCGTCGTCGCGGCGCACGAACGGCAGCGGATGCACCCGGTCGGGGGCGACGCTCCGGCCGCCGGTGACGGCCTCGTCGCCGAGCTTGACGCGGATGTCGGCCAGCAGGGCCCCGCCGCCAGAATCCAGCTTGTTGGCGGCCACCCGCAGCGGCACGCCCGAGTCGATGACCAGCGAGCGGAGCAGGGCCCCCCGGTGGTCGGCGTAGTTCTCGCGGGTCACGGCCATCACGACCAGGTCGGCCAGCGCGGTCGTGTCGAGCACCGCGCCCAGGTAGGCGGCGGCCTCCTCGGTGGAGAAGTCGGGGAGGTCCCAGAGCACGGCCGCCGGGGCCGCCGGCCGCACGATCGCCTTGCCCTGGATCCGGTCGGGGTCGTTGAGCGCCAGGGCCGGCCGGTAGCCGTCGACCCGCAGGTCGCGGTCCTCCTGGCGGGGGGGATGGCGGTCGTGGTAGCGGTCGTAGCCGGCGAACCGCGAGGGGTAGTCGTCGAGGCAGCGGTCGCCCAGGCCGGCGGCGCGGTAGGCCTCGGGGTGCTGGCTGAAGCGGGCGCGGGCGCTCATGCCGGCGGCGGCGCGGCCGAGCAGGACGTTCAGCACGGTCGACTTGCCGCTGTTGGTGCCGCCGAACATGGCGACGTGCACCGGGTCGCGCTCGGCCCAGTGCGGCTCCAGCGCCGGCCGCAGCCGCATGCGGACCAGGGCCAGGGCGTGGCCGACCAGGGGCACGCTCACGGCGTCGGCGTCGGCGGGCCGGGCGCGGGCCTCGGCGGCGAGCGAGCGTTCGAGGGTGCGCGCCAGGCGGTCGCAGGCGGCCGTCGCCGCCCTCGGGC
>CAZUZD010000647.1:0-1826 GCA_964624465.1 uncultured Isosphaeraceae bacterium
GCCCCGCAGCGCCCCGGGGACGACCCGGCCCCGCAGCCGGTGCGGGCGGCCGAGCAGCAAGGCGGCATGGGCGACATCCCCCTCGGCCAGGGCGGTGCGGATGCGGGTGGAGCTGACGATCAGGCCGTCGCGGTCGGTGGGGCTGGCGACCTCGAAGGCCAGGCCGGCCTCGGCGCACCAGTCGCCCAGCACGCAGGCGTCGCCGCCGCGGTCGCGGCCGAAGCCGAACGTGGGGCCCTCGACCATGCCCCGGGCGCCGAACTGGCCCAGGACGACCCGCTCGAAGAACTCGCGGGCGGTCAGGCCCAGCAGCCAGCGGCCGGTGCGGAACAGGCCCACGGCGTCGACGCCGGCGGCGTGCAGCAGCTCGACCTTGCGGTCGGTCCAGGTCAGGGGCGGCGGCGCCAGCTCGGGGCGGAGGATGGCTGCCGGCGACGGGTCGAAGGTCAGCGCGATCGCGGGGGCCCCGGCGGCGTGGGCCAGGGCACAGAGCCGGCCGATCAGGTGGGCGTGGCCCAGGTGCACGCCGTCGAAGTTGCCGATGGCCAGGAACGCGCCGCGGTACCGGTCGGGGACGCTCTCGAAGTTCTGCAGGTCGATCAACGCCGGACGTCCCCGCGTCAGCCGGCCCCAGGCGGCCCCGGATCGCACCCGGCGGGATCCGGCGCTGGGGGAAACGGAACCGCCCCCGGGTGGGTCGCGGCAGGGGCCGGACACCGGGGGCGGCGGTCACGCATTCGATTATGGGCCCGGCCCGCGCGCCCGGTCAATGCCGGGCGGCGGGTCGGGTCGGGGCGGTCGGCTCAGCGGCCGCCGAGGTCGACGTTCACCTGGGCCTTGCGGCCCTGGCGGGGGTCGACGACGACGATCTTGAGCGCCTGGCCGCTCTGGCTCACCACGCGGGCCAGGTCGTCGGGGTGCAGGATCGGCGTGCCGTTGGCCTCGAGGATGATGTCGCCGACCTCCAGGCCCGCGCGCTGCGCCGGGCTGCCGGGCTCGACCTCGGTGACCTTGACGGCCACCTCGGCGTCCAGGAAGACGACCTCGGTGATCGCCCCCAGCCGACGGCCCCCGCCGGCCTGGGCCGGCGCCGGGGCGGCCGGGGCGTTGGCGGCGACGGCGGGGCCGCCGCCGAGCTCGACCTTCACGGGCACGTCCTTGCCGCTGCGGGTGTCGCGCACCATCAGGGTCAGGGTCGGGCCGCTCTGGCGCACGACGGTCACGAACGACTCGGGGTCGGTGATCGCCACGCCGTTGGCGCCCACGATCACGTCGCCGGGCTCCAGGCCCGCCTTCTCGCAGGGGCTGCCCGCCGCGGTGGCGACGACCTTCAGGGCCATCCGCTGGCCGACGCGCACCGGCTCGGCCGTGAGGCCCAGCGAGCGCCGCTCGCCGGCCGGAGCCGGGGCGGGCGTGCGGCCGGCCGGGGCCGGGGCGGGGGCGGGGGTTGCGCCCACGCCGGCCAGGTCGACGTTGACCTGCGCGGTCCGGCCGCTGTTGACGTCCAGGACGATCAGGCTCAGCGCCTGGCCCCCCTGGCGGACGAGCTTGCCGAGCGCCTCGAGGTCGGCCAGCGGCTGGCCGTTGGCGCCGACGATCACGTCGCCGACCTCCAGGCCCGACTTGGCCGCCGGCGAGCCCGGCTGGACCGACTTGACCTGGAGCACGAACCGGCCCGAGACCGTGCGGCTCTCGGCGTCGAGGCCCAGGTCGGCCAGCACCGAGGTCGGCGCCGGGGCGGGGGTCGGGGCCGGAGCCGGGACGCCGCCGGCGGCGGGCGCGTCGACGGCGGCCGGCGGATCGTTCGGGCCGGCGGCGATCAGCTC
>CAZUZD010000648.1:0-1813 GCA_964624465.1 uncultured Isosphaeraceae bacterium
TCGACGGCATTGTGCCATCTCTCAGGGCGCGCCCACCATTCGTGGGGAAGGTCAACCAGGGCCTGGCGAACGGCCCCGGGGCGGGCCGGGACGCGGGCTTGTGGCGCCCGTCGGGCTGGGATATGTTCGCCAGGTATCACCCCGCCACTGCGGGCCGGCTGTTGCGAGCGGCCGCCCGCCCCTGGGGGATCGATCCCCGCCCCGCCCCCCCGACCGCTGTCCTGCCCAAACCAGCCACGGAGTGCTCCAGACGATGTTCATCCGCAATGGGAACACGCGCCGCGACTTCCTGCGGGTCGCCGCGACCAGCCCGATCCTGGCGCCGATGGTCGCGACCGCCGGCCGGACCATGGCCGACGAGACCCGCGCCCCCAACGAGCGGCCCCGCATGGGCCTGATCGGCGCCGGCGGTCAGGGCCGCGGAGACGCCCGCTGGGCCAGCCAGTACGGCGACTTCCTGGCCGTCTGCGACGTCGACAAGGAGCACGCCGACCAGGCCAAGGCCGACGACCGCATCGGCAAGGGCAAGGCCGACACCTACGAGGACTACCGCAAGCTCCTCGACCGCAAGGACATCGACGCCGTCGTCATCGCCACGCCCGACCACTGGCACACCAAGATCAGCATCGACGCCCTGAAGGCCGGCAAGGACGTCTACTGCGAGAAGCCGCTCACGCTCACGATCGACGAGGGCAAGAAGCTCGCCAAGGTCGTGAAGGAGACCGGCCGCGTCATGCAGGTCGGCACCCAGCAGCGCAGCGATCACAACCGCGTGTTCCTGCTGGCCGTGGCCATGGTCCGCGCCGGCCGCATCGGCCAGATCAAGAAGGTGACGGCGGCCATCGGCGGCGGCCCCGAGGGCGGCCCGTTCCCGAAGGAGGCCGCGCCGGCCAACCTGAACTGGGACATGTGGCTGGGCCAGGCCCCCAAGGTCGACTACATCAAGCAGCGCTGCCACAGCGAGTTCCGCTGGTGGTACGAGTACTCGGGCGGCAAGCTCACCGACTGGGGCGCGCACCACGTCGACATCGGCACCTGGGCCATCGGCATGGAGAACTCGGGCCCGAACTCGATCGAGGTCCTCAAGGGTGAGCTGCCCGTCGAGTACAAGGCCGGCTACCCGACCGCCGACGACCGCTTCAACACGACCACCCACTTCCTGGTCCGCGCCAAGTACGCCAACGGCGTCGAGCTGGACATCCGCGACGACACCGAGAACGGCGTGACCTTCGAGGGCACCGGCGGCCGGATCTTCGTGACCCGCGACCGCATCGACCTCTCGGGCGGCAGCGTGGCGTCGATCTACGAGAAGCCGATCGACCCGGCCGAGCTGGTCAAGCTCCGCAAGGGCAAGCGGCTCGACAGCCACATGGGCAACTTCATCGAGTGCTGCCGCGACCGCAGCGAGCCGGTGGCCGACGTCTGGACCCACCACCGCGCCCTGACCACCTGCCACCTGGCCAACATCGCCATCCGCCTCGGCGGCCGCAAGCTGACCTGGAACCCCGAGACCCAGGAGATCGTCGACGACAGCGAGGCCAACGCCTGGCAGACCCGCCCCCAGCGCGCCGGCTACGAGGTCACCGCCTGACCCACGCCGCCACCACTCTGGAAAAACCCCGAACGCCGGCGTCTCCCTCTCTGGGAGGCGCCGGCGTTCCGCGTTGACGGAGCGCGGCCACGACCCCGGAGCCCATCGCCCCGGGCAGCGCCTCTCCGGTGTGCCGTGGGCGGAGGCGCGCGGGGGCCCCCGAGAGGGCGGGCCCCCCCCCAACAGGGCCGGGGTTTCAAAAAACCCACAAAAACTAAAAAA
>CAZUZD010000649.1:0-1803 GCA_964624465.1 uncultured Isosphaeraceae bacterium
AGTCGCGGTACTTCCAGACGTGCGGCTTCTCCTGGTCGCGCTCGTAGCCGCTGGTCTCGGCATAGCGCGCCACATCGAGCCAGTGCCGCCCCCAGCGCTCGCCATTATGGGGCGAGGCGAGCAGCCGATCGACCAGCCGCTCGTACGCATCGGGCCGCTCATCGGCGGCGAATGCCTCGACCTCCTCGCGCGTGGGCACCAGGCCGAGCAGGTCATCGTAGAGCCGGCGGATCAGCGTGCGCGCATCGGCCGTCGGCGCCGGCTCCCACCCCTGCGCCTCAAGGGGAGCCACCACGAAGGCGTCGACCGGGTTGGCGACCCACTCCGGGTGTCGCACCGCCGGCGGTCGGGCCGGCTGGATCGGCTGGAGCGACCACCAGTCGCGGCCGCCGTGGCCCGCGGTCGTGACGGCGAACAGGTCAAGTATCCGATCCGCCGGCCAGGCGGCTCCGGCGTCGATCCAGGCCCGGAGCGCGACCTGCTCGGATTCGGGCAGGGCCCGCGAATGCCCCTGCTTCGACGGCGGCATCTCGCCGTCGGCGACCCGCTGCACGAGCAGGCTCTCGTCGGCGTGGCCCGGCTCGATCGCCGGCCCGCTGTCGCCGCCCTGGATTAGCCCCGCCCGCGCCGTCAGGTCCAGCCCGCCGGCCCGGCCCGCCTGGCTGTGGCACTCCAGGCAGCGGTTCAGCAGGATCGGCGCGACCTGCCGCTCGAAATCGACCTCGTCCGCAACCCCGAGCGAGGCCGTGACGGTGGTCATCGCGAGCCAGAGGCACAGCCACCCGAGCCATGCGGGACGCGCCCGTCCTGGCCGGCGACCCGGCGGCGGCATGGTCGTATGCATCGTGACCCCCCTCGCAGCGCCGGGGGGGCCCCCCGTGGCGGAGCGCCCGGCCCGGATCGGACCCTCCCCTCTTATAGCGGCGGGACCGGCCCGATCCTAGGGCCCCACCACGTTCTCCGTCCCTTCGGGTTGATCCGGAGGCCCCCCGGATCGGTCCGGTGTGCCGTGGCCTGAGCGTCAGCGTGGCCACGTCGACGATTCGGAGGCCACCGCCCCGGCGCGGTGGATGACGCTCCGCGGATCCGCCCTCCGGGAAATCGGGAATCCCCTGCGGGGCGGGGCCGGGTACACTGCAACGGGGGTCGAGGTCGTGCTCGGCCGCCGATCCTGCCTGCCCGCCCGCCGATCCCGCCCGCTCGCTTGACGTGACCTGGTTGCGGTCCCCGTCCCGGGGGCCCGCCGATCCGTTCCCCCCCTCGGTCGGACCTCGCCCCCGGGCGGTCGGCCGGAGAGCCTCGCCATGAACCGACGCTGCGATGTCGATTCGCCGACCCCCGGACGACCGAGAGCCGGTGCCGCCGGGACCGCCGTCCTCGGCCTGCTGCTCGCCCTGGTGGCCGGACCGGCCCGGGGTCAGGGGCAGCCGCCCGCCGAGGAGGCTCCGCCGACGCCCGAGCTGGTGCAGTTCTTCGAGGCGAAGGTGCGGCCGATCCTGGTCGAGCACTGCACCAAGTGCCACGGGGCCGACAAGCAGAAGGGGGAGCTCCGGCTCGACACCCGCGCCGGCCTGCGCGCGGGCGGGGCCAGCGGCGAAGTGATCGTGCCCGGCCAGCCCGACGCGAGCCTGCTCGTGCAGGCGGTCCACTATGACGGCCTGGAGATGCCCCCCGCCGGCAAGCTGCCGGCCGCGGCGGTCGAGACGCTCACCGACTGGGTCCGTCGCGGCGCCCCCTGGCCGGCCGAGCCCGAGGCCGGCGCCCCGGTGCGCCAGCCGGCCCGCGAGGGGATCACCGCCGAGG
>CAZUZD010000650.1:0-1797 GCA_964624465.1 uncultured Isosphaeraceae bacterium
GCCGACACGGGCGAGGGCGGGCCAGGCGGCGCGGGGCCCGGCGCCGGGTCGGCGACCGCGCCGGGCAGGCTGGTGGGCACGCCGGCGTACATGAGCCCCGAGCAGGCGGCCGGCGTGACCACGGGGCTGACGCCGGCCAGCGACGTGTCCAGCCTGGGCGCGACCCTGTACCACATCCTGGTCGGCCAGGCGCCGTTCCACGGCCACCGCGATGCCGTGCTGGCGGCCGTCCGCGCCGGCCGGTTCCCGCCCCCGAGGGAGGTCGAGCCGGCCGTCGACCCGGCGCTGGAGGCCGTCTGCCTGAAGGCGATGGCGCTGCGGCCCGAGGACCGGTATCCCTCGGCCGAGGGGCTGGCGGCCGACCTGGAGCGCTGGCTGGCCGACGAGCCGGTGACGGCCTGGCGCGAGCCCTGGGAGCGGCGGCTCGACCGCTGGGCCCGGCGGCATCGCACCCTGGTCGTGAGCACCGGCCTGTTCCTGACGACGGCCACGGCGGCGCTGGCCATCGGCGGGGCGCTGCTGCGCGTCGAGCGCGACGAGGCCGTGGCGGCGCGGGACCGGGCGACGCTGGCCGAGGCGCAGACGCTGGCGGCATCCCGGCAGGTCGAGGCCAGCTACGCGATCGCCAGCCAGGCGGTCGACGCCATGCTGGTCCGGCTCGGCGACGACGGCCTGGCGCGCAGCCCCGGGCTGGAGCGGGTCCGCCGCGAGGTGGCCGACGTCGCCGTCGCCCAGGGCCGCCGGCTGCTGGCCGCCCGGCCCGACGACCCGAGGACGCTGCGGGACGTCGCCGCCATCTTCCAGCGCGCCGGCAACCTGCACCGGTTCTTCGACGACGAGCCGGCCGCCCGGTCGCTCCTCGACGAGGCGATCGGCTGGCTCGACGCGGGGACTGCCCGGTTCCCGAACAGCCCCGAACTGGGCAGCGAGCTGGCTAGCCTGCTCCGCGACCGCAGCCACCTGCGGTCCCGCCACGACGGCCCCCGCGCCGCCGAGCCCGACGCCGAGCGTGCGGTGGCCGTGGCGCAGGCGCTCCACGACCGGACGCCGGGGCACCTCGGGCTCCGCCGCACCCTGGGCATGAACCTCGAGTCGGCCGCCGCGGTGCGGCTGATGCTCGGCCGGCCCGGTCCGGCGCGCGCCGGGGCCGAGGCCGGCGCCGGGCACCTGCTCGCCGTGGCCCGATCGCCGATCGCCAGCCCGCTCGACCTCATGTTCGCCGTCGGGGCCCTGATGGCCCAGGCCAGGGCCGAGCGCGCACTGGGCGAGGCCGGCGCCGCCCGCGCGGCGATCGCCGCCGCCGTGGCGCTGGGCCGCGCGGACGCCGGCCGCGACGTCGGGCTGGGCGACCACCGGCTCTTCCTGGCGCTGGCCCTGGCCGAGCAGGCCCGCGGCCTCGATGGCCCGGAGGCGCTGGCGAGGCTCGACGAGGCGGTCGGCCTGCTCGAGGCCATCCACGCCGGGTCGCCGTCGCAGCCCTCGTACCGCCGCGCGCTGGCGGAGGTGCTGACCGTCCGGGGCACCCTGGGCGCGCCGGCGAGCCCCGCGGCGGTCGCCGACCTGGATCGCGCCCTGGGCCTGCTGGAGGCGCTCGACCGCGAGGCGCCCGGCACGTTCGCCTACGACCAGCGCCTCGGCCGCGCGCTCGCCGAGCGTGGCGCTCGCCTGGCCGTGACCGGACCGGCCGACGCCGCCCGCGCGACCCTGGAGCGGGCGCTGGCCAGGCTCGACGCCGCCCAGTCCGCCGGCTCCCGGCACCCCGACGACCAGTCCGCCCGCACCCGCGCCCGCGCCGCC
>CAZUZD010000651.1:0-1787 GCA_964624465.1 uncultured Isosphaeraceae bacterium
CCCGCGGCGTGGCCGCGACGACGACCGTGCCCGGCGGCCCGATGGCCCGGCTCGCCGCCGCCCGCCGCCCGGGCTGAGCCCGACCGACGATCGCCGGTCGCGCCCGGCGGCCCCGGAAAACACCGACGGCCGGCCCTTGCAGGGGGCCGGCCCTCGGCGATTCTGGATTGTGCGTGGGGTCAGCGAGCTGGTCGCGTCGGGCCGCCTGGCGCGGCCCGGGACTCACTGCTCGTTGAGGATCTTCTGGGTGATCTCGCGCTCGCAGAGCTTGCACCACTTCCAGCGGCCGGCGCCGGCGTGCTCGTCGAGGTGTGCCTTGGCGACCCGGATCGACCGATACCAGATCTTCGCCTCACCGTCGCCGACGCGCTCCAGCTTGGCGCAGCGGGCGAAGTGCAGGATGTTCGAGCCGGCCTTGGTGCGGGCCGGCTTCTTGGCATCGGGAACCAGCAGCACGCCGTGGAACACAAACCCGATCGCTTCCAGGCGGGTCTCGGCGAAGTCGTCCTCGTTCTCGATGGTCCGGACGGAGCTGGGCTGATCCTTAATGAGCATGGTTCATCCCAAGAGAGGGGCCCGAGAGCAGAACGCAAAATCTTATCGCGGCGACGATTACGAGTTCCAGTCTAAGCGGGATCGACCGTTCTCGCAAGTCGGAATTCCCCTGCCCGACCCGTCACGGCACCCCGGCCCCGGCCCGTGAAACACTCGGCTTCGCCTGGCTTGCGGCAGGGTCCGCCGGCGCAAACCCTTCCCCCGGTGCGACCGGCGGAGGAGGCCCCGTGTCCGAACCGATCGGCCGCCGGACGGTCGCGAAATCGGGTCGAGGGTTGAGAAAAATCGGCGCCCGCGGCATCGAAGGGGTGTGGCCCGCGTCCGGGCCGGTCCTCGCGGAGCCCATGTCAGCGATGCCACCCGTCGGCCCCGAGCACCTGGGACGCCTCTACGACGCCCAGGGGCCGGCGCTGCGGCTCTACGCCCGCCAGTGGTGCGACGCCCAGGGCGCCGAGGATCTGGTGCACGAGGCGTTCGTCACCCTTGCCCGCCAGGCCGTCGCCCCCGAGGCGCCCGGGCCCTGGCTCTACCGCACGGTCCGCAACGCCGCCCTGGCCGCCCACCGCACCGACCGCCGCCGCCACGACCGCGAGCGCCGGGCCGCCGGCCCCGAGGCCGCCTTCGGCGCCACCGACGATCAGATCGACGCGGCCACCGCCACCGCCCTGCTGGCCGAGCTGGAGTCCGAGCTCCGCGAGGTCGTCGTCGCCCGCATCTGGGGCGGCCTGACCTTTGACGAGATCGCCAGGCTCCAGGCCTGCTCGCTCGCCACCGCCCACCGCCGCTACCACGCCGGGCTGGCCCGGCTCCAGGAGAGGCTCGACGGCCCATGTCCCACCACCCCGACAACCCCGGCCACGACCACGACAACGACTCCGGCGCCCCCCGCACGCCCGAGCCCCTGATCCCCCTGGAGGCCCGCCTCCGCGGCTGGGCCCCGGCCCCGGCCGTCGATCCCTCGGCCCGCGACCGCCTGCTCTTCGAGGCCGGCCGCGCCGCCGCCGCCCCGGCTCCAGCCTCCGATCGCCGCCTGATCGCCTACCGCCTGGCGGCGTCGGTGCTCGCCCTGGCCTGCCTGGCGCTGGGCGGCCAGCTCGCCCGCGAACGCTCGACCCAGGCCCGGCTCCTGGCCGAGCGCTCGGCGCTCGTGGCCCGGCTCGACGCCAGCCAGGGAGCTCGCGCGCCGCTCGCCCCGTCGACCGCCATCGCCGGCGCCCGGCTGGCCCGGCTCG
>CAZUZD010000652.1:0-1759 GCA_964624465.1 uncultured Isosphaeraceae bacterium
CTCCGAGCGAGACCCACCCGGCCATCGCCGGCTCCACGGTCGACGCCCCGGCCACCGCGGCCGAGCCCGTCGAGTCCCCGGCCGCGCGCAGCGCCTGAAGCCCATCGCCCCCGCCGGCGAGCGGTCCCGGTGCGCCCGACTTCGCCGCCGGCGACGGGAGCGGCACCGCGTTTGAAGGGGAGAGGGGGAGACTGGCGGACGATGTGAGCGTCCGCCGGGGTTTCGCACCCCCGCATCCCGACCGGGAGATGGGCCCATCATGCGCATGCGCCTCCGTTGCCGTGCCCTCGCGATTCTTGGTCTCTCGTCGCCGCTGCTGCTCGCCCTGGCCGCCCCGGCTCGGGCGCAGGACGCGCCGAAGACGGCACCACCCCAGGGCCAGGCCCCGGCGAAACCGGGCGCCAAGGTGGGCGACCCGGTGCCCGAGGGGCTGCTGGGGGCGTACGAGATCGTCTCGGGCGAGAGCGACGGCCAGCCGCTGGAGCCGGAGCGAATCGCCGGCTCGCGGGTCCGGATCACGCCGGACACGATCGTCTCGACCGACAAGGACGGCAAGAACCTGTACGTGGCGCTGTTCAACCTCGACACCAAGGAGAAGCCCTGGCGGATCGGCCTGACCGAGGAGGGGGGGCCGAAGGGCCGCGAGGGGCTGACGGCCCGCGGGCTGATCGAGCAGGACGGCGACACGGTGAAGCTCATCTACACGGCCGGCGGCGGGCCGGTGCCGGCGGCCTTCAAGACCCAGGCCGGCAGCAAGCAGAACCTGTTCGTGCTCAAGCGGGTCGAGGCCCGCTGAGTCGGCTCGCACGGCCCCGGCGCCCGCCGGCCGGGGTCGCGCATTTATTGGGCTCCGCGCGCCGGGCACTTCGCCGTATAGTCTCCCCGCGCTGCCCTCGGGAGGATCTCGGGGCCCGGCCGTCGCCGGGCCCGCGGCGTCCGGATCGTGGCACCACTGGAGACCGGCCCATGCCTGCGATGATCGCCCTGGTCCTCGGCATCACCCTGCTCGCGCCGGGCGCCTCGGCTGCGCGGGCCGACGAGCTCGCCGACCGCCTGCCCGGCACGTACACGATCGTCTCGGGCGTGCGCGGAGACGCCGCCGTCGAGGCCGATCGGCTGGCCGGCAAGGTCGTGATCACCCGCGAGTCGATCACGCTCGACGCCGGCGGGGACGGCGAGTTCCTGATCCCGTACACGCTCGAGCCCGGCGGCAAGATCGCCATGAAGATCGCCAAGGCCGCCGTCGAGGGCGCGGTGGGCAGCACGGCCCGCGGCCTGGTGAAGGTCGAGGGCGACACGCTGACCCTGATCTACGACTACCAGGACGGGCGGAGCCCGGCCGACTTCACGCCCGACGACGCAATGCAGCACCGCTTCGTGCTCAAGCGCCAGGCGAAGTGAGTCCGGCCGCCGCCCGCACGGGAGCGGGCCGGCCCGTCGTCCCGGTGCTCCCCGGACCCAGACACCGCACACCCACGCAGCTGCCGACGCCGTCGGGCCCCGCAACCCAGGATGGGGGCCCGCGATCTCACGGAAGGGACGGACGGTCATGGAGAAGACGCAAGCCGGGGGCCTCCGGCTCCTGTTCGCCGACGACGAGGCCCACCTCCGCGACCTGATGCAGATGGAGTTGCCCCGGCTGGGGCACGAGGTCACCGTCTGTCCCGACGGCACCGCGGCGCTCAAGGCGCTGGAACGTGGCGGCCCGTTCGACGCCGCCCTGCTCGACCTCAAGATGCCCGGCCTGACGGGCATCGAG
>CAZUZD010000653.1:0-1755 GCA_964624465.1 uncultured Isosphaeraceae bacterium
TGGGGGCGAACATCGAGCTGCTGGAGGGCTCGCTCACGATCGACTCCGCGCCCGGCCTGGGCACCGCCATGATCCTGCGGCTGCCGCTGACGCTGGCGATCGTGCCGTGCCTGATGGTCGCCGCCGAGGGCGAGCGGTACGCCGTCCCGGTGCGCGACCTCGACGAGGTCGTCTGCCTGCACCCGCAGCTCCCGGGCCGCATCGAGCGGGCCCACGACACCGAGGTGTACCGGCTCCGCGACCGCCTCCTGCCCGTCGTCCGGTTCCGCGAGGTCCTCCGGCGCCGGTCCCCGTTCACGGCGGCCGATCGGGCCGCGATCGTGGCGGAGTCGGACGCCGGCGGCGATCCCGACCGGGTCGCCTTCATCCTGGTCCTGAAGGCCGCCGGCCGGCGGTTCGGCCTGGTCGTCGACGCGGTCTGCGGGATCGAGGAGATCGTCGTCAAGCCGATCCACCCCGCGCTGCGGCGGGTCGAGATCTTTTCGGGCGCCACGATCCTGGGCGACGGCCGGGTGGCCCTGATCGCCGATGTCGCCGGCATCCGCGCCCACGCCGCCCTGAGCTTCGCCGCCGAATCGGCCACCACGCCGACCGGGCCCGGCCCCGGGGCCGGGGCGCCGTCGCAGCCGCACCGCATCCTGCTGTTCGAGAGCGGGCCGCACGAGCAGTTCGCGCTGCCGCTGGTCCAGATCCGCCGTGTCGAGATGATCGACCCGGATCGGATCGAGCGCCTCGGCGACCGCGAGTTCGTCACCGTCGACGGCGTGTCGCTGCGGGTCCTGCGGCTGGACTCGGTCCTCGACGTCTCCGCGCCCGCACCGCCGCCGGGGCCGGCCGGTTCGCTGCCCCTGATCCTGCCGAAGGCCATGCCCGAGCCGGTGGCGATCCTGGCCAGCCGGATCGTCGATACCGAGTCGCTGGCCGTCGAACTCCAGCCCCGGCCCGAGTGCGGGCGCGGGGTGCTCGGCTCGGCGATCGTCCGGGGCCGGCTCACGCTGTTCCTGGAGCTGCACGAGCTGTTGCAGGAGCGCGATCCGACGGCCGCCGCTGCGACGCCGAGCCGGGCGCGGCGGGTGCTGCTGGTCGAGGACACGCCGTTCTTCCTGGAGGTGGTGCGGCGCTACCTGGTGGGGGAGGGATTCGCGGTGACGACCGCGTGCCAGGGCGTCGAGGGCCTGGAGCGGCTGGCGGAGGCCGGGCCGTTCGACCTGATCGTCTCGGACATCGAGATGCCGGTGCTGGACGGCTGGGAGTTCGCCCGCGAGGTGCGGCGCCGCGGGGTCGCGACGCCGATGCTGGCGCTCACGAGCCTGAGCGGGTCGGCCCACGAGCGCAAGGCCCGCGAGTGCGGGTTCGACGGCTTCGAGGTCAAGCTCGATCACGACCGCCTGGTCCGCGCGATCGCCGGCCTGCTGGCCGACCGGGAGGTGACCGCATGAGCCCGGCCACGGCCGCCCCGGCGCGGATGTTCTGCACGTTCCGGCTCGCCGGCCGCCACTTCGGGGTCGACGTGCTCGACGTCAAGGAGGTCTCGGAGCAGACGGGCTTCACGCCGGTCGCCCACGCCCCCGAGGCGGTCCTGGGCCTGGTCAACATCCGGGGCCACATCCACCTGGCGCTCGACCTGGCGCGGCTGCTCGGGCTGCCGGCGACGGTCGTCGGGCCCGACACCCGCCTGGTGCTGTTCAAGCCGGCCGTCGGCAGCACCTTCGGCGTCGTCGTCGACGCCATCGGCCCGATCCAGGCCGTGCCCGC
>CAZUZD010000654.1:0-1749 GCA_964624465.1 uncultured Isosphaeraceae bacterium
GGCGCCCGCCACCCCGGCCGCGGCCGCGGGCCGGAGCCAGTCGCGTCGGCTCAACCCCGTCGTCTCCGTCTCCATCACGCGGCCTCCTCGAATGCCCAGCACCCCGACCCGGACCACCGCCGCCCCCATCGACCGGCCGCCGGCCCCGTCCACCCGGCCCGATTCTCCCCGATGCCCCCCACGTTGCAAGCGACCGCCCCCCGCCGACCGACCACAAGACCCCAAAAGCGAACTTATCCGGCCGCCCCTTGCCGGCGCCGGCCCGCTTTAGTACAGTTTTGTTCCGGATAGCCCCCTTGCGTTCGTCGTCCCGGGTCCGGGGCGGGGTCGGGGTGGGGCTGACTGGCGGAGTCCGGGTGAATGACGAATCCTCACCTGCTGACGCGGACCGAATCGAGCCTGGCGGTGACGCGGCGCCTGGGCGCGGCCATCGACGCGGCGCTCCGGCCCTGGGTGCCGTCCGACGGTCGGCTGGCGCTGCTGGACTTCCCCGACTACAGCAACGTCGGCGACGCCGCCATCTGGCTGGGCGAGCTGACGTACCTGCGTCGGCAGCATGGCGTGCGGCCCGCCTACGTCTGCCACCTCGAGAACTACGACCCCGAGGCGCTGCGGCGCTCGCTGCCGGCCGGCCCGATCTTCCTGAGCGGCGGCGGCAACTTCGGCGACCTCTGGCCCGGGTTCCAGGAGTTCCGCGAGCGGGTGCTCGCCGACTTCCCCGACCGCACGGTCGTGCAGCTGCCGCAGTCGATCCACTTCCAGAGCCAGCGGCGCCAGGAGCGGACGGCCCGCGCGATCCAGGCCCACGGCGACGTGGTGCTGATGGTCCGCGACGAGGCGAGCCGCGACCTGGCCGAGCGGCACTTCGACTGCCGCGTCGAGCTGGTCCCCGACATGGCCTTCGCCCTCGGCCCTCTCGCCTGGCCCCGCAAGCCCGAACTGCCCCGCCTGGGCCTGCTCCGCAACGACCGCGAGCGGCTCCACGACGTGGCGCACGCCGACGCCACGCTGCCCCGCGCCGACTGGGTCGACGGCGACGTCTGCGGCCAGACCGTCCGCCGCCGGGCGCTGCTGCGGCTGTTGCCCGAGCTGGGCCTGGCCGCCCGCGACCCGATGGCCCGCCGCGAGCACCTCTACGGCCACCTGGCCGCCGCCCGCGTCGCCCGCGGCCTGCACCTGCTCACCGGCGCCGAGACGGTCGTCTCCGACCGGCTCCACGGCCACGTGCTCTGCACCCTGCTGGGCCAGCGGCACACCCTGCTCGACAACAACTACGGCAAGATCAGCCGGTTCGTCGAGACCTGGACCCGCGACCTGGAGATCCTCCGGGTCCGGACCCCCGAGGCCGAGCTGCTGGCCATCCCGGCCTGATCGCACCGCGGTCGCCGCCGATCCAGCACCGCCACGCCGGTCCCGCCGACCGTCGTGGCGGCCTGCATTTCCGGCTCAGGCCAGGGACTGGCCGAGGGCGAGCACTTCCTCGGCGTCGAGCACGCGGTCATTGGCCAGGAACAGCTCCTGGATCGCCTGGCGGTGGATCTTCATCTTGGAGCCGCCGACGCCGAGCGCCCCCCAGGCGCGGACGCCGTCGCGGTCGACGCCCTTGTCGCCGGGCTCGACGCCCTCGATGCCCAGCGGCGGCACGGCGTTCAGGTCGATGGCGACCTTAAGGTCGGGCAGGCCGCGGCGCAGGCTCGCCGGCAGCAGCACGGCGCCGGCCGCCCCGGCGGCCACGACCACCGCGGCGCC
>CAZUZD010000655.1:0-1697 GCA_964624465.1 uncultured Isosphaeraceae bacterium
GCGTGGAGCCACTGGCCGTCCTGCCGGGTGTAGAGGACCCGGTACCGGTTCGAGAGCGGGGGCGCCTCGCCGCCGCCGGCCAGCGTGGCCACGCCGTCCTCGATGGCCAGGTCGGTGCCCAGGAACCGGAGCGAGTCGGGGGTCACGGTGAGGGTGTCGGCGGCGTCGCCCTCGGCGAAGATCCGCTCGAACCGCGCGGTGATCTCGGCCGTGCCGCGGGTGAGGTCGCCGGCCTCGTCCTCGATCTCGGCGCCGGGGGTGAACAGGGCCGCCAGGGCCCGGGCGTCCTGCGCGTTGTAGGCGGTCACGAACCGGGCCAGGACGGCGGCGATCGCCTCGCGGTCGGCGGGGCGATCCAGGGTGTCGGCGGCCGGCGCCGGGGCGTCGGCGGCGGGCGCCTGGGCGGGGGCGGGCCGCTCCTGGGCGGCGACCAGCCCCAGGGTGGCGAACAGGGTCAAGGCCCCGAGCGTGGCGGCGATGGGCTTCATGGTCGATGTCCCCGACCGGTTCC
Source organism: uncultured Isosphaeraceae bacterium (assembly GCA_964624465.1). GTDB lineage: Bacteria > Planctomycetota > Planctomycetia > Isosphaerales > Isosphaeraceae > CAZUZD01. Next base: position 512 of record CAZUZD010000655.1, read on the forward strand.
GGCGCCGGCCCGGCCCGGTGGGGCCGGCCCGCGCTGCGAGTGGTTCGATCCCTCCATGAGAGCGTGCCCGGCTGCCGCTGGCGAGATTCAAGCGTTTGAAATCTCAGCGATTCTCGATCCTGAGGGAGCTGGCGCAACGGTCGCGCGGCGACCCCGGCCCGGCGGCGGGCGAGTCCGGTCGCCAGAACCTGTTGTTCACCTGCGGGATGGGCTACGATCCCAGGAGCCGTGATCGTCGATGGGTCGACCCGATCCCCGCGCCGCGGCCGTGCGACGGCGGCGGGGAAATCCGGGCACCCGCGGGTGGGGACCCGGCTCGGCGCTCGACATGCAGGGCCAAAGATCTGTAAATTCGTCCGGGTCGCCGCCCGACGCCGGGCGGCCCACTGGCGGCGCGGGTTCGAGCCGCACCCCGGACCGCCCGCCGCTGCCGCGGTGCCGCCGAGCCCGATCCCCGTCACGCGACGTTGCCGATCGTTCCACCCCGCCCCGCCCCGCCCGCCAGGCGGGGCCCAGCCAGGGACACTCTCCGGGAATGGAAATCTACTACTACGCGATGAAGGTGATGCTCTTCGCGTCGATCGTCAGCTCGTTCGTCAAGTTCGAGCCGCTCCAGAAGTCGTCGCTGGGCCTGAGCATCCTCTATACGGCGCTGGTGGCCTTCCTGAGCTACGTGTTCCTGATCGCCCCGGGCGCCGAGCAGATGCGGCCGCAGGACTGGCAGCGCTGGCAGTACTGGCTGGCGTTCAACCTGGTCATCACCTGGGTCTACTTCCGGCTGCTGGCCCGGTTCGAAGAGGGGTTCGTCTTCTGGATGATCCTGCCGTGGGCGGTGGTCATCATCTTCAACGAACCGGCGCTGGTGCCGGTCTGGAAGTGGTTCTTCCAGTACCAGGTCTCGAAGCTCTGAGCCCTGGCCCGCCCGATCGATCGATGGCCCGCCACCGACGGCCTTGACCCGACACCCGGATCGCTGGCCCGCACTGCACCCGAGGGGAACCGCGCCGATGAACATCGTCTTCCACTGCCCGGCGTGCAACGCTCGGTTCGAGGTGGCGCCGACGCTGGCGGGCAAGCAGGCCCGCTGCAAGAAGTGCGCCTCGCCGCTGACGATCCCCCGGCCGCTGGCCGGCGACGGGGCGGCCGTCGCGGCCGGCGTCGGCGCCGCGGGCCCCGGCCTGGCGAT
>CAZUZD010000656.1:0-1696 GCA_964624465.1 uncultured Isosphaeraceae bacterium
AGCACCGCGCACGGCCTGAAGGCCGGCGACGACCTGATGGGCCACCCCGAGCGCTACTCGGTCGCGGTCATTGGCGACGGCGCGTTCCCCTCGGGCATCGTCTACGAGTGCCTGAACAACGCCCACGGCCAGAACCGGTTCCTGGTGATCCTCAACGACAACAAGATGTCGATCTGCCCGCGGGTCGGCGGCCTGGCCAGCTACCTCGACCGGGCGCGGCTGACGCCCGTCTACAACGACGCCAACCGCTGGGTCAAGAAGACCCTGCCGAACATCCCCCTGGTCGGCGAGCCCGCCGAGCGCTGGCTCCAGCAGTTCAAGGATGCGGTCAAGGCCTCGCTGCACGGCGGCATGCTCTTCGAGGAGCTGGGCTTCACGTACCTGGGCCCGATCGACGGCCACGACCTCAAGACCCTGCGGACCTACCTGGAGAAGGTCAAGGACCTCGACGGGCCCGTGCTGCTGCACGTGCTGACCGACAAGGGCCGCGGCTTCGAGCCGGCCGAGAAGGACCCGGTCAAGTTCCACGCGCCGGCCCCCTTCCAGCGCGACGAGGCCGGGATCATCCCGCTCAAGACGACCACCGGCCGCGCCTACACCAACGCCATGAGCGACGCGATCTACGGCGCGCTCGGGGCCAACCCCACCGCCTGCGTGATCACCGCCGCCATGTGCGAGGGGAACAAGCTCCAGAAGATCCGCCAGGACTTCCCCAGGCAGTTCTTCGACGTGGGCATCTGCGAGGGCCACGGCGTCACCTTCGCCGCCGGCATGGCCAAGGCCGGCGCGCGGCCGATCGTCGACATCTACAGCACGTTCCTCCAGCGCGGGTTCGACCACATCTTCCAGGAGGTCTCGCTCCAGGACCTGCCGGTCGTCTTCACCCTCGACCGCGCCGGCCTGGTCGGCTCCGACGGCCCGACGCACCACGGCACATACGACATCGCCTACATGCGGATGTTCCCGAACCTGGTGATCATGGCCCCCGGCGACGAGCGCGACGTGGCCCCGATGCTCGACTTCGCGCTCAAGCACACCAGCCCGACGACGATCCGCTACCCGAAGGCCGACGTCGAGACGATCCAGCGCGAGGCGCAGCCGATCGAGCTGGGGCAGGCCGAGGTGCTCGACTGGGAGACCGACGGCGTGTTCCTGGCCTTCGGCACCCTGGTGGGCACTTGCCTGCAGGCGGCCGAGCGGCTGCGGGCCGAGCACGGCCTGCGGGTCGGCGTGGTCAACATGCGGTTCGTCAAGCCGCTGGACCGGGCGATCGTGGCCAAGGCCCTGGAGGAGTGCGGCTTCGTGATCACCGTCGAGGAGGGCTGCCTGATGGGCGGCTTCGGCTCGGCGGTGCTCGAGGCCGCCAGCGAGGCCGGCCTGAGCACCGGCCACCTGCGGCGCCTGGGCCTGCCCGACCGGTTCGTGCTCCACGCCGAGCGCGAGGAGCAGCTCGCCGAGGTCGGCCTGGACGTCGACGGCATCACCGCCTCGGCGCTGGAGCTGGCCCGCGCCGTCGGCCTGCCGATCAGCTCCGAGGGCTCGACGACTGCCGGCGGCCGCTGGGCCGGCTGAGCCGCCCCGGGTCCCCGACCGCCCACCCCGCGGCCGGCGGCGCCGGCTCGTCCCCCCCCCCGGGGCCGGCGGGCCGGCGGCCCCGGCCGCGCGCGACCCACTTGGTACCGGTTTGGGCGCGGGG
>CAZUZD010000657.1:0-1681 GCA_964624465.1 uncultured Isosphaeraceae bacterium
GAGCGGCTGGACGACAATCCGCCCCGACCCGGCGCCGGGGCCCGGCGGGGATGCCCCGCCGGCGGCGCGGCTTGCCCTGGTTCTCAGCCAATCGGCGCCGCCGCATGTCCCATTCGACCGCGGGGGCCGACCGGATCGACGCCAGGGGCCTGGCGGGGGTCATCGCCTGCTGCGCCCTCTGGGGCGGCAACGCGGTGGCGGTGAAGTTCTCGGTGCCGGCGCTGCCGCCCTTCGGCTGCGCGGGGCTGCGGTTCCTGCTGGCCCTGCCGCTGCTGGCCTGGCTCTGCCTGCGGGCCCGGCGGCCGCTCTGGGTGCCCCGCGACCAGCTCTGGCTCCTGGCGGTGCACGCGGCGTTCCTGGTGGCGCAGATTGGCACGTTCAACTACGGCACCAGCCGGAGCCTCGCTGGCCGGGCCAGCGTGCTGATCAACGTGCACCCGCTGATCGTGGCGCCCCTGGCGTGGCTGATCCTGGGCGAGCGGCTCGGGTTGCGGGGGATCGCCGGCCTGCTGGCCGCCGCCGCCGGGGTCGCCGTCCTGCTCTCGGGCGCCTTCCTGGGGGCTGGCACGGCGGTGGCGGCGACTGCTGCCGGGGTCACGCCCGAGGCCCTGCACGGCGACCTCGTCGGCGACCTGATCGTCTTCGGCTCGGGCCTGATCTTCGGCGTCCAGACCGTGGTCCAGAAGCTCACGTTCCCGAGGATCGGGCCGCCGACCTTGCTCTTCGGCCAGGCGGCGCTGGCGGTGCCGGCGTTCCTGCTCTACAGCGTGCTCTTCGAGGGCGTCGAGTCGTACCACTTCACCAGGCCGGCGGTCTGGGGCCTGCTGTACCAGGGGTTCGCGGCCTCGGCGCTCTGCTACTCGCTGTGGTTCTGGCTGCTGCGGCGCTATCCCGCCGGGCGGCTGGCGACGGCGGCCTTCCTGACCCCGATCTTCGGCATCGGCCTGTCCACCTGGCTCAAGGGAGAGCCGCTGGGCTGGCCGCTGCTCGGCGGCGGCGGTCTGGTCGGGCTGGGCATCTACCTGGTGGCGACCGGCAAGCAGCCGCCCGCCGCCGCCCCAGGCTGACCGCCCGGGTCGCGGGCCCGCTCGCCCCGACGCGGCCGGGTCTTGCCCGCCCGCACAGGCCGGTTCATACTCGTGTTTGAAACTGTTCGGGCCGGTCCGGAGTTCGCCGCGGCGATCGGCCGGCCCGCCGCAGTCAGGGACCTCGGGCTGCTGCCGAGGGACCCCACGCCTGCAACGGCCGGCGGGCGCGTGGCCGAACTGGTCGAGAGACGAGCGATGACGATCGACTGGACCGGCGCGGCGCTCGAATTCCTCGTCGGCCTGTCCGACCTCGAACGCTGTGACGACCGGGCGGCCTGGTGCGACGGCGTGGCGGCGCTGCTGCACCGCACGGCCCGCGCCGAGGCGGTGGGCCTGCTGGGCCGCGGCGCCGGAGCCGGGGCTCCGGGCGCGTGGCGGTCGATGGTGCCCGGATCGGCCCTCCCCGAGCCGCTCGACGCCGCCTGGCTGGCCTCGGCGGTCGCCGACGGTCGCCCCCGCGTCGAGGCGGGTCGGCCCCGGCCCGGCGGGCTCGGGCCGATGACCCGCGCCGCCCTGCCGATCGCCGGCTCCCCGGACCCGGCTGCGTTCGTGATCTGGGCACCGGCCGGGCACGCGGCCGAACCGGGCTTCGG
>CAZUZD010000658.1:0-1665 GCA_964624465.1 uncultured Isosphaeraceae bacterium
ACAGGATTCGAACCTGTGAAGGCATAGCCACCAGATTTACAGTCTGGCCCCTTTGACCACTCGGGTATCCACCCGTCGCATCCGCAGCGGTCTGACCGCGAACTGTCGTGCGGTCGTCAGAGCTGGCGGTGAGAGTCGAACTCACAACCTTCGGTTTACAAAACCGGTGCTCTGCCGATTGAGCTACGCCAGCCTCGGCCGGGCCGTGAAAATACCGAATATACCGACTCGCCTTCCCCACGCAAGCCCCGGCCTGCCGGTTTGGTCGAGAATCCGGGTCCTGACGACCGGGATCCGCGACGGCCACCATCGGCAGAACGACCGCGACCGAAGTGGGTCTCCCTGGGCGGGCCCAGGGGGCCGATCCGGCGCGGTCGGGGGTTCGCTGCGACGCGAGCGAGAAGGGATTCTAGCGTCACGACCCGACCCGAGGCAAGCCCTGCGCCGCCCTTTTTGGGCGGTTCGGGCTTGCAGCCGGGTCGATCGGCCTAACCGTCGGCACGGTCGAGGCTCGCCGCGACCGCCTCGATCGTGCCCGGCGCATTGCCTTCGAGCCGGTTATTGACCAGGAGGAACGCGGGGATCTTGCGCCCCAAGGCGTGTTCGGCCAGGCGTTTGAGTCCCTGGCGGGCCGCGGGCACCGGGGCCTGGACGTCGCGGTAGGGCTCGAAGGCGTCGACGGCCTGCTCGTACGCCTGGCCGTGCCGCAGCAGGGCGCGGGCGATGAGGAAATCGGCCGCGTCGAGGGCGCCGGGGAGGTCGGCCTGGGCGGTCAGCTCGGGCATCCGGCTCCAGGCGTTGAAGACGTGGGCGACGTTGTGGCGGGCCAGGGTGTCGAAGTAGGCCGGCCCGAGGAACTCGGGGTTGCGGATCTCGACGGCGTACCGCGGACCCTTCGGGAGGGCGGCCAGGAACGGGTCGAGGCGGGCGAGGAAGGCGGCGCCGTCGGCGAAGACCGCCTTCGGGAGGGTGCCGAACTCGAACATGAGGGCGGCTACCCGGGCGGAGTGGGGGGCCAGCGGGGTGAGGAACGCCTGGGTCAGGAGCGAGGGGTCGAGGAACCCGGGGTTGAGGGTGGCGGCGCGGGTGCCGTAGCGGGCGTGGCCGGGCCAGCGGGCGACGGTCAGGTCCTCGGGCACCTTGAGGGCGAAGAGCAGCGAGGCCGGCGACTCGCCGAAGAGCCGGGCCCAGAAGTCGCGGCTGGGGAACTGGTAGAAGCTGAAATCGCCGCCGACGACGGGAAAGGTGGCGGCGTACTCGCCCAGGCAGGTGGTCTCGAAGAGCCGCTGCGAGAACTTGCCGCGGGTCTGGTAGCGCCCGGGGGTGTAGATCGAGCCGAGCCAGCCCTCGTACTTCCAGGAGCTGGTGCCCAGGTACACGCCCCGCGCGGCCAGGGCGGCCAGGCGGGGGGCGAGCCGGGCGGCCTGGGGGGCCGCCGGCTCGGGGGGTTCGGGGTCGAACAGCGGCAGCTGGCCCATGGGCCCCCCTGCCCGACCGGCGGGGCCGGGCGGCTGGAAAATGGCAGCGGCCGCGGGCCCGGGAACCTCGGAGGTCCGTGGTTCCTGACCCGCGGCGCGCTCGTTACGGGGCCCGGCCCCCGGGCCCGGGGGGGGGCCGGCGGCGGGGCTCTTGGGGTTCACTCCAACGGCAGGGGGAGGCTCTGCT
>CAZUZD010000659.1:0-1643 GCA_964624465.1 uncultured Isosphaeraceae bacterium
GGCGACGGCGGCCTGGCCGCCGGCCAGCTCGCAGTCGCCCTGGCCCGGCTCCGGGCGGCGCCGGCGACGGTACAATGAACCGGCTCGCGTCGGCGGCCGCCGCTCGACCCCTGATGTTCCTGCTCCCTCCCGCTTGAGGATCGTGCCATGTGCCTCGGCGTCCCCGGTCTGGTGGTCGAGCGTCGCGACCCGGTCGACGAGCTGCCCTGGGCGCTGGTCGAGTTCGCCGGCGTGCGTCGCAAGGTGTGCGTGGCCTGCGTGCCCGAGTCGGTCGTCGGCGACTACGTGATCGTGCACGCCGGCATCGCCATCAGCCGGCTCGACGCCGAGGAGGCCGCGCGCACCCTGGAGCACCTGGCCCAGCTCGGCGACGACGAGGGCTGGACCGAGGGCGCGGGCGACGCCGAGGGGTTCGGCCCGGGGCGGGTTGGGGAGATCGCGTCATGAAGTACGTCGACGAGTTCCGCGACCCCGCGCTGGCCCGCCGCCTGCTCGACGCCCTGGACCGCACGGTCACGCGGCCCTGGACCGTGATGGAGGTCTGCGGCGGCCAGACGCACACGCTGATCCGCAGCGGCATCGACCAGCTCGTGCCCGCCGGCCTGCGGCTGGTGCACGGGCCGGGATGCCCGGTCTGCGTCACGCCGCTGGAGCAGATCGACCGGGCGCTGGCGATCGCCGCCATGCCGGGGGTCATCTTCACGTCGTTCGGCGACATGCTCCGCGTCCCCGGCTCGGATCGCGACCTGCTGCGGGTGCGGGCCGAGGGGGGCGACGTGCGGATCGTCTACTCGCCGCTGGACGCCGTGCGGATCGCCGCCGAGCACCCCGACCGCCAGGTCGTGTTCTTCGCCGTCGGCTTCGAGACCACCACGCCGGCCACCGCGCTGGCCGCCTTCGAGGCCAGGCGCCGCGGCCTGACGAACTTCTCCCTGCTGGTCGCCCACGTCCTGGTGCCGCCGGCCATCGAGGCGATCCTCGGGGCGCCACACAACCAGGTCCAGGGGTTCCTCGCCGCCGGCCACGTCTGCTCGGTCGTCGGCTACGAGCCGTACCCCGCGCTGGCCGAGCGGTACGGCGTGCCGATCGTCGTCACCGGCTTCGAGCCGGTCGACCTGCTCGAAGGCCTGCTGCTGCTGGTGCAGCAGCTCGAGACCGGCCGGCACGAGGTCGAGAACCAGTACGCCCGCGCGGTGCGCCGCGAGGGCAATGCGCGGGCCATCGAGCTGATCGGCTCGGTCTACGAGGTCTGCGACCGCCCCTGGCGCGGGCTGGGCGTGATCCCGCAGAGCGGCCTGCGCCTGACCCCGGCCTACGCCGACTTCGACGCGGCGCGGCGGTTCGCCGTCGAGACGATCACCGCCGCCGAGCCCGCCGAGTGCCACAGCGGCGAGGTGCTCCAGGGCCTGATCCGCCCCGACCAGTGCCCCGCCTTCGGCACCCTGTGTTCCCCCGACCGGCCGCTGGGGGCGCCGATGGTCTCCAGCGAGGGGGCCTGCGCCGCCTACTGGAAGTATCGCCGCCACCCCGCCCCCGAGCCGAGCCCGGCCGCGCTCGGCGGCCCCCCCCCGGGGGGGCCCCGGGGGGGGGGGCGGGGGGGCGGGACAGGGCCCCGGGGGCCGCCGCCCGAGCAGGGAGGGACC
>CAZUZD010000660.1:0-1595 GCA_964624465.1 uncultured Isosphaeraceae bacterium
CCCCGGCCGTCCGCAAATGATGGTAAAGATGGCGTCCGGCCCGGCTCTCCCCGGGAGGTGGGGCGTGTGCCGGGCCGGAGGACCGGGGGCGTCGCGCGGGCCACGTCTCAGGGCTTCAGGTCCCGGATCGCCGGGCTGGCCAGCAGCGCGGCCCGCCTGGCGTCGGCGAACGCCCGCAGGCTCATGCCGCCGCCGCCCGGCCCGCCCGGACCCGGCCGGCCGCCCGCGGGCGGGGCGGGCGCCGCGGCCGGGGTGTCGGCGGTGGCCTTCAGGAAGGCCTCGGTGCTGGAGAGCTTGCGGGTGTCGGCGGCGATCTCCGGCTCGATCCGGGACCGGTACCCGGCCACGACCGGGCCGAGCGTTTGCCAGTCGAGCCAGTCGTTGGCGATCGTCCGCACGTGCGCCAGGTACTTCGCCCGCAGCGCCGGCACCGCGAGCAGCCGGCTCCGCAGCGGCTTGCGCAGGTCGTCCATGCCGGTCAGCGGATCGAGCGCCACTCCGCCGCCGCCCGCACCCGGACCACCGCCGGGTCCCCCCGGCCCGCCAGGACCCCGTCCCGGCCCACCGGGTCCACCCGGTCCACCCCCAGGGCCTCCCGGCCCTCCGCGACCGCCGCCGGGCCCGCCACGACCGCCGCCGGGGCCGCCACGGCCGCCGAAGCCGAACATCATGGCCGGGCCGAAGGTCTCGTTCGAGTCGTGGGGCACGATGTGGAACTTCCCCTTCGGGTCGCGGTACAGGCTGTAGTCGCTGGCGCGGATCCAGTAGCCGTCGCCGTTGATCAGGGCGTTCTCCAGCGCCAGGAACCAGAGGGCGCCGTCGATGTCCAGGATCGGCTCCAGGGCCTGCTCCAGCTCCTCGATCGGCGTCTCGCTGAGCACCTTCGTGAGCGCGACCAGCGCCTTCAGGTCGGAGGTGTCGCCCGACTTCTGCTCGTAGATCTTGCGGTACGCCTCCAGGTCGTCGCCGAGGTAGTCCAGGCCGCCGGCGCCGGCGGGGCTGCCGGGCACCTTCCAGCGCGCCCCCTTGCCGGCCGATCCGGGGAAGTTCTCGGCGACGAACGCCTTGTCAAACTGCTGCACGTTGGTGAACAGGCCCCAGCTCTCGCCGTTGATCACCAGCCGCACGAAGTTCGCCTTCGGCGCCGGGAGGTAGTTGCGGGCGATGTGCGCGTAGAGCACCGAGTGCAGGAACGTCGGGTCCTCGTGCGAGTTCAGCAGGTTCAGGGTCTTGGACCCCTGCAGCCGTGCGGTGTCGTCGGTGTGGTCCAGCGAGACGTTCAGCGACCGCTTGTGGCCGGCCTGCACGGTGAAGTACGAGGACATGCCGCGGAAGTGCACGCCCACGCCCTCGATCGTGCGGCCGTCGACGGTCAGCGTCGCGGGCACCTCGACGTCCGACTTGTAGAAGTCGGCCAGCTCGGCCTCCCAGTCGGCCGACTCGAAGTCGAGGAAGATCGTCCGCACGACCTTCGGATCGTACAGGGGGGCATCGGGCACCGGCTTCACGTCGGCCTTCGCGACCTTCGGCCCCGGCGTCGCCTCGGGCTCCGGCTCACCACCAAATCCGGGCGGCCCGAACCGCCCCGGCCCGCC
>CAZUZD010000661.1:0-1581 GCA_964624465.1 uncultured Isosphaeraceae bacterium
CGCGCAGGGGCTCCAGTCGCCAGGCGGCGGCGGCGCGCAGGGCGGCCAATCGCAGGGGGTCGGCGACGGCCGTGGCGGCGGCCGGGGCCTTGAGCGCGGCGGTCAGGGCAGCGGTCAGCGCCGGGCTGGCCGGCAGGGCGAGGTTGCGGGGGGCCGAGGCGTCGGCCAGGCTCCGCAGGGCGGGGGCCCGCGAGGCGCCGTTGGCTTCGTTCAGCGCCAGGCTGGCGGCCTGGGCCACCTGCTCGGGGGTGCCGAACCCGCCGACCACCCGGAGCACGTCGGCCAGCCGGTCGCCGCCGATGCGGCCACCGGCGACGGCCTCCAGCAGCGGGTTGACCACCTCGGCCGAGCCCGCCGACTGCAACGCGTAGGTGAGCTTGGACGTGTCGGGCAGCTCCAGCGTGCCGGCCTGCAAGGCCGGCAGCCAGACGGGTTGCAGCTCGCGGCAGGCGAGCCAGAGGCCGTAGTCGAGCCAGCGGTCGAGCGGCCTGTCGAGCGCCTTCAGGGCCAGGCCGAGCGACCTCGGATCGGGGAACTGGCTCAGGGCCCGGACGGCTTCGAGCCGCACGCGCGGGTGCTCGTCGGTGACGGCCGTGCCGAGCCACTCCAGCGGGGCGCCGGCGCTCAGGCGATCGGCCCAGAACGGGATCACCCGCACGGCCGCGGCGCGGGCGCGGAAGTCGGGCGAGGCCAGCACGGCGGCCAGGAGCTCGGGCTGGGGCACGTCGAGGGCCTGGTACATCCAGAGCCCTTCGAGCCGCCGGTGCTCGAACTCGGGGTCCTTCGGGTCGAGCTTCGCGACCCAGTCGGCCAGGGCCGGCAGCACCTCCTTGGCGCCCCGCTCCTTGAGCACGCGCTTGGCGAAGTGGCGGGTCCAGCCCTCGGGGGCCTTCAGGTGGTCGAGCAGCTCAGGCACCGGGGCGCCGACGAGCTTCGGGCGCGGGACGAGCGGGCGGTTCTTGGCGGTGATCCGCCAGATGCGGCCGTGGGTGTGGTCGCGGCGCGGGTCGCGGAAGTCCACTTCCCCGTGCTGGATGATCGGGTTGAACCAGTCGGCGACGTAGATCGCCCCGTCGGGCCCCTGCTTCACGTCGATCGGCCGGAAGGCGGGGAAGCGGGTCTTGATCAGCTCGGGCAGCTCGCGGGAGGAGTAGCCGGAGCCGTCGTCGGAGAGCTTGAACCGGGCGACGCGGTTGGCGCGGAAGTCGTGGGTGACGAGCACGTCCTGCATGTCGTCGGGCAGGTGCCGGCCCGAGAGGATCTCCAGGCCGCAGTGCTTCGGGCTGCCGGGGTTCAGGCCGGCGACGATGCGGGCCGCGCCCGGGGCGGTGAAGTAGCTGGCGCCCGGCACGAGGTAGTTGATGCCCTCGCCGCCGGCGCCGTCGGTGCCGAAGTGCTGGCCCCAGCGGTCGATCTCGTGGCCCCAGGGGTTCACCAGGCCCTTCGCCAGGACCTCCAGGCGGCCCGTCTCGGGCCGGTACATCCAGGTGCCGCCGCCGCCCAGCCGCCGGGGGCCCCAGGGGGTCTCGACGTGCGAGTGGAGGTAGATCGACTGGTTGAAGTAGAGCTGGCCGTCGTTGC
>CAZUZD010000662.1:0-1574 GCA_964624465.1 uncultured Isosphaeraceae bacterium
TGCCGCCGGCCCGCCAGCCGCGCCAGGGCGACGGTCGCCAGCGCCGGGTTGGCGCCGGGGCGGTCGAAGTAGGCGCGGGCGGCGGCCTCCTCGGCCCGGGTGGTCGCCAGCCGCGCGCTCAGCGCCGCGTTGGACCGCACCAGCCGCGTCAGCCGCCCCAGCGCGTTGGGCCCGTCCGCCCCGGCCCGGACCTGCCCCCGCCCCGCCTGCACGATTCGGTTCATCACGCCCCGGTCTCCCCGGGCCCGGGGGGCACGATCCTCGCGATCCCGCCCCGCCGCGCCGCCATCACGCCAGATTGCTCTCAGAGGAACATCCATCCCATGTACGGGATCACCGCATTCCGTGGCTTACTAAGGCCTGAAAATCCCGGGAATTTTGGCGGGTTTGCGGCGACGGGGGCGGCCATCTTGCGTGGTCGGCAAGGTCGACGGCGGGGGGCTGTTGCAGGAGCGGGATCGGGGGCCGGGCGGGCGGGCGGGTACACTTGGGGAGCCGGGGGCGCGGGGCGCCCCCGGGGTGGGCGGCGGGGGTCGGGAGGGGGCGGCCGATGGCGAGCGGCACGGAGGCGGAGGCGGACGCGCCCGACGGGCGGCCGGAGTGGGTGGCCGGGGTCCGCGCAACGCTGGCGGCCTGGTACGAGCGGGGGCATCGCGACCTGCCCTGGCGGCGCACGGCCGACCCGTACCGGGTCCTGGTCTCGGAGCTGATGCTGGTCCAGACGACGGTGGCGGCCGTGGTGCCGCACTTCGGCCGGTTCCTGGCGCGGTTCCCGACGGTGCACGACCTGGCGGCGGCCGACGAGGCCGAGGTCCTCAAGGCCTGGGAGGGCCTGGGCTACTACCGCCGGGCCCGGCACCTGCACGCCGCCGCCCGCGCCGTCGTCGAGCGGCACGCGGGGGAGTTCCCCAGCGACCTGGCGCGCCTCCGCGACCTGCCCGGGGTGGGCCGCTACATCGCCGGCGCGGTGCGGTCGTTCGCCTTCGACCTGCCGGCGCCGATCCTGGAGGCGAACACCCAGCGGGTGCTGGCCCGGCTGCTGGCCTGGCCGGGGGTGCTCACCGCCACGGCCACCCAGAAGCGGCTCTGGCAGGCGGCCGAGCGGCTGGTGCCCGCCGAGGGCCCCGGCCGGTTCAACCAGGCGTTCATGGAGCTGGGGGCGACGGTCTGCCTGCCCAGGCGGCCCAACTGCCTGCTCTGCCCGGTGGCCAACCTCTGCTCGGCGCGGGGGCAGGGGCTCCAGGACGCCCTGCCGGCGCTGGCCCCCCGGGTGAAGCCGAAGCCGGTGGCCGAGGCCTGCGTGCTGGTCGAGCGCGCCGGCGGCCTGCTGATGGTCCAGCGCGGCCGGGGCGGGCTCTGGGAGGACTTCTGGGAGCTGCCGACGGCGCACGTCGAGGGGGCCGACCCCGCCGGCCGCGCCTGGAGCGACCGGGGCGCCCCGGGCCCCGAGCTGGCCGAGGTCGTCGCCGGCCTGACCGGGGTCGCCGTGGTGGTCCGGCCCGGCCCGCCGGCGCATCGGCTCCAGTACGGGGTGACCACCCACCGGGTGGCGCTGGCCGCCCACGCCGCCCGCG
>CAZUZD010000663.1:0-1573 GCA_964624465.1 uncultured Isosphaeraceae bacterium
TCCGCTGGATTACGCGCGGGAGCACCGGTCGGAGATCCTCGGCGAGCTGGCGGGCCTGGTCCAGCGCTGGCGCCAGCGAGGCCGGCCCGACGGCGAGCGTTCGCACCGGTGCGGCCGGTGGGCGCGCGTGATCGGTGGCATCCTCGGGGCCAGCGGGCTCGCCGGGCCGTTCCTGGCGAACCTGGACGCCGCGCGGGCCCAGATGGACGAGGGGCGGCAGAAGTTCACCGAGGTGGCGCTCGAGGCCCTCAAGGAGCCGACCGGCACGTTCTGGGTCGAGGCCGGGGCCCCGGCCGGCGACGTCGGCCAGACCCCCGCCGACTGGGTGCCGCTGTTCGAGCGCGCCGGGCTGGTCGACCGGCGGCACGCCGGTTCGATCCGGAGCACGGCCACCGCCATCGGCAAGCTGCTCACCCCCCTGGCCGAGCGGGGTGCCGAGGCCGTGCTGGAGCACGGGGGCGCTGCGGTGGCCGTGAAGCTCTCCCGACGGCGGGCCTCGGGCAACCGGAACTTCTACTACCTCGAGACCCGGGTCGCGGCGGAGGTGGGCCCCGGCGGCCCGGCTCCGTGCGAGGCCGAGGGGTCCCCCCCGGCGGCCCCCTGCCCCGCCGAGCCCGCTGGCGACATCGATTCGACCGGCCGGCCCGATCCTGGGCCGCCGCCTCCGTCACCCGCCCCGGACGATGGCGACCCGGTGGAGCCGAGCTGGTTCTGATCGGCCCGGCCCTCCGCGGCCAGAACCCCCGCACCGCGCCACTGCCGGCCTCATCCGGCGGTGGCGCGGTCATCCCCAGACTTTCATCACCCGTGGGAATTGATACCTTGAGCACCCTCGAGATCATGCTGGGCGATTGCACCTGCCCGTTCACGCCGTGGCTCCCCGATCAGGGCGCCGTCTTCCGGGGGCCCTATGCCTTCGACCTCGAGACGACCCGCATCATCGAGGACCGGCCCGACGTGACGCCCTCGGCCGTCCTGGCCACGGCCTGCGACGGCGACCGCGGGGTCCTCATCCACCGCGACCAGATCGGCGCGTTCCTCGACCGTCACCGCAGGGTCCCGCTCGTCGCGCACAACGCCGCCTTCGACCTCCGCGTCCTCCGGCCCCTGCTGCCCGACTCCTTCGACCTCTACGGGATGGTCGAGGCGGGCCGCGTCTGGGACACGATGATCCTGGACCGCCTCCTGGCCCTGGCCACCGAGGGCCACCCCCACCGCTCGGGCTCGTCCCTCGAGGACTGCGCCCGGCGGTACCTCCGCGTCGAGCTTCCCAAGACCGTCCTCGACGCGCAGGGCCGCGACGTGCGGACCGGGTTCGGCCGGTTCCTGGGCCGCGGCCTGTCCGACGTGCCCGAGGTCTACCTGCGGTACGCGGCCGCCGACACCCTGGCGACGATCCTCTGCTTCCGGGCGCTGAATATGCGGATCCAGGAGGTCCTGCAGGGCGCCGAGGCCTGCTGGGGCTACGCCGGCCGGGAGTGGCATCAGGACATGGTCCGGCAGCACGGCCCGCTCACGCACCACGTGCAGCTCCGGGCGGCGATCCTGACCGACGCGCTGAGCGCCGGCGGGG
>CAZUZD010000664.1:0-1569 GCA_964624465.1 uncultured Isosphaeraceae bacterium
TTTCCCCACCCCTGGAGCCGCACCCCGGATGACCACGCTCATGAACGCACCGACCACGATCGCCGACCGCCCCCGCGGCGCCGACACCGACCGCGACCACCGGACGGCCTCCGAGCCCGCCGAGCGGCTCCGCACGACCATGGCCGCCTGCCGGGTCCGGTTCCGCTGGCCGGGCACCAGCCGCGCCCTCTCCGCCGGCCAGCGGGCCCTCGCCGCCGAGGCCTTCGACGCCGACGCCCAGCGGCTCTCGGCGGCCAAGAAGCTGCTCGACACCGGCCACGACGCGTACAGGGCCGTCACCGCCGTCCGCAGCCGCGTCCAGGACTACTGGCGCGCCGGCTCGCTGCCGTACCCCGAGCCCGGCGTGCGGCTCTTGCCCCGCGACCGCCTGGAGGAGTTCGCCGCCCGCATGACCGGCCTCCGGGCCGAGCTCGAGCTGGCCGCCGCGGCGCTCGACCGCCAGTACGCCGCCTTGCGGGACGACGCCCGGGCCCGGCTGGGGTCGCTGTACAGCGAGGCCGACTACCCGCCCAGCCTGGCGGCGCTGTTCGGCCTGACCTGGGACTTCCCCTCGGTCGAGCCGCCGGCGTACCTGCTCGCCCTGAGCCCGGGCCTCTACGAGCGCGAGCAGGCCCGCGTGCGGGACCGGTTCGAGCAGGCGGTGACGCTGGCCGAGCAGGCCTTCACCGAGGAGCTGGCCGGCCTGGTCGAGCACCTGGCCGGTCGGCTGGCGGGCACGGGGCCGGATGGCCAGATGCTCGTGTTCCGCGACTCGGCGGTCGGGCACATCCAGGAGTTCCTGACCCGGTTCCGGGCGCTGAGCGTGCGGTCGGATCCGGAGCTGGAGGCGCTGGTGGACCGGGCCGGTCGGCTCGTGCGGGGCGTGACCGCGCGCGAGCTCCGCGACAGCCCGCCGCTGCGGCAGCGGGTGGCCGAGGGACTGGAGCGGGTCCGCGCCGGCCTGGACACGCTGCTCGTCGAGCGACCGCGGCGGCGGATCCTCCGCGAGGTGCCCGACCTGGAGGGCCGGCCGTGAGCGAGTCCACCCTGCACATCGCCCCCGACGGCACGATCCGGTTCGTGTACGCCGAGGCCCTGGACCCACACGCGCTGGGCCCCCCGACGATCACGCGAGCCAGCCACGTCGAGCCCGACGCGGCCGGCCGCTGGCACGCCGACCTGACGCCCGTCTCCGGCCCCGTGCTGGGCCCATACCCGAGCCGCAGCGCGGCGCTGGCCGCCGAGCTCTCCTGGCTGTCCGCGCACTGGCCACCCCGGGCCTGAGCCCGAGACCCTCGGCCCCCTGATCGCCACCCTGAAAAAAACTCCCCGGTCCTGGGGCGTTTCCCGGGCCGTCGCTTCCCGACACCGCATCCTCCGCGGCGTGGCTCCGGCGCGCCGTGGTTGCTGCGGTGTGTCGTTTTCACCCGACCCGAACCCGCACCCTCTGCAGAGGAGCCGCAGCCATGACCCAGAGCCAGCTGGAGCGGGCGATCGCCCGCCGCACCGGTGAGAGCCTGCAGACGATCCGCCACCTCGGCTTCCGCCCCCTGGTGCCCGGCCCGCCGA
>CAZUZD010000665.1:0-1553 GCA_964624465.1 uncultured Isosphaeraceae bacterium
CGGGACGGGGCGGGGGCCGTTCGCCTGGCGTGGTGGATTGCGCCGCATCCTGCGGCTGATCCACCCTACGCCAGAGAGTCATCCCGTAGGGTGGATCAGCGCCAGCGCAATCCACCGGGACGGGTCGGACGCCAGCCATCTGACCCGCCTCATCGATCCATCGAGGGGCCTCCCCTCCGGGCGTGGCGGATGACGCTCCGCTGATCCGCCCTACGAGACTGCGTGCGAGCGGGCGGTGCCCACGAGCCGGGCGAGGTACGCGTACCAGGCGTCGAGGCCGGCGCCGGTGCGGGCGGAGACCTCGAAGACGGTGGCGTCGGGGGCGACGCGCTCGAGGTTGCGGAGCGCCGCGTCGCGGTCGAACTCGACGGCCTCGGCCAGGTCGATCTTGCTCAGGAGGATCACCTGAGCCGAGGCGAAGGCGGCGGGGTACTTCAGCGGCTTGTCTTCCCCCTCGGTCGTCGAGAGCAGCACCACGCGGGCCGTCTCGCCCAGGTCGTAGGAGGCCGGGCAGACGAGGTTCCCGACGTTCTCGATGACGAGCAGGTCGAGGTCCTGCGACGGCAGCTCGGCCAGGGCGCGGGCGACCATGGCGGCCTCGAGGTGGCAGGTGCGCCCGGTGGTGATCTGCACGGCCGGCACGCCCGCCTCGCGGAGCCGGCAGGCGTCGTTGTCGGTGGCCAGGTCGCCCACGATCACCGCCGTGCGGAACCGGTCGCGGAGGTCGCCGAGCGTGCGTCGCAGCAGCGTCGTCTTGCCCGAGCCCGGCGAGCTGAGCACGTTCAGCACCCGCGTACCCCGCGCCGCGAACCCGGCGCGCAGCTCCTGCGCCAGCCGGGCGTTCTTGCCCAGGATCGCCTCGTGCACCGGGATGGTCCTGGCCGCCTCGGCCGGGGTGGGGTCGGGGCCCATGTCAGGAGACCTCCAGGGATGCCAGGTCGAGCTCGCGGCCGCCCAGGACGCGGGTGCGGGGGCTCTCGCAGGTGGGGCAGGGGGTGCCGGGTTCGGCGGCCTCGTAGACCCGCTCGCAGTCGCGGCAGCGGTAGACCAGCGGCGCCCGGTCGATGGTCAGGGTCGCGCCCTCGGCGATCGTGCCGCGGGTGACCACGTCGAAGACGAACGCCAGCGACTCGGGCTCGACCCCGGAGAGCGGGCCGACCCGCAGCGTCAGGGCGTGGATCTGCGACGCCCCCCGCCGCGCGGCGTGGTCGAGGGCCAGCTCCAGCGCGCTCTGCATCACGCCGACCTCGTGCATGGGACCGCGTCCCCTCCCTGGTGGTGGGTCGCGACGTCGGGCGCATCGAGCAGGCCGGCGACCAGCCCGAGGGCGGCCTCGACGCCGCGCGCGGCCGTCGGAGACAGGCCCTCGCCCAGGCCCAGGTCGACGGCCGGGATGGTCACGATCCAGGCCGATTCGGGGGCCGTGCCGAACGCCCAGCGCGCCAGGGCGAGCAGTTGCGCGGGGTCGCTGGCGTGGCCGATCGCCCCGCCGGCGGGCGAGGCGGCGGGCGTCACCGGCGCCAGGGCGGCGACCTCGTCGGGCCCGGCGGCCC
>CAZUZD010000666.1:0-1548 GCA_964624465.1 uncultured Isosphaeraceae bacterium
GCCTGGGCGCTCAGGCCGAGCGCGTACTGGACGTCGTCGGCGTCTGGCCGACGCGCCGCCAGTCGCTCCAGGATCGGACGGGCGGTCGCGTGGTCATCGCGGCCGACCGCCGCGAACGCGGCCTCGCGGTCGGCCCGCTCCCGCCAGACGCCCAGGGCCCACCACCCCCCCAGCGCGATGGGGATCAGCACGGCCAGGGCCGCGATCGCCTTCGATCCGATCGATCCGCGTTGCTGCATCGGCGTGGGCCTCGGGACGGTGAGGTGCGGCCGCCGCGGCCGGTCGCCACGCGGGGGACCCGGCCCGGCGAATGGGCCCGCCGCCTCATGATACTCCCGAGCCGACGGAGCCGCCCAGCCGGGGCCGGACGGTCGGCCCGACGCCGGGGAAACGCCCGCCGGGCGAGCCCCGGAACGCGGGCACTCCGGGGCCGCTCCGGGGCACCCATCGGTCGATTGACTCGGCCCGCGCGTGGCCCTATCATCCAGCCTTCAGGCGACCTTAGGGTTGCGGCGTCCTGTGCAGCACGCGATTGCCCGAGCGGCTCTCTCCCGCGGAGTGATCCCGACCATGGCCCACGACAGCGGCGGCTCGATCGACAGCATCCTCCAGGAAACCCGCGTCTTCCCGCCGCCCGCTGCGTTCGCCGAGCAGGCGCACATCAAGTCGCTGGCCGAGTACCAGGCCCTCTGGGACGCCGCCAAGGCCGACCCGGCCAAATTCTGGGGCGACCTGGCCCGCACCGAGCTGCACTGGTTCAAGCCGTTCGACACGGCACTCGACTGGAAGCCGCCCCACGCGCAGTGGTTCGTCGGCGGCCAGACGAATGTTGCCTACAACTGCATCGATCGCCACCTCGACGGCCCCCGCAAGAACAAGGCGGCCATCATCTGGGAGGGCGAGCCGGGCGAGCGCCGGGTGCTGCGGTACCAGGACCTGCACCGCGAGGTCTGCAAGTTCGCCAACGTCCTGAAGTCGCTGGGCGTTCAGAAGGGCGACGTCGTCGCCATCTACCTGCCGATGGTGCCCGAGGCGGCCATCGCCATGCTCGCCTGCGCCCGCATCGGGGCGCCCCACACCGTCGTCTTCGGCGGCTTCAGCGCCGAGGCCCTGGGCGGCCGGATCCAGGACTGCGGCGCCAAGCTGCTGATCACCGCCGACGGCGGCTTCCGCCGCGGCAAGGTCGTGCCCCTCAAGGAGCACGCCGACGGCGCGGTGAAGATGTGCCCCTCGATCCAGAACGTGGTGGTGCTGAAGCGCACCGGCGAGAAGGTCGAGTTTTCCCCGGGCGTCGACCACTGGTGGCACGAGCTGATCGCCGGCGCCTCGGCCGACTGCCCGGCCGAGCCGCTCGACAGCGAGCACCCGCTCTACGTGCTCTACACCTCCGGCTCGACCGGCAAGCCCAAGGGCATCCTGCACACCACCGCCGGCTACCTGCTCGGCACCCAGATGACGACCAAGTGGGTCTTCGACCTCAAGGAGGACGACACCTACTGGTGCACCGCCGACGTCGGCTGGGTGACCGGCCACAGCTACATCGTCTAC
>CAZUZD010000667.1:0-1538 GCA_964624465.1 uncultured Isosphaeraceae bacterium
CGGCCCCGGCCGGCAGCCCGAGCCGGGCCGGCGGCGCGGGCCGGCCGGTCGCCCCGCAGTTCCGGGGGCGGCTGCTGCTGGCCGACGACAACCCCGACAACCGCCTGATCCTGAACTACCACCTCCGCCCGACCGGCCTGGAGGTCGTCATGGCCGAGAACGGCCGCCAGGCCATCGAGCGCGGGCTAGCCGACGCGTTCGACGCGATCCTGCTCGACATGCAGATGCCCGAGATCGACGGCTACTCCGCCGCGCAACGGCTCCGCGAGGCCGGCTTCGACCGACCGATCATCGCCCTGACCGCGCACGCCATGCCCGAGGATCGCCAGCGCTGCCTCCAGGCCGGCTGCACCGATTATCTGGCCAAGCCCGTGCCCGTCGCCGAACTCTACGCCATGCTCAGCAAGTATCTGGCCCAGACGGTCGCCCGCTGAGCGGAGCCGACCCGAGCGGATCCGGTCGGGGCAGGGCGGGTCAGGTCAGATCATCCAGTCGGCGACGAACTCGGGCTGGCGGTCCTTGGCCTCGCGGACCAGGTCGGCGAACGAGGTGCGGTCGACGACGTCGGAGATCGCCTGGCGGACCCGGCCCCAGAAGCAGAAGAACGGGCACTGGCCGGGGTAGTTGCACTCCTTGGGCCGCGACTGGCTCACGCAGTCGACCGGCGCCAGCGGCCCGTCGATGGCGCGGATCACCTCGCCGATGGTCAGCCCTTCGGCCGGTCGGCCCAGCAGGTATCCTCCCTCGGCGCCCCGGCGGCTGGTGATGTACCCATACCCCTTGAGCTGGTTCAGGATCGCTTCCAGGAACTTGATCGGGATCTGCTGCCGGGCGGCGATCTCGGCGGCCTTCAGGGGCGTCGTCTCGCGATGCTCGGCCAGGGCGTACACGGCCCTCAGGGCGTAATAACACTTCGCCGACATCTGCATCGCGGAGGACCTCGTGGCGGCGGGGGCAGGGCGGCAGCAGGAGCAGCGGCCGCCGGCAGTCCCGGCGGACCTCGGAGCGGTCGATGGGCCGACCGCACCACCGAATCGGACGGACGGGGCGGGGCGGGGTCCGGGGCCACGCGGCACGACCAGAGGGATGCATCCAATTATCCGGGGCCGGCGCCCGCCTGTCGAGCCGTCCCGACCGCCCGCGCGACCGTCAGCCTCGGGCTCAGCGGCGGTGAACCTCCAGCAGCCGCAGGCCCAGCCGGCCGCGGCCGGCCTCCTGGATGGCCAGCGGCCGGGGCAGCCGGACCCAGTCGCCGCCGGGGCCGGGGAACTCCAGCTCGTCGTCGTCCTCGATCGCCTCGGCCGGCGCCAGCCGGGAGCCGTCGGGGGCCTCGAGCTTGTACACGTACCGCTCGTCGAAGATCCGGACGATCATGGCGGCCTCCCTGGCGATGGACCGAACCCGGCGGGACCGCCGGCACCCCGCGATCCGGGCGGCCGAACAGTCCCCGGGGCTTGGTTCGGCCCGTCGCCGGCCACCGCTGCAGCGGTTCCGGGCCCGGCGCCGGCAGTCGGTGCGGCTCGAGCCGCCCGTGCCGG
>CAZUZD010000668.1:0-1536 GCA_964624465.1 uncultured Isosphaeraceae bacterium
GTGGGACGCGCACGTCCGCCGGTTCGCCCCCGACCGGCCGCTGCCGCCCGACTTCGCGCGCGGCCCGCTCCGCTGGCAGCTCGACGTGCTCGCCTGGTCGTTCCACCTCGACGGCGTGATCGACCCGCACCTCGCCCCCGCCGAGGTCGCCCCGGCCCTGGCGCACGCGCTGGCGCTCGACGAGCCGGTGCGCCCCAACCCCCTGGCCCCGCGCTACCCGGCGCTCTCCGACTACGCCCGGTTCCTGGAAGGGCTGCCCCGGCGCTGAGGGCGCGGCGGCTTCCGGGGGCCGAGGGTGCCGGCGGCGGCCGCGACCATTGTAGAATGAGCCGACGGGCCGGTCGGCCGCGGTCGGGCACCCGGGCCCGCCGCGCCGGCGATCGCCCGGCCTTGCCCTTGCCCCGGAGGCCTTGCCGCGCCGTGAGCCCACCCAGTCACTCCCGCCAGGACCGCGAGTGGAGCCGCCACGCGGCGCGCTACGACGAGGTCTTCCTCGACCCCTTCCGCCCCGGGATCACCAACCCGATCCTCCAGGCGCTCGACGCGGTCCCCGACCCCGGCTCCAAGGCGATCGCCGACCTGGGCTGCGGCACCGGCCCGCTGCTGCCGCACCTGGTCGGCCGGTTCGGCTCGGTGATGGCGCTGGACTTCGCCCCCGGCATGATCCAGTGCGCCCGCGAGCGGCTCGGGCCGGCGGCCGAGGGCGTCGAGTTCCTGACCCGCTCGATGGACCAGCTCGACGAGTTCGCCGGCCGGTTCGACGTCGCCTGCACGATCAACTCGCTGGTCATGCCCGACACCCGCGCCATCGACCGGACCCTCAAGGCGATCCGCGCCGCACTGAAGCCGGGCGGGCTGTACCTCGGCATCATGCCGTCGATTGACGCGATCCACTACAGCACGATGCTCCTGATGGACCACGAGCTGGACAAGGGCCAGGAGCCCGCCGAGGCCGAGCGGCTGGCGGCGTATCACGCCGAGCACTCGCTGTTCGACTTCGCGATCGGCCGGTTCTCGTTCCAGGGCCTGCGGCAGAAGTTCTGGCAGCCGTTCGAGATCGAGTACCGGCTCCGCAAGGCCGGGTTCACCGACCTGGTGATGACCAAGCTGCTGTACCCCTGGGACGACGACATCCCTGGCGGTGCGCAGTTCGAAGGGCTGCCGCCGAGCTGGGACTGGACCGTCTCGGCCCGCGCCTGAGCCTGAGCCGCGCCCGCGAATCCCCCTCCCGCGTCCCGCACCGAGGACCCCGGCCATGGCCACTGGCCCCGACCCGACCCGTCGCCCCGGCGTCCCGCCCCGGCGCGGCCCGCTCGTCGAGCGGGACCCGTCGATGCAGGCCCGCAAGTCGCAGCTCTTCGAGGACGAGGACCTGCCCGCTGCCGGGGCCACGGCCCCGCGCGGTCGGCCCTTCGCCGAGTACCTGCGCGAGACCCCGGCCGCGCCGCTGCCGGCCTGGCTCAAGGCGGCGCTGGGGGCCGCGGCGGTGGCCGTGGTCCTGCTGCTGATCGCCGGCCTGCTCCGGCTGGCGGGGCC
>CAZUZD010000669.1:0-1525 GCA_964624465.1 uncultured Isosphaeraceae bacterium
TCGAACCCTACCTCCGCACCGGCCGCCGCGCCGGCGCCCCCGAGAACGGCTGACACCCGGACCGGACCCCGCTCAGACCCGCCGCGCCAGGGCGTAGGCCGCAGCGATGAGCCCCAGCGTCAAGCCCCCGGCGCCGACGGCGAAGGCGCTCGCGCGCCCGGCGCCGCCGTCGGGCGGCTCCAGCAGCCAGATCAGGCCGCCGATCGTCGCCCAGCCGCAGAGCAGGGCCATCAGGAACAGGAACCCGGCGACGACCTGCAACCCCTTGCGGGGGCGGGCGGGTCCGGCGGCCGTGGCGGTGGGGTCGGCCATGAGGGTGGGCTCCGGGGCCGGGACAGCGGAGGACGGTGGTTCGCGTCTCGAAACTATACCGGCCCGGTCGGTCCGGGTCGCGGGGGCCTGGCGGTCGGATCGGTCGATTCGATACGCTGAGATTCGTCGGCGGCCGGTCGACCGGCCGGCGGCGGTCGGGACGCCGGCGGCCGTGCCGGAGGACATCGCGTTGAGCTGGCGGGGGCCGCTGCGGAGGCTGGCGCGGGACTGGCTGACGACCGGCGATCGGCTCCTCTTCCCGAGGGCCTGCCCGGTCTGCGGCGCGGGCGATCCGGCCGGGACGCTGTGCCAGGACTGTCGGGGCGAGCTGCTGGCCGCCGCCGGGCGGTCGTGCGCGCGGTGCGCCATGCCGCTGGCCCGGTTCGCGGCCGATCGTGGCGGTTGCGCCGACTGTCGCGGCCGCGCCCTCGGGTTCGACGCCGCCCTGGCCCTGGGCCCGTACCAGGGACCCGTGCGCGGCCTCTGCCTGCGGCTGAAGCACGCCGGCAACGCCTGGCTGGCGGCCGGGCTGATGGACCTGGTGCTCCAGGCCCGCGGGCCCGCCCTGGCCGACTGGCTGGCCGAGGTTCAGGCGCCGCCGGGCCGGGGGGCGGTGGTGGTGGGGGTGCCGTTGCACTGGTCCCGGCGCTGGCGGCGGCGGTACGACCAGGCCGAGGCGCTGGCCGAGGTCGCCGCCCGCCGGCTCGACCTGGAATGGCAGCGTCCGCTGCGGCGGGTCCGCGCCACGGCCCCCCTGGCCGGCCGCGGCCAGGTCGAGCGGGCCCGCACCATGCGGCGGGCCTTCCGGCTCCGCGCCGGGGCCGCGCGCCGGCTGGCGGGTCGCGACGTCGTGCTCGTCGATGATATCCTGACCACGGGCGCCACCTGCGGCGCCGCCGCCCGCGCCCTCAAGCGCGCCGGCGCCCGCCGCGTGCTCGCCCTGGTCGTCGCCCGCGCCGAGGGGAAGGCCTAGCGTTCCCCTGTAGGGCGGATCAGCGCAACGTCATCCGCCGCGCCCGGAGGGGATGCCTCGCGATTGGCCCCCTCGGGCGGGTCCCGCGGCTGGCCTCCGACCCGTCCCGGTGGATTGCGCTGGCGCTGATCCACCCTCCGTCAGAAGGTTCTCCTGTAGGGTGGATCAGCCGCGGGATGCGGCGCAATCCACCACGCCAGGCGAACGGCCGCCGACCCGTCCCGGCGGATGACGCTCCGC
>CAZUZD010000670.1:0-1524 GCA_964624465.1 uncultured Isosphaeraceae bacterium
GGCGCCCCGGAGCGGACCCGGGTGGCCCCCGGCGGCATCGACGTGGGCGACTTCCAGTGGCAGGTCCAGCTCGACGACCCCGAGGCGGCCCGCACCCAGCCCGAGCCCGACGACTTCCGCCGGTTCAACCGGATCACCGCCCCGACCCCGCCCCGGGGCCCCGAGCTCGTCTATCACCCGATCGTCGTCGGCGACCAGGTGGTCGTCTGCGACGACGACGAGATCACCGCCTACCGCCTCGACGGCCGCCCGGCCAGCTCCGAGGAGGAGACCCGCAAGGGCCTGACCGCCTGGCGGCACCGCCGGCCCAAGAGCTACGCCGCCCGCCCGGCCCGGGGGGCCCCGACCGGCTCGTTCTCCCTGACGGCGCACGGCGACCACATCTACGCCCGGCTCGGCTCGGTGGGCCGCGGCGGCGGCACGATCGTGGCCATCCAGAACAGCCGCGAGGTCGAGGGCAAGCTGCTCTGGGACCGCGACGCCAGCTCGATCGCCCTGCCCAAGCGGCGCCCCGACGGCGCCGACCGGTTCCTGGCCAGCTTCGAGGGCACCCCGATCGCCGACGACCGCCACGTCTACGTGGCCCTGACCGAGGCGGCGACCGAGACCTGGGCCTACGTGGCGTGCCTCGACGCCGACACCGGCGCCACCGTATGGGTCCGCTACCTGGGCAACGCCTCGTCGGCGTTCGACCCGATGCGGAACCAGCGGCTGGGCTCCGACGTCGGCCACCGGCTCCTGTCGCTCGACGGCCCGACGCTCTACTACCAGACGAACATGGGGGTGGTGGCCGCGCTCGACGCGCAGACCGGCTCGGTGCGCTGGATGGCCACCTACCCGACCCGCGACCCCAACGCCGGCCCGGACGACGAGCCCCGCCGCGACCTGAACCCGGCGGTGGTGCACGACGGCCTGGTGATCGTCGCCCCCGACGACGCCCCCGCGCTGTTCGCCTTCGACGCCGCCAGCGGCCGGCTCGTCTGGAAGAGCCAGCCGGTGCCGAAGCTCGTGCACGTGCTGGGCGTGGCGCAGGGGCGGCTGGTGGCGACCGGCGACCACGTGATGTCGTTCGACGTCCGCACCGGGGCCCTGCAGCGGGTCTGGCCCGAGGTCGGCGGCTTCGAGGGGCACGGCCGCGGCCTGCTGGCCGGTGACCAGATCTTCTGGCCCACCAAGACCGAGATCCACGTGCTCGACCAGGCCACCGGCGGCGACGTGCACCGCTCGATCCCGCTGTTCCAGGCGTTCGGCCACGCCGGCGGCAACCTGGCCGTCGGCGACGGCTACCTGGTCGTCGCCGAGAAGTCGGCGCTGGTGGTGTACTGCCAGAACAGCCGGCTGATCGAGCGGTACCGGCAGCTGATCGTCGAGCAGCCGGAGCAGGCCGGCCACCACTACCAGCTGGGCCGGATCGCCGAGGCGGCCGGCCAGCTCGAGGTCGCGCTGGCCGGCTTCGAGCAGGCGGCGGAGCGGGCGCGGCCGGGCGACCAGGTCGACGGTCGGCCCCTGAGCGTGGTGGCGCTG
>CAZUZD010000671.1:0-1523 GCA_964624465.1 uncultured Isosphaeraceae bacterium
CGGTCGGGCACCCGCGCCGTGGCGCGGCGGCGCGGGTGCCCGGCCTGCGCTCCGGTGCGCCCCCAACCGGCCCCGGACCCGCCCCCGGGGCCGGCGGCGCCGGTTTGAGGCGCACCGATTCATTCCGCACGGAATGCGTGCGCGTTGACGAATTTGTTTCTCTCCGAGCCGGCCGGTTCGCGAGAGATTTTCCGGCTTTGTTCGCTGTGCCGATTTTGGGGGACATGCTGGCCGGGCGGGGGGCCGGTTGGGAGGGTTTGATGCGATAATCCGCGCCGGGTGAGGCTGCCCTGGGTCGCGAAATCGCCTCAGAACGCAGCGCCAGCGAACCGGTCCGTCGGATCGTGAAGCGCTTGAATTTGTAGGATTGAGTTTTGCTGGTATGCTGGTGTGTCCGGCGGGCGCCGGTCGAGGATGATCGGAGCCCGGACCTGATCCCGAGACGACCGGGTGGCGTCGCCCCGGGGATCGGCTTGGCACCACGCTCCAGGAGGAGATTCCGAAGATGATGTGCCGGCAGTCCCAACCCGACCCCCACGCGCCGTCACGCCCCGCCCGGTCGCGGACGATGCCCCCGCTGGCCCTGACGCTGCTCGTGGCCCTGGCCGCGCTGGCGGCCCCCGCCCGGGCCGACGTGATGTTCCAGTTCGACCCCGACGGCAACGGCCCGGACACGGCCCGGCAGATCGGCGGCTTCGACTACTCGGTGGGCAACCTGCTCACCCAGAACCTCAACCCCGCGCTGCTGAACTGGCGGCCCGACCTGGACCTCAGCGACCCGACGCAGCTGGCCAGCATCCAGTTCCGCGGCTACTACCAGGCGACCCTCGCCGGCCTGATCGATCCGAACGGCAACACCCTGATCCCCACCGGCCTGAACTCCAGCTACCAGATCACCGCCGTCGCGGGCGTGACCCTGCAGGTCACCTACGTGATGGCGATGGGCGGGCCGCTCGACCAGGTGGTGCGGGCGAACTTCGCGATGGCCCAGGACCAGACCGGCAGCTTCGTGCGAATGTACCGCCACGACGCCGTGACCGCCGACAACCTGGCGGGCACCGGGTTCACCGACGGCACGCTGATCTCCGAGAGCCTGCCCGAGCCGTCCCTCGACGGTACCGGCGCCTTCGTCACCCAGACGACCGGCCCCGGCGTGCCCCTGGTCGACGCCTTCGACCAGTTCGGGCCCAACGACTACGTCGGCACCCAGACGGCCGTCCGCACCGGCTCGCTGGTCTTCCGCGCCGCCAACGTCTACCTCGACCCCCGCTACTTCATCGAGGCGCCGCCGGAGCTGGTCTTCAACACGACGAGCACCACGCCCTTCAACGCCACCAACCCGGCGCGGGAGTTCCTGGGCATGACGCCCGACCTGGGCGGCAGCCCCCGGGTCAACGGCCTGACCGGCCCCGACGTCGTGTTCCAGGCCGATCGCGACGCCCGCGGCGTCATGGCGCCGGGGCCCGAGCCGGCCACCGCCACCCTGGCCGCCGCCGGCGGCCTGGTGCTGGCCGCCCGCGCCG
>CAZUZD010000672.1:0-210 GCA_964624465.1 uncultured Isosphaeraceae bacterium
CTCGACCACGAAACCGGCCTCCCCGTCGAGCAGCCCCGGGAACCCCTCAGGCGTGGGGGACACGGGCGGTCCATGGGGCGAAGAGGCGCAAGGTGGTCACGGATCCCGTGGTGAGGGTGCAAGTCGTGCGGAGGCGGGAACATAAGGACCGTGGCGGACCAAGTCAAAACACCCCGGCGGCTTGCGCCTCCCCCTGGGTCAGGGTACAAT
>CAZUZD010000672.1:220-1520 GCA_964624465.1 uncultured Isosphaeraceae bacterium
AACTTGGCCGCCATTCCGGGCCCCAACACCGATTCCGTACTGAGGTACTCGTGCCGCGTATCAAGTCTGCCAAGAAGCGGATGCGTCAGACCAAGACCCGCACCGCCCGGAACAAGGCGCAGCGGAGCCAGTTGCGCAATGCCGTCAAGAAGGTCCGCATGGCCGCCACCGGCGCGGAGGCCCTGCAGGGCTTCGCCACCGCCGAGCAGCTGCTCGACCACGCCGCCCGCAAGCGGCTGGTCCATCCGAACACCGCCGCCCGGCAGAAGAGCCGCCTGGCCAAGGCCACCAAGGCCAAGTAAGCTCCCCGGCCCGGGACCAACGCAAAGGGTGGTGCCTCGGCACCACCCTTTTTCGCGTCCAGCCCGATGCCCTGCCCGGCCCTCAGACTGCCGACAGCTCCGCGCCACAGCGCTCGCAGTACCACTCGGTCGGCCGGTTGAGGGTGCCGCAATCCTGGCACTTCAGGGTCTTGGTGGCCACCGCTGCGCTCGTCCCGCCACCCGAGGCGCTCCGCTTCTCGGCCCCGGCCGCCCGCGGCGGGGCGGGCTCCGCCATCACCGACTTGAGGAACGCCATCTCGTCCTCGACCGGCCGGCTGGCCGGCTTCGGCCGCGGCGGGATCGCCCCGCTCCGCGGCGTGAACCGGGGCGCCTCGGGGACCACGACCTCGGGCTCCCGGCGGGCCTCGACCACCTCGTGCTCCGCGGTCGTCGGGCCGTCGAAGATCGACTGGGTCTGCGGGTTGCCGGTGCCCTCGTCGAGGGTGATGAAGGTCTCGTCGGCCAACTGGTACTCGTGCCCAGCCGCCTCGGCGGGCGATGGCATCGCGGCGGACTCTTCTGCCTCGACCGATTCCACCGGGGTGGAGGGGACCACCGGCGGCCGGGCCGGCGAGCCGGTGATCTGAACCAGGACTTCCTCGAGCCGAGTGATCTCGCCGTCGAGGTGATGCAGTTCGGCCCCCAGCGACTCGAGCCGGGTGCCACTGCGCTCCTCGTGGGCCCGCCACTCCTCGTCGGCGTACTCCCCCACCGCATGCCGCAGCCGGGCCTCGGCCAGCGACTCCTCCTCGGAGGCACGCACCTTCAGCCGATCGGTCCGGTCATTCCGCAGCGACTCAAGGTTGCTGCCGATCGCCGCCGAGTGTCCCCGCAGTTCCTCGACCACCCGGGCCAGGCGGGCCTGGTAATCGGAGCGGACCCGGTCGCGGACGCTGGCAGGAACATCGCCCGGCGCCTGCCCCAGCCGGTGGAGCCATTCCGCAATCCGCTGGCGGGTGGCCAGCAGGGTATCAATG